>JANYIZ010000049.1 GCA_025408445.1 Frigoribacterium sp. | reverse complement strand
ATGGCCATTCAGTTCGCGGTACTCACCGGAGCCGACGTCATCGCAGTCGGTCGCAGCGCGGGTTCATCTATCCCATCTGTGGCGACATGCGCACCATGCCAGGTCTCTCGTCTGCTCCGGCGGCCGAACACATCGACATCGACGACAACGGCGAGATCGTCGGGTTGTCCTGATGGGTGGATGCTGTAAGGCGGATGGGGTGGGGTGACCGGTGACGCTGTGATCCGTGACCGGCCGCGAGTTTTGGTCCACTCGTTCGAGCTTCCGGGCACGGTGTCTGCGTCGCTTTTCGCGGACACCTGACAAGAGCCGGTCGGAGCTCAGTTTTCGAGCACGGCGCGCGAGCGCAACTCTCCGCTGGTGAGCTTCTGCAGGACATCGGCTGCGTCGGCCATCGGGAAGCGGTCGACCACGGTGCGTATCTTCCCGTCCGCGGCGAGACGCAGCACCTCATTCATCTGTGCGCGGTTGCCGAGGATCGTGCCCATAACGGTCTGGCTCTTGTTGAAGGGAAACCCCTGGAACGTCAGGGGAACACCGGTGACGAGAGTGCCGCCCCACTTCAGTGCCCGGAGTGCGCCGGCGTTCACGGCGTCGGAGGGCGCGAAGGTGAGCACCGCGTCGAGTGAGTCTTCCAGGTATTCACCCGGATCGACCTTCGTCGAGTCCACCACCTCCGCTGCACCGAGCTCTTTCGCTACCTCGAGGTGACCCGCGCTGCGACCGACTGCGATGACGTCGGCTCCGGTGAGTACCGCGAACTGAATGGCCATGTGACCAACGCCGCCGATGCCAAAAACTCCCACACGCTTCCCGGGCCCGAGGTCGAGCTTCGAAACGGCGCTGAACGCGGTTATTCCCGGGCAGAAGAGCGGAGCCGCGTCAACCAGGTCGATGGATTCAGGCACGTGATAGCTGTGCGCCGCATACGAGAGCATGAACTCCGCGTATGCGCCGTTTACGTGCTCACCCGTGATTTTGCGCTCATGGCAGAGTTCCTCACGGCCGGAAAGGCAGAACTCGCACTCCTCGCAGGTCCACCACAGCGGCTGCACGCCAACCCGATCTCCGATCTGGAAAGTCGTCACACCCGCACCAAGAGCAGCTACCGTGCCGGTCGCCTCGTGCCCCGGGATGATGGGGCTGATGGCAGGAACTCCCCCATCAATCCAATCGCCCTCGATCATGTGCAAATTAGAGCGGCACACCCCGCAGGCCGCTACTTTGATCAACAGCTGCCCTTGGCCGGGCTCAGGGGTGGCGATCTCGCGCCAGTTGAGTGGATGCTCAGACAGCGGGGCAGGAGCATCGAGCTCAATGGCGTACATCTCTGCACGTTATCAGGTCACGACAGACCCCACCCCGTCTCCGGTCACGTGACTGTGTCTGATGCTCCTAGTGCTGTCTGAGGCAAGGTGGTGGGGTGATTTGGTCCCAACTGACACGTGTCGGCGCAATCGACCGTTGAGTAGTCGTGGCACGTTCCCCGTGTCCAACAATCGCGGGCAGGGCCACACCCGGCCGGCGCACACCACAGCCGGGCTACGGTGGGAGAGAGCTAAACAAGGGAGAGCAGTGATGTCACGACGCGTGGTGGTAACCGGCGCAAGTTCGGGAATCGGGGCGGCCACCGTTCGCCTGTTCCGTTTGCACGGGTGGGATGTGGTGGGCGTCGCCCGCCGCACGGACCGGCTCGAAGCGCTCGCCGCAGAAACCGGGGCCGAGGTCTTCACCGCGGACGTCACCGACCAGGCGCAGGTCGACGCGCTCCGGGACTACCTCGCCGCTCTCGGGCCGATCCATGCCCTCGTCAACAACGCGGGCGGTGCGTTCGGCATGGCATCGGTCGAGGAGAGTGTTGCCGAAGACTGGGCACGAATGTTCGAGGTGAACGTCGTGGCGGTCAAGCGCGTCACGAGTGCACTTCTTCCGCTGTTGAGAGCCGCTGCTGCGGCACCGGATGCCGACGGTGTCGCCCATGCGGACATCCTCACCGTCACCTCGATCGCCGGACACATCGCCTACGAAGGCGGTGGCGGGTACAACGCCGCCAAGTTCGCGGCGCACGCCCTCGTAGCCGTGCTGCGACTGGAGCTCGCCGGGGAACCGATCCGGGTGCTCGAAGTGGCACCCGGCATGGTGAAGACAGACGAGTTCTCGCTCGTGCGCTTCGGGGGAGACCAGGCCAGGGCCGACGCCGTCTACGACGACGTGGCGAATCCCCTGCACGCCGAAGATATCGCCGAGGCGATCGTGCACTCCATCGAGCTTCCCGGCTTCGTTAACGTCGACTTAGTGACCATCAAACCGGTGGCGCAGGCGGCGCCGCACAAAGTCATCCGGGGCGTGCTCACTCCGAAGCTGTAGCGCGCCGGCGGCTTGAGCGAGGATGTCTTCACGTTCGCCGGCTCTCCCCGCACATCGGCGAGCGCCGGGATGGCGTTGGCCGAAATCTGGCGGCTCTTGTGAGCAGCTAACGTGAAGTCATGACAATCGACGAGCAGCGCTCTCCGGATCGCGAAATCCTGGGCTGGCACGAGTTCGGGGAGGCGAGCCGTGAGCTCGCAGCGCAGGTGCATGAGAGCGGATTCGTGCCCGACATGGTCGTCGCCATTGCCCGAGGCGGACTGCTGCTCGCCGGATCAGTCGCCTATGCCCTCGATGTGAAGAGCTGCGGCGCGATCAACGTGGAGTTCTATACAGGGGTCGAGCTGCGTCTCGACGAGCCAGTGCTGCTGTCCCCGATGCTCGATACCCCCTCGGTCGCTGGCCAGAGGGTGCTTCTCGTCGACGACGTGTCAGACTCCGGACGAACCCTCGCGATGGTGCTCGAGTTGCTGCTCAGCGCACAAGCGGATGTGCGCAGTCTCTGTCTCTACTCCAAGCCGGAGACCCTGCTCGAGCCCGACTACGTCTGGCGCAAGACCTCGAAATGGATCGCTTTCCCGTGGTCGTCGCTGCCGCCGGCCACCGTGTGAGATGACTGTTCGACCGCTCTCAGAACTCGTCGACCCTGGATGGGCGGATGCGCTCCGGCCGGTGGCTGGCACCATCGCCGAACTCGGGGAATTCCTGCGTGCGGAGACCACCGCCGGTCGCGGCTACCTTCCGGTCGGCGAGAATGTACTCCGGGCATTTACCCTGCCGCTCGCCGAGGTGCGCGTTCTCATCGTCGGCCAGGATCCGTATCCGACGCCGGGGCATCCCATCGGTCTCTCGTTCGCGGTGGATCGGGCCGTGCGTCCGGTGCCGCGAAGCCTGCAGAATATCTACCGCGAACTCCGCGCCGACCTCGGAATCGAGCCGCCGCCGCATGGCGATCTCAGCGCCTGGTGCGACCAGGGAGTCATGCTGCTTAATCGCGTTCTCACGGTTCAGCCGGGCAATTCGGGTGCGCATCGCCGCAAGGGCTGGGAGGCGGTGACGGCCACCGCGATCCACGCGCTCGCCGAGCGAGGCGGCCCTCTCGTCGCGATCCTCTGGGGCCGGGATGCCCTCTCGCTCGAGTCGATGCTAGCGCCGGTACCGGTGATCAAGTCGGTGCATCCGAGCCCGTTGTCCGCATCCGGCGGATTCTTTGGCTCCAAGCCGTTCAGCCGGGCGAATGCGTCTCTCGTTGCCCAGGGGGCGGCTCCAATCGACTGGACGATCCCGGCGTAAACTCCTCTCATGCTCGAGGAGGAATACCAGGCCACGCACCGCCCGCGGGAGGCGCAACGCAATCTGCCCCCGCTCCAAGTTCCGTTCGAGTATTCGATCCGGGATGCCCGCCTCGAAGACATGCCTGACGTACGCGAAATTTACAACCACTACGTGGCAAATTCAACCGTGACTTTCGACGAGGTGCCACAGAGCCTGCGGGAAACCAGGTCGAAGTTTCAGCATTTGAAGAAGCTCGGGATGCCGTACCTCGTGGCCGAGAGCCCAAGCCAGCAGATCCTCGGCTACGCCTATGTGTACCCGTGGAAGGAGAAGGCGGCCTATCGCTTCACCGTGGAGAACTCGATTTACCTGCGTGCGGCGTCCACCGGGAAGGGTCTCGGCAGGGTGCTCATGGGCGAACTGATCACCGCGTCCAAGGCGGCCGGCCTCAAGGAGATCATCGCGGTAATCGCAGACAAGGGCGCCGAGGCATCGATAAAGATGCACCGGGATTTCGGATTTAAGGAAATCGGTCGAATGGGCAAGGTCGGGTTTAAGTTCGAGCGCTGGCTCGGCACCGTCCTGATGCAGAAGTCTCTCAAATAGCTTCTGGCGGTGCCTCGAGGATGTCGCGGGGCGCACTGCGCACTCCCGTGACGGACTCCGGGTCGCCGCGCCAGAGCATCCGCAGGATGAGCCCGTCGACGGCGACGGCTACTACCCACGCGTGATGCGGATCCGGTATGAGCGGATTGATCGCATCCTCCTACGCGCGGTACCAGAGCTCGGCGGCTGCCCGAGAGCCATAGACCCAGTGGTGCAGAACCGCCGCGAGGTTGGCGAGACCCCCGCCCCCGCTCGGGGGAGCGAACATGGCGACCAGTTGGGCCGTGACCCCCAGGAGCGCGCTCACGACCAGATCATCAATGTTGGCAAAGTAGTAGGTCGCCGCGGCGAGCGGCACCCCGGCCTCGGCGGTGACCGCGCGGTGGGTGACAGTGCCGGGTCCTCCGTGTTCGAGCACCCGGATCACCGCATCCTGCAACGCCCTCCGACGCGCTTCGCCCCTGGCCGTCGTGGCGACCACGTCAGTGCTTTCCGCCGAGCTCGAGCATCGTGACGCCGCCGATCACGAGCACCATTCCCGCGACCTGCACGAGGGTGAGCGACTCCTTGAAGAACAGCCAGCTGATCGCGACCACCAGCACGACTCCCACACCGGCCCAGATCGCGTACGCGATACCGAGCGGCACTCCCTTGGCGAGCGACTGGGCGAGCATGGCGAATGCGGCGATATAGCCGAGAATTACGATCACGTATGGCACGATTTTGTTCACCCCGTCGCCGGTGGCGAACTTGAGGGCTGTTGTCGCGATCACTTCGGCCACGATGGCTCCGGCGAGGAAGAGGTATCCCATGCTGCTCCTGAGGTTGTTACAAATGTAGCTAAAAGTGCTTGGCGGAGAGTGAGGCCACCGACTTCGTGATGCGCGGACGCTACAGTCGGGGGATGCCCGAAGCGCCTCGCCGCCGCCCCGGGGGCTTCGTCGTGCTCCACACCCTCCGTGGCCACGTGCGCGCCCGGCCCGCCGCCGTCTTCACCGCTCTCGATGCCAGGTTCCGGCCGAGCAACTCCTCCCACAGTCTCTATCTCGCCGATCCCTCCGCGTTCCTCATCGTGTCCCAAGGCGGCTGGTGGTACCGGGGGGAGTACCGGGTGGTTCCGGATGAGCAGGGTTCGCACGTCGAGCACGTGATGCTGAATGTGGCCACGACCGCTCGCTCGCTCGGGCGCTTCACCGGCCGCAGGGTGGTGGCGGATGCTCCGGCCGCATTCGAGACGCTTCTGCGGCAGCTGCGCCTTGAGCTCCAATAGCGCGCCTTCGATTCGAGCAGTGGGGCTCAGCCCTTCGCCCGTTGTCCCTTGGTACAGGTCGACTGGGCTGCAGTCTGGCCGGTCGCACTGCTCGGCAGGGCGACTCCCGGCGCGCTCGTCGCGGCACCGCTCGGCGCGGTGGAGACGCCAGGGGTCGGGGCTACTGTCGCCGCCGGATCTGTGGTCGTGCCGCCCCCGGTTTTGCCGGTGAGTGACACCGGCTGGTCGTTCTTCAATGCAGTGAACAGGATGTCGGCCGCGCTGCGGATCGGAAGCACCCCGTTCTGTCCTGCTGCCGAGCCGTAGCTGCCGGGATACTGCACGAAGACCACCTTGTCGAAGCTGATGTCCTTGACCGCGAGAGCCATACTCACGAGGGTTGTTAGGTTGTTCAGGGAATCCGACCGTGTCGTGTTTTCGATCACGGCCTTGGCTAGTGCGTAGTCCTTGATCGGGTTGCCGAGAGTCTCCGGCGTCTTGATTTTGCGCACGAGGGCGGAGAGGAAGAGTTGCTGGTTGCTGATTCGGGCAAGGTCACTGCCATCACCTACGCCGTAGCGCACACGGAGGAATTGCACCGCCTGCTGTCCGACGAGGGTCTGCTGGCCGGCATCGAGGTCGAAGCTGATCTGCTCGTCGTGGATCGCCTTGGCGATGCAGACGGTGACCCCACCCACGGCGTTGGAGAGGCCGACAACGCCCTGGAATTCGGTGAGCGCGGCGAAGGGAATAGTGAGACCGGTGAGATTCTCGACGGTCTTGACGATGCACGGAAGCCCGCCGTAGGTGAGTGCGACGTTGATCTTGTTGGTCTGGGCGGGAAAGTGGCCGCCCTTGGGGTTCGGGCAGGAGGCGATCGGCACGATCATGTCGCGGGGGAAGCTCACGACAGTCGCGTTGGTGTGGTCGGCGGAGACGTGAAGCAACATCGTCACATCGTTCAGGTGCTCGCCGCGCTTGCCGTAGGTGCCGACATCCCCGCCGCCGCTGTCGCTTGCGGCGACGAGCACGTTGATGCCGCCTTCGAAACTTCCGATGTCCGGCGCAGGTCCGTCCTTCTGTCCGATGAGCTTCACTCCCGGCTTCCCGCTCTTCGCGACGTCGTAGACCGCGAAGCTGGCGACAGCGCCGGCGCTCACCAGCACGACCGCGAGAGCAGCGGCGACGAACACGAGCACCGTCATAGCGGGACGCGAACGCGGCAGCCGGCCGTGGCGGGCGAAGGGAGGAATCGGACTGCTCGGCATAGCACCAGACCCTATCCGACGACCTAGGCTCGAAGGGTGTTTGAACTCCATCATCTCAGCGCACAGGATCAGTGGGACTGGTTGCAGCGCGGTGAGATCACTCCCGTCGAGCTCACTCGGCACTACCTCGAACGTATCGAGCGTCTCGATGGAGGGCTCGGTGCGTTCGTCACAGTGACCGAAGAGGCGGCCATTATACGGGCGGAATTCCTCTTCGAGAACGTGCCGAAGAGTGCGCCACTCTGGGGTTTGCCCATCGGTGACAAAGACCTGGTGAACCGGGCGGGGGTGCGAACCGGCTACGGCTCACGCCTCATGGATGGCTTCATACCCGACCGGTCGGACGCCATCGTCGAGGTTCTGGATGCCGCGGGCTCAGTGAGCCTCGGTAAGACCAGCGCCCCGGAGTTCGGGCTCCCCTCCTACACGGAAAGCCTCGTCTCCCCACCCGCGCGCACGCCGTGGAACACCGAACTCGGTGCCGGGGGGTCCAGCGGGGGTGCGGCGGTCGCTGTTGCGGCGGGGCTTTTGCCGTTCGCTCCTGGCTCGGACGGCGGGGGCTCCGTACGCATCCCCGCCGCCGCGTGCGGGCTTGTCGGCCTCAAGCCCTCGCGGGGGCTCGTGCCGAGCGGGACCGGTCTCAGTACCCTCGGTGGCCTGGTCGTACCGGGACCGCTTGCCCGGTCTGTAGCGGATGCCGCGATGCTGCTCGATGCCTTGATTGAGGGGGGCGACTACCCTTTTACCGTTCGTGCCCCGCGCTGGGACGGCGGGGCCTTGCTCAACGCTGCGGTACGTGGAGAGGGTCGCTTCCAGCTCGGCGTGATGACAACCTCGCCCTGGGATGACGCGTACGACATCGAGATCGCGCCCGAGGCATCCGCCGCTCTCGCCCTCGCGCTATCCGAGCTCGACGCGGTCGGGCACGGAATCGAGGATTTCGCACTCGAACCGGACGACTCCTATGCCCCAAACTTCCGTACCATCTGGCAGGCCGGTGCGGCGGGAATTCCCGCCGAGGGTACCCAGCTCGATCTGCTCGAGCCGCTCACCAAATGGCTCGTGCTGCGCGGGAGGCAGGTGTCGGCACGGGAGCTGTCGAGCGCGCTGAATGCACTCGTCGAGTTCGAGCGCTCGATCATCCGCCAGTTCCGGCGCTTCGATGCGGTCGTCACCCCCGCCCTGGCGATGACGCCGCGCCCGGTCGGTTGGTACGATGCGGAGGATGCCGAGCACAACTTCGCGCAGCAGGTGCAGTACACGCCGTTCACCTCTTTCGCGAATGTGACCGGGCTGCCCGCCATCACGTTGCCGGTCTATGAGACCCCGGAGGGCATCCCCATGGGAGTGCAGCTGGTCGGCCGGCCCGGCGGCGAGCACGTGCTACTCGCGATCGGCGCTCAGCTCGAGCGTCGACTCAGCTGGCAGCGAAAGCATCCGCCGCAGTGGTGACGCGCCACCAGCAAGACCGGTCGTGAGAGCTCGTCCAGTGCTCCTGATCCTCGCATCCGCGGCACTGGCAGTCACCGCCCTCATGACCGGAATCGGGCTGGCCGCGCAATCGGAGCAGGCGGCCGTGGTGGCATTACCACTGACGAATGGCCAGTTCGACTACCAGATCGGCGGTGCGTACACGCCTCTGGCATCGGTGTCGATCGTGGATCGCGATCGCAGGGCGACCCCGGTGGCTGGCCTCTACAACATCTGTTACGTCAACGCGTTCCAGACCCAGCCGGATGAGGCGTCGTTCTGGACCTCTGGCCACAGCACCCTGCTCGTAAAGCGGGCGAACGGAACCAACCTGACTGATCCGAACTGGCCAGGTGAATTCATCCTCGACACCTCCACCGCTGCGAAGCGCTCGAGCATCGCGACGATCGTGAACGGCTGGATCGATGGCTGCAAGACGAAGGGCTTCCAGGCCATCGAGCCCGACAATCTCGACTCCTGGACACGTTCCCTGAACACGCTCACCAGGGCGAACAACGTGGCCTTCGCGACACTTCTCGCGACCCACGCCCACTCACTCGGGCTCGCCATCGCCCAGAAGAACACCTCGGAGCTCGGCTCCACCGGCAGGACCTCGATCGGTTTCGACTTCGCCATCGCCGAGGAGTGCCAGGTTTACGCGGAATGCGGCAGATTCACCGGCCCGTACGGAAACAAGGTCATCGAGATCGAGTACACGGACACTGCGCGCAGCGCCTTTACGACGTCCTGCTCCGCGCAGGGCAAGAACATCTCGGTGATCCTGCGCGACCGCAATGTAGTGGCTAAGGGGCAGTCTGCATACCATTACGAGTACTGCTAGAGACCGACCATCTCGGAGCTCTTCTCCCACAGTTCGCGGCACATCGCCTCGTCGAAGGCAGCCTTTCGCTCCCGGCCATCCGGCTTGAGTCCGTCGAAGTAGGTGCCGTTCGGCGAGGCGATGTCGTGCTCCGAGGCGAGGTGGATGAGCGGTGCGGCTCCCTGCTCCGGGCTGATCCCGAGTGACCCGCGACTGACGAACTGACCGAGGCGAAGCAGGGCCGAGTCAGCACCGAACCCGGTTGCGACAAACCCCGGGTGGAACGAGAACGCGTCGACCCCGGTGCCTGCCGTGCGCCGCGCGAGCTCGCGGATGAACATGATCGTCACGAGTTTGCTGGTGCCGTAGGGCAGCCATCCTCCGGCATAGACCCGGCGTTTCCAGTCGAGGTCAGTGAGGTCGAGCCTCGAGAACATGTTCGCGCCACTTGCGGTGGAGATCACACGGCCGGCGCTGAGCGTAAGACGGTCGAGCAACAGCGCGGTGAGCAGGAACGGCGCGAGGTGATTGTGCTGCAGCGTTCGCTCGTGGCCGTCTGCCGAGAGACCGCGAGTACTCACGAGCCCTCCGGCGTTGTTAGCAAGCACGTCGATGCGCGGGTAGCTTGCGAGCAGCTCGTCGGCGAGGGCGCGCACCTCGGTGAGGCTGTCGAAGTCGGCAATGAACGGAAATCCGCCCACCTGGTCGGCGACGGCGCGGGTGCGCTCGGCATTGCGACCGACAACGGCGACCGTCGCACCCCTGGTCGAGAGCGCAATCGCCGCGGCACGCCCCAGACCCGAACTGGCTCCTGTGATCACAATGACTTTTCCACTCAGTTCTGCGCTGGCTCCGCTCATCGGTAGCCCCCTTTCTCACATCGTGCTTCTCTTTCGAACCGGTTGAGTTCAGCGACGGGTCCCCCCGCGGCGGTTGCGCTCACGACCCCGGGTGTGCCAGGCGCGTCATCGCGCGCCGGAGAGCCGTGCTCGTAGTGGGCATGATTCGTTTCTACACCGTCCCACTCGGCTGTCCACACCATTCTCCGCCCAGCCGTCGCTCGTTCGGGACCCCTACAGTGGGGTTATGACCGGCACGCTGAAACGAGTCGCGCTCGTATCCATGCACACATCGCCCGCGGCACTCGCGGGCAGCGGAGACGCCGGCGGCATGAACGTATCCCTGCTCGCCACCGCCACCCAGCTGGCGCTGAGGGGCGTCGAGGTCGATCTGATCACTCGGGCGACCGGAGATGCCGCTGTCAGTCAGCTCGCCGATGGCGTCTGCCTCCACGAACTACCGGCCGGCGCGCGCGGAGTCATACCCAAGGAGCGTCTCGGGGAGGTTGCGGACGAGTTCGGTGAAGCTGTCGCGCAGCTCACCGGGCGCCAGGAGGCGCGCTACGACCTCATCCATGCTCACTACTGGCTGAGCGGGCTCGCGACTCTCCCCGTCGCGCTGGAGCTCGGACTGCCGTTCGTGCAGAGTTTCCATACTCTCGCGGCCATGAAGAACGCGGCCCTCGCGCCAGGGCAGGAGCCTGAGCCTGAGCGACGGCTGCGCACCGAGATGTACCTCGCGAACCAGGCAAGCGCCGTCGTAGCCGGGTCATCCGCAGAGGTATCCAGCCTCATCGACGAGGTTCGCGCGCCCGCCGATCGGGTCTGGGTGATTCCGCCGGGCGTGGATATCGACCTGTTCACCCCCACGCGAGCGGATGCCGCGGACTCGCGCGTGCGTGGCGAACTCGGTATCGCGCCCGAACGCCCGATCATCGCGATTGTCGGACGCGTGCAGCCCCTCAAGGACCAGGAGCTCGCGATCCGCGTGCTCGCCGAACTCCACGCCCGGAGTGGCTCCGCCCCTTTGCTTGTGGTGGCGGGGGAGGCGACACCCGGCCAAGGTGGCTACGCGTCATTGCTTCGGGCGGTCGCCGCAAAACTTGGCGTGCTCGCCGAGGTGCGGTTTGCCGGAGCGCTGTCGCGGGAGAGGCTCGCCGACCTGCTCGCCATCGCCGCAGTCACTTTCGTGCCGTCATACTCGGAGACTTTTGGGCTGGTGGCCCTCGAGTCGGCCGCCAGCGGCACACCGGTGATCGCATTTCGCGGTGGCGGCCTGGTCGAGTCGGTGTCGACCGGAGTGTCGGGGCTGCTCATCGACTCTCGCGACCCCTTGGCTTGGGCGCAGGCGACCGTCTCCCTTCTCGATGACGGCGCTGAACTTGAGCGGCTTTCCCGTTGCTCCCGACACTACGCCGAGGGCTTCACCTGGGCGGCGACGGCGACCGCGCTCATCGGAGTGTACGCAAGCCTCTGCTGAACTCGAGTTTGGCGGTCAGCTAATTTCGACGGTTACGGGCGACCGTAGGTCTCCAGCAGCCGCAGCCAGATCTCGCTCATCGTGGGGTAGGCCGGCACCGCATGCCACAGGCGGTCGATCGACACCTCCCCGACGATCGCGGTGGTGGCGGCATGCAGCAGTTCCGAGACATCCTGCCCCACAAAAGTGACGCCGAGCAGGACCTTGCGCTTCTCGTCGACGATCATGCGCGCGTGGCCCGTGTAGCCGTCAGCCTGCAAGGACGAGCCGGCCACCCCACCGAGATTGTAATCGACCACGCGGATGTCATAGCCGGCCGTCACCGCAGCCTTCGCTGTGAGCCCCACCGACGCGATCTCGGGATCGCTGAAGGTCACCTGGGGCACCATCTCGTGGTCGGCGGTTGCGGCGTGCTTTCCAAAGCGGTTGTCGTGAACACCGGTGCCGAGGGCACGTGCCGCGATGACGTCTCCGGCCGCCCGCGCCTGGTACTTACCCTGATGGGTGAGCAGCGCCCGGTGGTTTACGTCGCCGCAGGCATAGAGCCAGTCGAAGCCTTTCACCAGCATGGTGTCGTCTACGTCCATCCAGTCGCCGGGGGTCAGCCCGATGTTCTCGAACCCTAAGTCGTTCGTGCGCGGCAGACGTCCGGTGGAAACGAGCACCTCATCGGCGACGACTGTCGACCCGTTGTCGAGTTCGAGAGTTACGCCGTCGTGGTCCCGGTGGGCGGAGGTGATCTCGACTCCGCGTAGCACCGTGACGCCGAAGTTCTCGAGCGATGCCGTCACGAGCTCGCCGGCGAACGGCTCCTGGTTGCCGAGCAGGTCCGCGCGGGCGATTATTGTTACTGTGGTGCCGAAGCTCTGATAGGCGGTCGCCATCTCGACGCCGACCACGCCGCCGCCGATGATCGCGAGCCGCTTGGGCGCGATCTTCGCACTCGTGGCATCCCGACTCGTCCAGGGCGAGACATCCGCAAGGCCAGGGATGGCGGGAAGCAACGGATCGGACCCTACACTCACCGCAACCGCATGCCTGGCGGTGTAGACGGTGTCGTCGACAGTGACCTGCTTCTCGCCGGTGAGGCGCGCGTGGCCGCGCACAAACGCTATTCCGGCCGCCTCGACCCATTTCACCTGGCCCGCGTCATCCCAGTTGCTGGTGAAACTATCACGGCGAGCGAAGGTGGCGGCAACATCCAGTTCGCCGGTCACGGCTTCACGTGCCCCCCCGACAGCCTGGGCGGCGCGCAACACGATGCCGCTGCGGAGCAGGGCCTTGGACGGCATGCAGGCCCAGTACGAACACTCGCCGCCGACGAGCTCGCTCTCGATGAGCAGAGCGGTGAGCCCGCCTTGCACCGCTCGGTCAGCGATGTTCTCGCCGACGGCTCCAGCGCCGATGACGATGAGGTCGTAGGTGGTGTCGATCATGTGTACTCCAAGCGAGTCGGTGGCGAGGTCGGTAACTGCTTCCCAGCTACGAGCCTGGCGACGTGGTCGGCCGCACGATTCGGGGGATCGGGCACAGGGAAGACCTTCTCGATAGTCGACCCCTTTACGATGATCGTCAAGCGGCAGGAGAAAGTCTCTTGGCGCACCTCGAAAGGCGGCAGACGGGTGACCTACCGGCCAACGAACTCTGCGGTGGTTCGCGTGACGAACGCCGTCATGCCGATGGAGGCATCCTCACTCTGCATGAGCCGCACGAGCTCTGGCTGGAGCGCGGCGGCGGCCGCGACATCACCGTCGCGCAGTGCGAGCCGAGCATTGGCGAGAGCGGCCTGCACCGCCAGCGGCGCCTGGGCGGCGATGCGCTGCGCGAGTTCGAGACCCCGCTCGTATTGTGTGCCATCGGGCACCACTTCCTGAACGAGGCCGATGCGGTGGGCTTCGGCAGCATCGAACAGGTCTCCGGTAAGGATCCACCGCATCGCATTGCCCCAGCCGACCGCGCGGGGGAGGCGGAAAGTGGCGCCGCCGAAGGGCAGGATGCCGCGGGCGACTTCGATCTGCCCGAACCGGGTCGACGTGGCAGCGATCGAGATATCGCTGGCGAGCATGAGTTCGATGCCGAGCGTGAGGCAGGTGCCCTGCACCGCCATGACGACGGGCTTACTGAGCTGCTGGCCGGAGACCTGCCACGGGTCGATGCCGCCGTCTGGCACGGTGTTGAGACCGTTCGGCCCGATTCTCGGGGCGACGTCAGCCAGATCCAGCCCACCGGTGAAGTGGTCGCCGTGGGCGAAGACGAAGCCCACCCGCAGCTGCGGATCCCGCTCGAGTTCACCGTAGGCGAGGGCGAGCTCTTGCAGCAGGGCGAAGTTGGCCGCGTTGCGCTTGTCCGGCCGGTTGAATCCGATGAGGAGTACGTGCCCGTCGCGCTCGACCGTGATTGTGGGGGCGGAGATCCCGGAGGGATTGATGATGGTCACCGCTGGCCTTTCAAGAGCTCTTTCGACTGCTGTTGCGCCGGTGCAACAATGCTAGGCGCTGGAGATGTTGCCGGCACCGGCTCGGTCAGCGGGCGAGTGCCCCGATGATGCGCAGGATGCTGCCGATATCGTCGGCCGCAGCATCCGGGGAAGCGGGGGCAAATTCGGTGACTGCCGCCCCCGCGAGGGGGAGGGCGGCCTTTGCCGCCGCGATTAATTCGAGCAGCCTGCCGAGCGAGACACCAAATGGCTCGGGGTAGCCGACAGAGCCGAATTCGGCCGGATCGAGCACATCGAGGTCGATGTGCAGGTACACGGAGGTGGCACCGCTTGCGCTGAGCGCCGCCGTCAGTGACTCGATATCCAGGGCTTCCGGGGCGATTACCGGGATGCCCGCCGCCTCGATGTAAGTGAGCTCACCGTCGTCGAGTGAACGCGTGCCAGCAAGGATCACGCGTTGGGGAGAGAGCGGTGTACTCGCGAGAAGGGCCTCCGGGCCGTCGCCGAGCAGAGTGCGGAGCACCATGCCATGAAATGCGTGTGACGGTGACTCTTCGGGAGAGTTGAGATCGGCGTGGGCGTCGATCCAGACCAGGGCCATCGCGTCGTTGTTCGCCGCGGCGTGCTGCACCGAGGCGAGATCGGATCCGCAGTCTCCACCGATGGTGATCGCAAGTCCGGAGATGCTCTCGAGCGCCGCGAGTTGGGCATCGCGCACTTGGCGAAGGGAACTCAGCCGCAGCACTGTGCTGCCCTCGTCGGTGCCTGCCTCTGACGGGACATTGACAACATGGGTCGCGGATGCCGGAAGATCGCCCCGTATCGCCTCAGCGCCATCGGCGAGCCTCATCGCCCGGGACGAACCCGAGCCCTGCCATTGGGGAACAACGAGAAAAGTGGCGGCCACCTGTCAAGTATGGCCGCCACCGGGAGCACGTGGGAGACGGAGGATCAGACCGTGCGTGGCGCTATGGCGAGGTTGGCCTCGAGTTCGGCAACGTTCTGGCGCACCACATAGGCCGGGCGGTCGCGCTCGACCCGCCAGCTGTCGGCCAGCGGACCGATGTTCACGCTGTCGAACCCGAACTCGTCATAGAGTTTCGTGACGAAATCCGAGGCGTCGGCGAAGTCTGATGAGGTGGCGAGAGCGCGACGCCTGGCATCTCCGGCGGGGTACGAGTCGCCGGTGATATCTGCGGCCATGATGTGATTGAACCCCTTGGCCACCCGAGAGGTGGGCAGGTGGGCCTGGAGCATCCCCGACACGGTGGCGGTGCCGTCGTCGAGTTCGGCGATGTGCCCGTCGCGCTCGAAGTAGTAGTTATTGGTGTCGATCACGATTTTGCCGGCAAGTGGCTCAACCGGCACATCAAGATAGGCCTTCAATGGCACGGTAACGACGGCGATATCCGCGGCATCCGCTGCCTGGATGGCGCTGCCAGCGGTGGCCTTCGGACCGAGCTCCGCGACGAGATCCGCAAGGGTCTCCGGCCCGCGAGAGTTACTGATCACCACGTCGTAGCCGTTCTCGACCGCCTTTCGTGCGATCTGGCTTCCGATGTTTCCTGCTCCGATAATTCCTATTGTTGTCATGGAGACCAGTAACGGAAAGAGCGCGCGATTTGTTCCCATCGCGCTGCTGGTCGAGCCGGCCACAGGCAGCCCACTCGACCAGCACACGGCCTACTGCTCGATGGCGGAGGGGGTCGGCGTACCGGCCTTCAGTGCGGCGAGCCGGGCGTCGAGCTCGACCGCGTCGTCCGAGGCATCCAACTGTTCGAACTGGGCGTCAAGGCTCGACGCTGCGAGCTCCTGTCGGCCGAGAACGGTTGCCTCCTGGCGGCGGATCTTGTCTTCGAATCGGCTGATCTCGCTCGTGGGATCGGTGAGGTCGATCGACGTGACGGCGTCCTGCACCTGTTGTTGGGCAT
This sequence comes from Frigoribacterium sp., assembly GCA_025408445.1. Classification (GTDB taxonomy): domain Bacteria; phylum Actinomycetota; class Actinomycetes; order Actinomycetales; family Microbacteriaceae; genus Lacisediminihabitans. The sequence goes on along the minus strand of JANYIZ010000049.1, from coordinate 7,564 downwards.
CCGCCATCTTCGAGCGGGCAATCAGCTCGTCGCGCTTCGAGGAGAGCTGGCTGAGTTTCGTGCGCATCGCGTCGAGCCCCTGCTTGAGCTGGCCGACCACTGCGGTCTGGGACGCGATGGTCGGCTCGGCAACCTTCGCCTCTTTCTCGGAGGCCATTTGGCGTCCGAGTGCGACCTTCGCGAGGTTATCGAACTTGTCGGCGTCCCCGGCGTTACCCGCGGTGCGCAGTTCGTCCCCCTTCTTGCTCGCCGCCAGCGCCTTGCGGCCCCAGTCCGCGGCATTGTCGACGTCTTCGGCGTGGTCCTGCTCGAGCAGACGGAGGTTACCGATGGTCTGGGCCACCGCGCTCTCGGCCTCGGAGATGCTGCTCGTGTAGTCCCGCACCATCTGGTCGAGCATCATCTTCGGGTCTTCGGCCGAATCGAGCAGCGCGTTGATGTTGGCCTTCGCCATCTGCGCGATACGTCCGAGAATTGACTGCTTTGCCATTGTGTTTCCTTATCGTTGTGTCCGTTGCATCTGAAAAACCGGAGGTTCCGTTAGCCAGGGAGAGGCCGAGGGCCACAGGGAGCTAGAAGCGTCCGCCGCTGGAGCTTCCACCACCGCCGAACGATCCGCCGGAGCTGCGCGAGCTGCCGCCGAAACCCCCGCCGCCGAAACCTCCGCCTCCGAAACTGCCGCCGCCGCCGCTCAGCATGCCGCCGATGAGACCGCCGAGGATGGCGCCGCCGAGACCGCCGCCGAGTCCACCACCGAAGCTTCCGCCCATGCCGCCGCCCAAACCGCCGGCGGAGTCGACGTCGTTTTGTGCGAGGGAGAGCGCTTGCGAGGCGAGTGATTGGGCAGCCGTGGCCTCCGCGAGCGCTTGCACGGGGTCGGAGGGTGCGAGACCCACCGCCGTTTCGAGGTGTCGGGTGGCTTCGGAGACCCGCGTTCGAGCGGTGCTGCCGACTCCGCCCCGGCGCGTAGTGATGAAGTCACTTGCGGCCGAGATCTGGCTGGATGCCGTGCTCATGGCCGTCGGCAACTGGGCCGTCGCGGACCGCAGCTTTTGCTGTTCGTCGCGCACGGCGTCGAGCACTCGGTCGAGGGCGGCATTGGCCGTACTGAGCAAGGCGAGGCTGGCCAGTGGATTAGTCGGGCCGTCCCCGGTCAGTGCCGCGGTGAGTGCGGTGTCCGCCGCGGCGACCTCCGCAGTGAGGGAACCGGATGCGGCGGCCGGCAGCGCGCGAGCCGTCGCGAGATCCTGCTGGGTATCGGCGACGGCGGCGGCGAGTGCACCCTGTGCGTCCGCGAGCCCCGACGCGAGCGTGTCGATCGAATCGAGCAACTGGGTGGTCTGGCCGATGCTGGCCTGCGCAGCCCGCACGTTGACCGCAGCGGCACCCGTATCTCCGCTCGTAATAGCGGACTGTGCGTTCAAGCCGGCCGTCCCCACGAACTCGAGGAGCTTCTCCACCTGGTCAGGGTTGTCGGCGATTGACGAGAGCGCTGCCGGCGAAAACGAGGCCTGCAGCGTTGCGAGGGTGGCGCGCGCGGCCACGAGTCGTGTTCTTACGGCTTCGGCATCCCTCACCACCGTCGCGAGCGCCTGGGGTGCATTCTGTTCGAGCTTGCGCAGCTCATCGAAAGCTTCAGCCTGGGCGTCGAGTTCTGTGTCGGCGGCTTCGCAGAGTTCGATGATGCGCGAGGTCATTTCACGCTTCTCCCCTGGCGTCTCCGGCACCGAATCATCGAGTTTCTGGCGAAGTGTGAATGCGTCTGCGACCTGGGACTTGGCGGTGGCGAGACTCGCGCTGAAGGGGGTGGTGACCTCGGTGCCGAACTGCGCGACGGCGAAGCCAAGTTCCTGCTCGCTCGTCTTCAGCGAGTCGTCGAGTTGCACGAGCAGGCTGCTTGCCCTCTGGTCAAGCTGCTCCTGGGTCGGCCCCGCGGGGGCGGATACCGCACCGCCCGTGCTGCCTCGGCGTCGCGACCGCACGAAGAATACAATTCCGACCAAGACGAGAGCCAGCAGCAAAAGCACGATCACGACCGGCAGCCCCGAGCCACCGCTCGAAGTAGCGGGAGTGCCGGGATCGGATCCGCCGCCACTGCTCCCGCTGGAGAGACCCGAGTAGCCGTTCGCGGCGGCAACGGCGGCCCCCACCCAATCGTTCTTCTTCAGCGCCGGGATGATGTCGTCGGTCTCGACCGCCTTCCTGGTGGAGGCGTCGGGCGCCGCGTCGCCGTAATGAATCGAGTAGTTGCGATCCACCGTCGCCACGGCCAACAGGATGTCGTTCGCGCCGAGTCCGTTCCGCTGCGCCACGCCTGAGGCCCATGCGGTCTTGTCGGAAACCCCGGTGAAACTATCGACGTAGACCACGAAGAGCTGGAGTTTTGTCTTCGCGTACAGCGCATCCGTTGCCGCCGTAATCTCGGCCCCACGCGAACCGACCGCGTTGACGGTGTCAACCACATAGCGTCCGCCGAGATCGACCGGCGACTGGGCGTTGGCGCTCATTGGCGATGCGAGCGTAGCGATAACCGCAATGGTGAGCGCGGCGATCAGCCGGGAGAGTCGGGCCGAGACGGTGACGCGAATGACAGGCTCCTTCGACCGCGGGAATGATACTGGCGATGTCGCCTGCGATTCTACTGAATCCCCCTCAGTGAGGGGAGCGTGGCTATCGCACAGTCACCTCGGACACGGGTCCGGTCACGAGGTCGGTGCCCAGCCCTGAGCCATCCGCATTCTGGCGGCTAAGGTTGAGGGCGGCCGAGACCTGGTACTGCCCCGCGGCCACGTGCGGCAGGTCAGAACGGAAGCTGTCTGCGCTGTCATCCTCGATTGCGCAGGACACCGGCCGAAACGACGCCTGGTAGGTCAGGGATGCTCCGGGAGCCAGGTCGACGACCGCGGCCATCGCGATCGTCAGGCCGTTGCTGTGCCACAGCACCACCCCGTCCTTCGAGAGGGTGATCGCGGGGGTAGCGGTCGAGGTTCCCGTGATGTGCTCGCTACCCGAATTCGTGAGGGTCACCGTTCCCGTAATGCGATCGGCGGAGGCATCCGCTGTGGGAAAACTGGTGGTGAGCAGGAGACCGTCCGCGTTCGGTACGACCTCGGCGAGCGTGCCGCCGCACAGATTGATCTTGTCGGCGGGTGCGCGCGTGATCCCGCGATCCGTCGCCGTGCTCCCGAGGGAGGGATCCGCCTTGGTCTCGGGAGCCTTCGCGGAGGACGCGGATCCCGCGGTGGTCGAGGGCGTGAGACCGCGAACGCCGGTAAACCCGGCAACCCCGATGCCGGCTACCGCGAGCGTCATGGCGCTGCCGACCGTCAACTGCTGGGCGAGCCGGCGCCGGGAGCTGCGCCGGAGTACCCGCGCGAGATCGACGTGACCGAGCGCGGGGCCGGCGTCGCCGAGCATATTCTTCAGGTCAGATTCGGTGGACATGGATCGCTCCCTGCGTGTCAGTGGTGGTGGGCCCGGGTCTGGCGGAAGAGGGATCTTCGGCGAGGGCGACCGCCATCGTGGCGAGGCCGTCGCTGAGGTAGCGCTTGACCGCGCCCGAGGAGATGCCGAGCCACTCGGCGATGTCGTCGACCTTGAGGTCTTCGTAGTAGCGCAGCACGATACAGGCGCGCTCTCGTGGGGTGAGTTTTGCGAGTTCTGCCGAAAGGTCGAGGCGGCTATCAGTGGCCGGGGCCGACGAGTCCCGGATGTCTGTTACGGCGGTGAGATGCGCGATTCGACGCCAGCGGGTGGTGCGACGACCTTTATCGAGCCAGGTATTGAGGATGGCGCGGCGCACGTAGGCCTCAGCGCTGGAGACGGTGAACCCGTTGCGAAGGCGACCAAAGGTTTTCACCAGGGCATCCTGCACGAGGTCGGCCGCGTCATCCGCGCTGCCGCTGATCAGCCAGGCGTATCGCGTCAGAGAGTCGCCGCGCTCAGCAACCAGCGTCGCAACGACCGATTGCCAACCTCCGTACGCAGTCTGTTCCTGCGTTGCTGCCGCGGCCATCCGGTTCCCCTCGCGCGTCTTGTAGAAGAGTGTCTACCTTCTAAGACGCACGAGGGGGATTAAACGTTGGGTGGAGCCTCACGTCAGTTTTCGATGGACAGTTTCAGCCGGCGGCGGATGTCGGTGAGCTGGGTGGTGAGACCCGCCGGTAGCCGGTCGCCGAAGGTGGCGAAGAATTGCTCGGTCGCGTCAAGCTCGGCGAACCACGCCTCGGGATCGATGTCGAATAGCTGCTCGACGTCGCTACCGCTCACGTCGACGCCATCGAGGTTGAGCCCACCCTCGCTTGGTTTCCATCCAAGCGGGGTGTCCAGGGCCACTGCGCGGCCATCGACCCGGTCGAGGATCCACTCGAGAACCCTCGAGTTCTCGGCAAAGCCGGGCCAGAGGAACGACCCGTCATTGCCCTTGCGGAACCAGTTGACCTGGAAGATCTTCGGGGCCTTGGTACCGAGCTTCTTCCCGATATCTAGCCAGTGCGACCAGTAATCGGCCATGTTGTACCCGCAAAATGGCATCATCGCGAAGGGATCGCGGCGCAGTTCACCGACAGTGCCCTCGGCCGCAGCGGTGCGCTCGGACGAGACCGTAGCCCCCACGAACACGCCGTGCTCCCAGTCGCGGGCCTGGGTTACCAGGGGAACGTTCGTTGCGCGTCGACCGCCGAAGATGATCGCGTCGATGACGACGCCCTCCGGGTCGTCCCAGTCGTCGGCGATCGCCGGGCACTGGGCCGCCGCGACGGTGAAGCGAGAGTTGGGGTGGGCAGCGGGAGATCCGGATGCCGCGCTCCAGGGGTTGCCTTGCCAATCCACCAGGCTATCGGGAGCCTTCTCGCTCAAGCCCTCCCACCACACGTCACCATCGTCGCGCAGCGCCACGTTGGTGAAGATGGTATTTCCCCACAGGGTATCGATGGCCGTCGCGTTGGTGGTGCGTCCGGTTCCGGGGGCCACGCCGAAGAATCCGGCCTCGGGGTTGATCGCGCGCAGGCGCCCGTCAGGGCCGGGTTTCAGCCACGCTATGTCGTCACCGATCGTCTCGACCTTCCACCCGGGAATCGAGGGTTTGAGCATCGCGAGGTTGGTCTTTCCGCAGGCGGAGGGAAACGCCGCGACGACGTGGAACGACTTGCCCCGCGGATTCGTGACCTTGAGGATGAGCATGTGCTCGGCAAGCCAGCCCTCGTCGCGAGCGAGCACCGAGGCGATACGCAGCGCGAATGACTTCTTGGCGAGAAGAGCGTTCCCGCCGTACGCCGAACCGAATGACCAAATCTCCCGGGTTTCGGGGAAGTGCGAAATGTACTTCGTCTCGTTGCAGGGCCACGGCACATCCTTCGCACCGTCCAGCAGGGGCGCGCCGACACTGTGAACCGCGGGCACCCATTCGGTGTCCGGGCCGATGAGTGCGAGAGCATCCGCTCCCATACGCGTCATGATGCGAGTGCTGACGACGACGTAGGGGGAGTCGGTGAGTTGAACCCCGAGTTTTGCCAGCGGGCTACTCAGCGGTCCCATGGAGAAGGGCACGACATACATAGTGCGGCCTCGCATGCTCCCGGAGAAGAGGCCGGTGAGCGTCGCTCGCATCTCCGTCGGCGCGCGCCAGTTGTTGGTCGGCCCGGCAGCATCCTCCGATTCGGAGCAGATGAAAGTACGCGCCTCAACACGAGCGACATCATTCGGATCACTTCTGGCAAGAAAGCTGTTGGGGCGGTGCTCGGCGTTGAGCCGAAGCAGCGTGCCGGAGTCGACCATCAGACGAGTGAGCCGGTCATTCTCGGCGAGGGATCCGTCGCACCAGACCACGGAGTCCGGGGTGGTGATCGCGGCAATGGAGGAGACCCATGCCACGACGCGCGAATCGGCGTTCAGAGGGGGTGCTCCTGCCGCGTCCGGTGTGCTGAGGACAGTGGCCGGTCGGGCTGATGTGATGGTCATGTCTCGTCCGTTTCTTTGGGAGGGCCGGTTCATCGAGGTGCGAAAGGGCGGTGACCTACGCAGTGAGACAAGGGACGCTGAGCCACATAAGCACCAAATTCCTTCTTTGATCAAGAATGCGCGCTATTTTGCATGATTTCTGATAAATTCAGTAGTAAGAATGACTAATCTTTCACTAATGTCAAATCTATGACCGATCTCGCGACACTGGGCCAACGCATCCGCCATTTCCGCAATGAAGCCGGGCTCACGCTCGACCAGCTCGGCGAGCGGGTTGGCATTGCCGGCAGCCAGCTCTCCCTGATGGAAAACGGTCGGCGCGAACCACGGCTCTCACTACTGCAGGGCATAGCCAGCACCGTCGGTATTCCGGTGTCGGAATTGCTTAACGATGCGCCGCCCACTCCGCGAGCGGCGCTCGAGATCGAACTGGACCGGATGCAGAAGGCCGCCGTCTACCAGGCACTCGGTCTTCCGGCCATTCGTGCGTCGCGCACGATGCCGGAGGAGACTCTCGAGTCGCTCGTCGGCTTGCACCGAGAGCTTGCGCGGAGGGCGCGTGAAGCGATTGCGACGCCCGAGGAGGCCCGACGCGCGAATACCGAGCTGCGTCAAACCATGCGCACTCAGGACAACTACATGCCAGAGATCGAGGAACTGGCCGAGGAAGCGGTGCGCGGCGTTGGCTACGTCGGCGGAGCGCTCACCCACCGGGCGGTCAATCTCATGGCGAAGAAGCTCGGTTTCGAACTGATTTTCGTCAATGACCTTCCGCACTCCACCCGCTCGGTCACCGACCTCGCGAACGGGCGTATTTACCTTCCACCAGCCTCCATCCCCGGCGGTCATGGCCTGCGCTCGATGGCGCTGCAGGCGCTTGCTCACCGACTGCTTGAGCATCACGAACCGGAGAGTTACGCCGAGTTTCTGCGCCAGCGACTGGATATCAACTACTTCGCGGCGGCCTGTCTCATGCCGCTCACGCAGTCGGTGGAGTTTCTCAATCGGGCGAAGGCAGAGCGCAACCTCGCGGTCGAGGACTTTCGGGATGCGTTCGGCGTCACCCATGAGGCGGCAGCGTTGCGATTCACCAACCTCGCCACGATGCACCTCGGTATGCCCGTGCACTTTCTGCGGGTGGGGGAGGACGGCGCCCTGTACAAAGGGTATGAGAACGACGGCCTACAGCTGCCGGCGGATGTCACGGGCTCGACCGAGGGCCAGTTGGTATGCCGCCAGTGGAGCGCCCGCACCGCATTCTGGCGCCCCAATCGCACGAACGAGTTCTACCAGTACACCGACACCCCCACCGGCACCTACTGGTGTTCGACCCAGACGGGCACCGCGAGCAACGAGGAGTTCTCCATCACCTTCGGCGTGCCCTTCGCCGATGCAAAGTGGTTTCGCGGGCGTGATACATCCAACCGGGCGGCGTCACGCTGCCCGGATGCGATTTGCTGTCGGCGCCCGGACACAGAGCTGTCCAAGAGGTGGGCGCACACGGCCTGGCCGAGTGCGAAGCTGCACGCCCACATCCTGGCGCCGCTGCCCTCCGGCACCTTCCCGGGCGTAGACGAGACCGAGCTATACGCCTTTCTCGAGGCGC
>JANYIZ010000048.1 GCA_025408445.1 Frigoribacterium sp. | reverse complement strand
CCGAGTCATCGGATCCGGACTGAAGGCCGGCGAGCGGTTCGACGTGACCGTGCCATCCCACGTGAGCGCGCTCGCCGAGTTCGAGGGCGGCCAGTCTTCGCAGAGCATCTTCAGCTTCGACTCCCCGATGGACCGCTATGGCTTCGTGGAGGTGACCGGCACGGAGGGCACGATGTCCTTCCCCGATCCCAATAACTTCGACGGCGAGATCCGGGTTAAGCACGCCGGCGAGGCAGACTGGTCCTCATACCCCGCCCTCGGCTCAACGAGTTCGCGCGGGTCCGGAGTGCTCGAAATGGGTCGCGCCATCCGCGCGGGGCGACCGCATCGCGCCACGGGTGAGCTCGCCTATCACGTGCTCGACACGATGGTGTCGATCAGCGAGTCGATCGAGAGCCACAGCTTCGTGGAGGTGGCGAGCTCGATCACAACGGCTCCGGCCCTGCCGGAAGACTGGGATCCGACGGCGGCGACGCTGTAGGACCGGGCACATGACTTCTTCAATTCGGCCCTTGCGCGTCGCTATGATCGGCTACGCGTTCATGGGTCGGGCACACTCCAATGCCTGGGCGACCGTCGGCTCTTTCTTCGAGGTGCCCGCGTTCGAGCAGCACGTTCTGGTGGGGCGGGATGCAGCCGGCGTCGCGGCCGCGGCGACAGCATTGGGCTGGTCAGAGTCGGCGACCGACTGGCGCGAGGTGATCGCCAGGGATGACATCGACATTGTGGACATCTGCGTGCCCGGACACCTGCACGCCGAGATTGCGCTCGCCGCGCTCGCCGCGGGCAAGCACGTTCTGGTCGAGAAGCCGCTCGCCAACACGCTGGCCGACGCCGAGGCGATGGCGGATGCCGCGGCCGACGCATCCGCTCGTGGTGTGATCTCACTGGTGGGCTTCAACTATCGACGGATGCCCGCTCTCGCCCTCGCCCGTCGCATCATCGCCGATGGTCGCCTTGGCGAGATCCGCCAGGTGCGTGCGTCGTATCTTCAGGACTGGCTCGCGGATGCCGCGGCACCGATGACCTGGCGGCTGCGTCGCGAGACCGCCGGTTCCGGTGCACTCGGTGACCTCGCCTCTCACGCCGTTGACCAGTTGCAGTTTCTGCTCGGAGAGCTGGTGACCGAGGTCTCGGCCCGTACCCACACCTTTGTGACCGAGCGGCCGGGTGCCGATGGCCCCGAGGCGGTCACGGTCGACGACGCGGTTTGGGCGACACTGGCATTCGACTCCGGCGTCCGTGGCAGTCTCGAGGCATCACGGGTCGCAACGGGGCGCAAGAACGCCCTCACGATCGAGGTCTTCGGCTCGACCGGAGCGCTGCGGTTCGACCTCGAAGAGCTGAACGAACTGTGGTTCCTTGATGCCACGGAGTCGATCGAGACCCAGGGGTTCCGCCGCATCCTCGTGACCGAACCGGAGCATCCGTATCTCGCTGCCTGGTGGCCACAGGGCCATGTGCTCGGCTGGGAACACTCCTTCGTGCATGAGATACGCGACTTCCTCATCGCCATCGACTCCGGCACGCCGGCGACCCCCTCATTCGCCGACGGTCTCGCAGTGCAGCGCGTGCTCTCCGCGATCGAGTTAAGTTCCGAAGCGACCGGAGCTAATGTGATCGTTGGCAACGTTCAGGCATCGAAGGAGACCATATGACCACCTCGACTCATCCCGTGACGCTCTTTACCGGCCAGTGGGCTGATCTCACTCTTGAGGAGGTGGCGAAACTCGCGTCCGAGTGGGGATACGACGGGCTCGAGATCGCGGCATCCGGAGAGCATCTCGATATCGCGCGGGCCGCCACGGACGACGCCTACCTGCAGGGGCGGCTCGACATCCTCGATCGCTACGGACTGAAAGCGTGGGCGATCTCGAACCACCTCACCGGCCAGTCGGTGTGCGACGATCCGATCGATTTTCGTCACCAGGCAATCATCCGCCCCACGGTCTGGGGAGATGGCGATCCCGAGGGCGTGCGTCAGCGCGCGGCGGAGGAACTAAAGCTCACCGCGGTGGTCGCCCGCAAGATGGGCATCGACACCGTCGTTGGCTTCACCGGTTCGAAGATCTGGCAGTACGTGGCGATGTTCCCCCCGGTGCCGACCTCGGTGATCGATGCCGGCTACCAGGACTTCGCCGACCGGTGGAACCCGATCCTCGACGTGTTCGACTCGGAGGGGGTGCGGTTCGCCCACGAAGTACACCCCTCGGAGATCGCTTACGACTACTGGTCGAGCGTGCGTTCACTCGAGGCCATCGAGCATCGCGCAGCTTTCGGCTTCAACTGGGACCCGAGCCACATGATGTGGCAGGGCATCGATCCGGTGTCGTTCATCACGGAGTTTGCCGATCGCATCTATCACGTCGACTGCAAGGACACCCGGTTGCGCACGCCCAACGGCCGATACGGCATCCTCGGATCGCACCTGCCCTGGGGTGACCTTCACCGCGGGTGGGACTTCGTCTCCACCGGGCACGGGGATGTGCCGTGGGAAGACTCGTTCCGCGCGCTGCGCTCCATCGGCTACGGCGGCCCCATTTCGGTGGAGTGGGAGGATGCCGGAATGGATCGGCTGCACGGCGCAGCCGAAGCCGTCGGCTTCGTTCGGTCGCTGCTCTGGGAGCTGCCGACGGCATCCTTCGACGCCGCCTTCAGCAACCAGGGCTGACCGCCGGCCGCCGCGCCGCTCCACCCCACCACTCCACCTCACCCCACCACCCCACCACTCCCCTCCACCACTCCCCTCCACCGCTCCGCTCCACCCCACTGCTCCACCCCGAAACGCAGGAGATTCGCCACCGGAGGGGGCATTTCGCCGCCAAATGCCTCGTCCGGTGGCGAATCTCCTGCGTTTTGAGAGTGAGAGGTGAGTCTGGCTAGCCGTTCGCGCCGGGCCGAGCTCCGAAGGGCGGGTTCGTGCCCTCGGAAATGGAGGTCGCGGAGACGCTCCCGCTGCCGTCCTTCGCGCCGCGCACGGTCACGGTCTCGCCCGATGTGAGTTCGGCGACGCTGATCTTCTGGCTCTTCGTGACCTTGGTCGAGTCGACGGACTTCACGGTAACGGTCGAACCGTCGAGAAGCTTCACGGTGATCGTGTCGCCATCGACCGACTGGATCGTGCCAGTGGTGAGCCCTCCGAAGGCGCCGGGTCGGGTGGCATTGCCGTGCTGCCCCGGCCGATCCTGTTGGCCCTGCTCGTGCCGCAAGCCCTGTCCGTTGTGCGACTGTCCGCCGGATCGGGTGAAATCGGCGAACTGTCCCGGCCCACCGGTGTGCTGTCCGATGAGGATGCCACCGAAAAGTGCGATCAACGCCACTGCGACCAGGGCGAGGGTGGGGATGAGCCAGCGCATGACTCCGGTGCGTGCGGGAGCCACCGCGGGGGCGACAATCGCCGGTGGTGGAGCTGGCGACTCTGGCGCCGGCGGGCTCTCGGCTGTGAGCTCGGTAGGCACTGTCTCGGCTGCGTTGGAATTTTCGCGGTCCTGTGGTTCTGTCTGTTCGGTCATTTCATCAGAGTGATTCTCGAACCTACGGAAATCGTATGGATCAGCTATCTGCCTCCCCAGAGTTTTGCGGTGCCGTGGTGCAGAGCGCCTGGGAAACCGGGGGCTGATCGGTGGTTGGGACTCAGGCGAAGTCGGGGTGAACCATAGGTGATTCATAGCAAACTCGTAATAGTAGGAAGTGTGACATCACACAACCACAGCTCATCTGCTCCTAGCGCCGGCCCGAGGCTCCGGCGCGCGGACGGTTCCCCGGTACGTGTCGTCGTTGTCGATGATGAGGCGACCCTCAGCGACCTGCTCCGGATGGCGTTGCGCTACGAAGGCTGGGACGTGAAGACCGCAGCCGAGGGGCGTACCGCCATTCAGCTCATCCGCGAGTTCCAGCCGGATGTCGTCGTGCTCGACGTGATGCTGCCGGACATCGATGGCCTCCAGGTGCTCAAGCGGCTGCGGGATGACGGGCAGGATGTGCCCATCCTCTTCCTCACGGCGAAGGATGCCCTCGACGATCGCATCGCCGGGCTCACCGCCGGCGGTGACGATTACGTCACCAAGCCGTTCAGCCTCGAAGAACTCGTCGCCCGGCTGCGCGGACTCATTCGCCGGTCGTCCGTGGTCGTCGCGGACTCCGCTGACCCGCTACTTCGCGTCGGCGACCTGGTGCTCGACGAGGAGAGTTACGAGGTACGCCGCGGCGGTCGTCTCATCGAGTTGACCGCGACCGAGTTCGAGCTGTTGCGCTTCCTCATGCGCAACCCGCGCCGGGTGATGAGCAAGGCGCAGATCCTCGACCGGGTCTGGAGCTATGACTTCGGAGGCCGGTCAAGCATCGTCGAGATCTACATTTCCTACCTGCGCAAGAAAATCGACGCGGGGGAGACTTCGATGATCCACACCGTGCGCGGAGTCGGCTACATGATCAAGGCCGCTGGATGACCCCTGTCACCACCCATGCGCCGTGGTCGCTTCGGCGGCGATTGATGCTGTCCGTCGTCGGACTGCTCGCGGTAGTCGCCATCGTGATCGGCTCGATCAGCGTTCTTGCGCTGCAGGGCTTTCTCATGAACCGGCTGGACGACCAGCTCAAGGCGGCCAACGGACGCTCCCAGACCGGCTTCGGTCCTCCCGGAAGTCGGCCAGGGGATGCGCAGTCCGACACCTTCACGCGGCAGCAGTTGCGCCAGACCATCGACCGCCAGGCCCCGGATACGGTAATCGGGATTATTTTCGGCACCACTGTCGCCGGCGTCCAAAAGGACCAGAGCGGATCGCTCCAGGACCTGTCGGCCGCCCAGAGCGGGCCACTGAAGAAAGTGCCGGCTACCGGCGTCGCGACGACAGTGGATCTCGGGAATGGTCTCGGCAGCTTCCGCGCCGTCGCCGTGGAGTATGCAAATGGCGTTCGCGTCGTCACGGCGCTTCCTCTTGGCGAGCTGAAGGGCACACTGCTGCAACTGGGTCTCATCATCGCCATTGTCACCGCAGCCGGGCTCGTGCTCGCGGCATTCCTGGCTCGCTGGATCGTGCGGGTTGCACTCCGACCGCTTGAACGGGTCGTCTCAACGGCTACTCGCGTTGCCGAGCTTCCGCTCGACCGCGGTGAGGTTGCCCTCGGGGTGCGGGTACCCGACGAGGACGCCGATTCGAGAACGGAGGTCGGCCAGGTCGGGGCCGCGATCAACCGTATGCTCGGGCACGTGGCATCCGCCCTCACTTCGCGGCAGGCCAGCGAGAACAAGGTGCGCCAGTTCGTTGCAGACGCGAGTCACGAATTGCGCACGCCGCTCGCGGCGATCCGCGGGTATGCCGAGCTCACCCGTCGAGGCAATCACGACCTGCCCGAGGATGTCGTTCATTCGCTTGGCCGGGTCGAGTCCGAAGCCACGCGCATGACTTCGCTGGTGGAAGACCTGCTTCTGCTCGCTCGCCTCGACGAGGGGCGCGATCTCGAGAGCGATCCGGTCGACCTCTCCCGGCTGCTTATCGACGCGGTGAGCGATGCCCACGCCGCCGGTCCCGAGCACGAATGGTCGCTCGACATGCCCGATGAACCGGTGATGATCGATGGCGACGACGCGCGCCTGCACCAGGTTGTCGCCAATATTCTCACCAACGCCAGGGTTCACACGCCCGCCGGAACCGAGGTCGTGACCACCGTCGCGATCGACGGCTCGAACGCTGTCGTGACCGTGACCGATGACGGCCCCGGTATCCCCGCGGACCTGCAGCCTGTGCTGTTCGAGCGCTTCGCACGCGGCGATAGCTCCCGCTCCCGCGCCGCCGGTAGCACGGGACTCGGACTCGCGATCGTGGCCGCCGTCGTCGAGGGGCACGGTGGCACGGTGGACGTGCAGAGCGAGCCGGGCAACACCAGCTTCCGCGTCATCCTGCCTCGTGCACGCGCTGTGGATGCCGCGCCGTAATGACAGACTGGACGCACCCCAGATGTTAGGAAATACCGTGCGAATTGCTGTTACAGGTGCAAGTGGAAAATTGGGGCGCGCCGTCGTCCAGCGTCTCCTCGACTCCGGAAATGACGTCCATGCCCTCGATGTGGTCGGCGAACGCGGACCCGGATTCACCCGGGTCGATTTCACCGACTACGGCCAGACCGTGGATGCCCTGTTCGGCATCAACGATCGTCACGACGGTCTCGACGCGGTCGTGCACCTCGCCGCTGCACCGGCCGGCGGAATTCTGCCGGACTCCGAGACCTTCCACAACAACATGTCAGCCACCTTCAACGTGTTCCAGGGTGCAAGGCGGGCCGGCATTAAGACGATCGTCTACGCCTCGAGCGAGACCGTGCTCGGCATCCCATTCGAGACGCCGCCGCCCTATATCCCGGTGGACGAGGACTACGACACCCGACCAGAGAGCATCTACTCCGTCACGAAGCACCTCGAGGAGCAGCTTGCCCAAAAGCTGGTGCGCTGGGATCCCGAGCTGAGCATCGCAGCCCTGCGGTTCTCCAATGTGATGGACGTCGCGGACTACGCACCGTTCCGCTCGTTCGATGCGGACGCCGGCATCCGCAAGTGGAATCTCTGGGGCTACATCGACGCGAGGGATGGCGCCCAGGCCGTCGAGCGTGCGCTCGCTCTCGCGAAGCCCGGTTTCGAGGCCTACATCATCGCAGCGGCGGATACCGTGATGTCGCGGTCGAGCGCGAGCCTCGCCGCGGAGGTGTTCCCGTCCACGCGCATCACGCGGGAACTCGGCGAGCACGAAAGCCTCCTGTCCATCGACAAGGCTCGGCGGGTGCTCGGATTCGTGCCAGAACATTCCTGGCGCAACCATGCTTAGAAAGGCCATCGCCGTGGTCGTGTTGGCTACGGCGGCCGTTTTCGCGTCGGGAACCGCAGCCAATGCCCTCGATGAACCACGCGTGCCCGAGAACGTCGGCCAGTATTTCGCCGCCGGACTTGTGCCGCGTCTCGTCGAACTTTTTGGGGCTAAAGCCGGAGCGGAAGTGGTGTTTGACAGTGCAGCGAAGGTGGGAGGTATCCACCGTGTTCTGTCCTGGACCACCCGCTTTCTCTCCGGGGCGAAGACCGACGAACCGACCCGGCTGACCAATAATTGGGTTGCGCCGGTGACGGCAGCGGATGGAACGATCGCTGGTGTCGCGACGGTATGGATCAATCCCGCCAGCGATCAGCCGGAACTCGCCGACTTCTCTTCCGGACCCGCGCTCGCAACCGCTCTCGCCACAGCCCCGGCGGGCACGCTCATCATCCGCGACGACTCCCGCTCGGCCTGGTTCGCCACCGACGGCAGCACTCTTACGCCGCTCGTGAGTGGCTCGTCCGGTGTCTCCGCCGCGACCACACCGGCCGACTATCAGCGACAGTTCTCGCTCGTCGCGCCGGCGACAGCGGAGCCGGCGTCGAACCGCGGGCTACTGATCGCGGTTTTGGTCCTCGGCATCGTGGTTGTGTTGCTTGCCGTGTTCGTGCTGCTCCCCGTCGGTCGGCGACGAGTCGGAGCGAAGGTCGCCTCGATTTCAGAGCGGGTTGCCGCCTCTGGTCCACCGCTCGTCACCGAGGCGTCTGCCGCCGTCACCGTTGCGGTGCCTGTGACTGCTGCGGTGAAGAAGGCTGCTGTGAAGAAGTCTCCCTAGGCGCACAGCGGAGTCGATTCGGTCTCTGAGACGGCCTCGCACCGACGGAGCTGGCACCGCGGATTGGCACCGCGGATTTGCACCGCGCCCGCTGCGTCCCGTATTCTGAACGAAGCCAAAGACCGCCGGTCATCGGTTCGCCGTAATTCAGTAATGAAGAACAGCTCCGATCCAAGGTTCGCCAGTGCCCCTATGGGATGCGACGAAAGCCTGCGCAGGTGTATTGAGAACTCCCCCAGAGAATCCTCTCCGTGGTTTTGCTCCGTGCGCATGCGCCGGAGCTTTTTTTGTTTTCTCCCGTGATGAGGCCGGGCGAACTCGGTGGCCCGAAGCGCACGACACTACGAATCACCAATCCACCTAGGAGCCACATGGCGAACAAGGAAGCTTCGGTTGCCGAGCTCACGAACAAGTTCCGTGACTCGACCGCCGTTTTGCTCACCGAGTACCGCGGGCTCACTGTTGCACAGCTGAAAACGCTGCGCACCACCCTCAGTGAGAACGCCACGTACGCCGTGGTGAAGAACACGCTGACCAAAATTGCGGCCAACAACGC
>JANYIZ010000047.1 GCA_025408445.1 Frigoribacterium sp. | reverse complement strand
CGCCTGCGCGGGTCGCTGCTCTACCCGCAGGAGCTGGTTCGGGTGATGACCGGGTTGGGCGACGTCGCTCTCGACGAACGGCGACAGGTACGCGACGACGAGCTGCGGATGTTCGCGCTCGCGGTCTCCCGCGCGCGCCAGCAGGTCATCCTCGCCGCCGTCGACAACGAGGACGAATCCCCGAGCGTGCTGTTCTCGCTCGCCCCGGCCGATACGCCGGTAGTCGACACTGCAGCCCTCCGACCGCTGTCGCTTCGCGCGCTGACCGGTCGACTGCGGCGGGAACTCGTGCAGGAGAGGCGCACCGGAGCGGAGCGGGCGGCCGCGGCATCCGCCCTCGCTCGCCTTGCTCTCGAACGGATTCCCGGCGCCGATCCCGAGGACTGGCATGGGCTCGTGGAGGTGTCGACGACCGATCCCGTATTCGCGGATGACGAGCAGGTGCCGGTTTCACCGTCGCGACTTGAGGCCTTCGAGGACTCCCCGGTTGACTGGTTCATCGACTCTGTCTCCGGCACCCAGTCGAGCACGGCGATGGGGCTCGGCACCATTGTGCACTGGGCGATGGAGACGGCAACCGATTCGACCGTTGAGGCGGTGTGGGGAGCGATCGAGGCGCGGTGGAACGAGCTCGCGTTCGAGTCTCCCTGGCTCGCCGAGCAGCAGAAACGGGCGGCCAGGCTGCTTGCGGCGGGCGTGGCCGAGTATCTCAGAGACTTCGCCAGGGAGGGCAAGACTCTCATCGGTGCCGAGAGTCGTTTCTCGATCGACCTCGACCGCGCCACTGTCAACGGCTCGATCGATCGGGTGGAGCGCTCGCCCGACGGCTCGGTCGTGATCGTAGACCTCAAGACAGGCACTCCGATTGTGACCCAGCCGAAGATCGACGCGCATCCGCAGCTCGGCATATATCAACTTGCCTACGTTCAGGGCGTGCTTGACGAGTTTCTCGACGAGCTCGGGGAACACAGGTCCGGTGGCGCGAAGCTGCTCTTCGTCAAAAAGGGAACGCGCGGCAAGCTCTACCGCGAGGGCACGCAGGCGGCGCTCGACGGGGAACAGCTCGAGGGCTTTCGCACGCGCATTCGCCAGGCGTCGATCGGCATGGCGGCGGCGGCCTTCGACGGCGCACTCGATCTCGATGCCTGGGGATCCTTCGATGTCGGTGCGAAGAAGCTGCATCGCGTGAGGTCAGTGGCCAGTGACTGAGCCGGACTTCGACACGGATTCACGCTACATTTCTGCCGACGACATCGCGGATGCCCTCGACCGTCCACGCCCGACCGCCCAGCAGCGGCGGGTGATCGAGTCAGCCCTCGCCCCTGGGCTCGTTGTCGCGGGTGCGGGAAGCGGCAAGACCGAGACAATGGCCAACCGCGTGCTCTGGCTCCTCGCGAACGGAAAGGTGAGAGCGGGCGAGGTCCTTGGACTCACCTTCACGCGAAAGGCTGCGGGGGAGCTCTCCGTGCGTATCCGCCAGCGCATCGCCGAATTGCACGACGCCGGTCTGCTTGCCGAGGACTACGACGAATTCGATCCGCCGACCGTGGCAACCTACAACTCGTTCTCCAACCGCATCTACCGCGACAACGCGATTCTGCTCGGGCGGGAAAGTGAAGGGCCGGTGCTCGGTGAGGCATCTGCCTGGCAGCTCGCTCGCTCGCTCGTGATCGGATCGACCGACGACCGCCTGCCCGGTCTCGATAAGAGCGTCGATTCGGTGACAAAGGCAGTGCTCACCCTCGCTCACGCGGTGAGCGAGAACCTGGTGGACCCGGTGGCGGTCTCGACTTTTGCGACCAAATTCGCAGCGCTCGTCTACCTGCCACCGGGCGGTCGCGGTGCCTACGAAGAAGTCGTCGGTCTTGCCAAGACCGTGGGAGCCCTGCCCGTTCTCCTTGAGCTCGCGGAGCAGTTCGCTGACACCAAAGCGCGGCGGGGTTTTGTCGAATACTCCGACCAGGTTGCCCTTGCGCTGCAGATCGTTCGAGACGTTCCCCGCGTCGCGGACGAATTGCGCGAGCAATACCGGGTGGTGCTGCTCGACGAATATCAGGACACGAGCGTGGTGCAGACCTGGCTGCTCTCCGAGCTCTTCGCCGGGCTGCCGGTGATGGCGGTCGGCGACCCCAACCAGTCGATCTACGGATGGCGCGGCGCGAGTGCCGCGAATCTCGACGGCTTCGCCCGGCAGTTCGGCGCGAGCGCTGATGGCTACTTTGCGCTCACGACGTCGTGGCGCAACGGGCACGACATTCTCGCGGTCGCCAACGCGATCGTTGAGCCCTTCCGCAACGACCGCGCAGCGACGAGCAACCCTGCGGCGCGAACCACCGTCGATCGCCTCGAGGCCGGGCCAGCGGCATCCGCCATTCCGGTGCAGATCATCGTGGAAGAGACACTGCCAGAGGAGGCGGAGGCCGCGGCCCGGTGGCTGAAGACGCGTTTGGCCGTGCCAACCGGCGTCGCACCGCCGACCGCCGCGATGCTGTTCCGTGCGCGCAAGACGCAGGGCGTGTTCATCGAGGCGCTCCGCCGCAACGGCGTGAAGTTCCATGTACTCGGTCTCGGTGGGCTCATGGCGGAGCCGGAGATCGCCGACCTGGTGTCCGCGCTCGCGGTGGTGAACGATCCGACCGCCGGATCGGAGCTGGTGCGGCTGCTCGCCGGTTCACGCTGGCGCATCGGCCCGAAAGACCTGCACGCTCTCGGCCGGGTCGCTTCCTGGCTGCGTGACCGGGACTACGCCCAGCGCGCCCTTGACGACGACGTGAAGGAGGCGTTGCGGGCATCCGTCGCCGAGGCCGAGGGGGGATCGATCGTCGATGCTCTCGATTTCATCGCGACGGCGCGACCGGGCCATTCCCAGCTCGAACGGTTCAGTGAGGTGGGGCTCGAGCGGCTGCGGGATGCCGGCCGCACCTTCGCCCGGCTGCGTTCGCGGGCGGGACTCGACCTGCTCGACTTCGTCACCTTCGTCGAACAGGACCTGCTGCTCGACATCGAGGTCGCGGCCAACGAGACGCGATCGCTCGGGGCGGCGAATATGGAGGCTTTCTTCGACGCGCTCGGCGGATACCTGGCTGTGGACGATTCGGCCAGCCTCGGGGGATTCCTGTCTTGGCTGCGGGAGGCGGAGTGGCGAGACAACTTGACGCCGCGGCCCGAGGATCCAGAGCCCGGTACGGTGCAATTGCTCACGATCCATGGGTCGAAGGGCCTGGAGTGGGACCTCGTGGTGGTGCCGCGCCTGGTCGAGAGCGAGCTACCTGCGTCGCCGCGCGAGGGGTCAAATGGTTGGCTGGCATTCGGGGCGCTGCCCTATGATTTTCGCGGTGATGCGGCAGAACTACCGGTCTTCCACTGGACGACTCCGAGCACTCGCAAGGAGCTGCTCGACAGCCGGAAGCTGTTCACCGCCGAGGTTCGCGAGCGGCACGACCACGAGGAGCGGCGTCTGGCCTACGTCGCGGTGACGCGCGCCAGGCATTCGCTGCTTCTCTCCGCTTCGTTCTGGGCGACCCAGACGAGCCCGCGGCATCCGAGTCCATTCCTCCGCGAACTCGAGAGCGGGGGCGTGATCGGCGAGTTGCCGCTCCAAAGCGAGCATGCCGAGAACCCGCTCGGCGCCGAAGCGAATCTGTTTCGCTGGCCGCTGGATCCCCTTGGTGGGCGTCGTACGGTGGTCGAGGCCGCCGCACGACTGGTGAGGGAGGCCGTGCCGGGAGCGGAAGCGGTGTGGCAAACAGAGCTAACGCTGCTGCTGGAAGAGCGGCAACGGCGAATCG
Organism: Frigoribacterium sp.; assembly: GCA_025408445.1. Lineage (GTDB taxonomy): Bacteria > Actinomycetota > Actinomycetes > Actinomycetales > Microbacteriaceae > Lacisediminihabitans. The sequence continues at coordinate 5,882 of JANYIZ010000047.1, read as the reverse complement.
ACGCCACCGGCCTCGTGGAGCTGCCGACCCGGGTATCGGCCTCGCGATTCAAGGACTTCGTGAGTGATCCGGCCGCGGTGGCGGCGTCCCTTCGCCGCCCGATGCCGGAACGGCCGTATCGCGCCACCCGGCTCGGCACGCTCTTCCACGAGTGGGTCGAGCAGCGCTATGGCGTGCACGGCACGGCCGAGGAGCTGGATGCCGTGTCGGGGGAGATCGACGGCAGCGAATCCGAGGCTCCGGGCGCCGTCGACCCCGACGGACTTGCGGCGCTGAGAGCCACCTTCGAACGCTCCGAATTCGCCTCCCTCACTCCCGAAGAGGTGGAGATCGAGATCCACCTGATCCTGGATGGCGAGGTGATCGTGTGCAAGCTCGATGCGGTTTACCTCGTCGACGGGCGCTACCGGGTGGTGGATTGGAAGACCGGAAAAGCTCCCCGGGATGCCGCGGATCTCGAGTCCAAGCAGCTGCAGCTCGCGCTGTATCGGCAGGCCTTCGCCGAGTGGAAGGGTATCGACCCGAGCCTGATCGACGCGGTCTTCTACTATGTGACCGATGACCGCGTCATCCGCCCCGAGCGCATTTACGACCGCGACGAACTCGTGGCACTCTGGCGCACGATCGCTCGCTGAGTACTGCGCTGATCTGGCCGTCGGCGCCCACCTCCGCGTCCTCGAGTGACACTCGCGCCCGAAGGTGCGGGCGCACGTGTCACTCGAGGGCGCGGAGACGGTTGTTTTGCTCGCGGGTGCCTCACCGTGACACCCGGCGACCGGATGACTGCCGCGCGACTGGCGCGGCTCCCCGAGAGCCGCCTACACCGTGGGAGCGACCTGGCTCTGCCGGGCGACGATCGCACCGGCAAGCGCGTCGATCGGTTCGCGGGCGGATGTCGGATTGTCAAGCAGGCGAAAGTCGATGTCGCCAAGCTCCGGCAATTCGACAGACGCCGGAAGCTGCATGAGATCGGGCGGGATGAGGCTTTGGGGGAATGCGGCGATACCGATTCCTGCACGAGTGGCCGCGAGCACCCCGTTGATTTCGCGCACATTGCAGGTGATGCGCCATGTGCGCCCCACCGACTCGAGCGCGGTGATCGCTGCCGTGCGACTGAGGCTCGGCGCCTGATAGGTGATGAGAGGCACGGGCTGCCCTGCTTCGACGCTGAGGTTTCGGTGCCCAACCCAGACGAGGCGATCACGCCGCACTAGTCGGCCACCAGGGATGTCCGGCTCCTGTTTCACGAAGACGAGGTCGAGTTGGCCGGCGAGCAGTCGGCGGGTGAGGAATCCGCTCTGGTTGACCGTGAGTTCGAGGTTGATGTGGGGATAGAGCTGGCGGAAGTCGCGCAGGATCTGCGGCAGCTGGGTGAGGGCGAGGTCGTCGGCCGAGCCGAAGCGGAGACGCCCGCGCATCGCGGAACCCGTGAAGTAGCTGGCAGCCTGGTCGTGCGCGGCGAGGATAGAGCGCGCGAAGCCCAGCATTGCATCCCCGTTGTCGGTGAGACGCACCTCACGGGTGTCGCGGAGTACGAGAGTGCGGCCGGCTGCACCCTCGAGTTTGCGGATCTGCTGGCTCACGGTCGGCTGGCTGAGGCCAAGCAACTGTCCGGTGGCCGTGAAGTTGAGCGTCTCCGCGACCGTGACGAAGGTGCGAAGCAGCACGGGGTCGAACATCCGTCCCCCAGTCATTGATAAATCGAATGTGACTTATAGCCCTGATTCTATTCCTGAATGACTAGTCATCCCCCTAACGTGGAAACGACCATACGAAACCAGTCGAGCAGTGCAGGACTTTGATCCGCGTGACCACCGAGACATCTACCGCCATCCCGCCCACCGAACCGATCCCCGTTTTGCTCGAACGACCGCGCTGGCGCGACACCTTTGATTCACTTCGGGTGTTCAACTACCGCCTCTACGTGATCTCCCAGGTGCTCTCCAATACTTCCGGGTGGATGCAGAAGATTGCGACCGACTGGCTTGTCAATGAATTGACACACAATGTTGCGCTTGTGGGAGTCACCGTCTTCCTCCAGTTCGCGCCAGTGCTGCTCTTCGGGGTCTGGGGCGGTGTCCTCGCCGACCGTGTGGACAAGCGACGGCTGATGATGGTCACCCAGTTCACGACGGCGCTGCTCTGCGCTGTACTGGGGGCGCTCACAATCACCGGGGTCGTGGTCGTTTGGCAGGTATGGGGTGTCGCCTTCCTGCTCGGAATGGTCGCCGTGGTCGAGGGGCCGGCCCGCTCGGCCTTCGTGAACGAAATGGTCGGACATCGTCGACTGCGCAACGCGATCAGCCTCAATGCCTCGATCTTCCACCTGGGCGGCCTGGTCGGGCCAGCCATCAGTGGAGTGCTCATCGTGCTAGTGGGATCGGGTTGGTCGATCAGTGTCAACGCGGTCGCGGCGGTAGTGGTGGTGGTCACCCTTGGCTGCATGCGAGGCAGGGAGCTGCTGGCCTCGCCCCGTGCCATCCGCTCCAAGGGACAGATCCGTGAAGGAGTGAGGTACGTGATCGGTAAGCCCACCATCTTCTGGCCGATGGTGATGCTCGCCTTCGTGTCGACTTTCGGGATGACTCTGCCGGTGCTGCTCGTCGCTTTCGCCGACAACGTGTACCAGACCGGCGCGGCCGGCTACGGGCTCTACAGTTCAGCGGCCGCTGTTGGGGCCCTCACCGGTGCCGTGCTGTCGACGCGGCGGATGAACGTGCGACTGCGCACGATCATGTTCGCGGCTGGCCTGTTCGGACTGGCGCTCATCCTCGCCGCAAACGCGCCGTGGGAGCCGCTCTTCCTGATATTCCTTGTCAGCATCGGCGTTTCCCGCCTGCTCTTCGCGACCGCGGCAGAGTCGATCGTGCAGCTTTCTACCAACCGTTCGATCCGCGGTCGGGTCATGTCCCTCTATTCGATGGTGATGCTCGGCGGTCAGGCCATCGGCGGTCCGATCAGCGGTGCAATCGCCCACCGGTTCGGGGTGGAGGCGGCGATGACGGTTGCTGGTGTGGTACCGGCGCTCGCCGCTATCGTGATTGCGATCGTCCTCGCCCGAAGCGGCAAGCTCGCCCTCAGGATCCGACTGAAGCGGATGCATCCGCTCGTCGCCATCGTGCGAGGCCGCGTTCGCTAGCCACGGTGCGCTACTTGGCGCAGTACAGCGTGCGCTGAGAATCCGTCATCGGCCCGTTGTGGGGCAGTACGATCCCCGAATTTGGCTGGGTGGTATCGGGCCCTTCGATAGTCACGGGCGCGGTGTACCAGTAGTAATGACCGTAAAAGCGGTTGGCGAAGTGGAGCTCCCAGGTACCGGTGACCCGGCTCATTGCAGTGGCCTTCGTGACATAGCCAATGTTGCCCTGGGGTATGTGGACCGTAACGGCGCTTCCGGACGTTTGGCTCGTTGTCCAGGTGTGGTTGTAGTTGACTTCGATGGCGACTTTGTAGATCTCCAATACGTCGGCAGAGCCCGTGATCGACCCCCCGACGCTGTCGCTGTTGGTCTTCGTCTGCGACCAATTGATCCACGCATCGACCGGGCGACGGTCGCAGTTGGCGACGGGTGTAGATACCACCTCCTGATCACTCACGAATGGCTCGTTACTCGTCGGCGTGAACTTGCAGTAGTCCGCTGTCGCACACAGCGCAAGTAGTTCTTCGGTGGTGGGAGTATCTGCGGCCTGTGCCGCAGATACGGGGAAGACAGTGAGCAGCAACGCTCCGATCGCACTGGCCACCAAGGCAATTCGAGTGGTTTTCATGACTCGTCCAATCCGCACATCGTGAATCTCATCGCTCGGCCGGTTTGTGGCCTCAGTTCGAGGCTAGAACGATCAGCACGCAGATACGGGGATCAGCTGAATCGGAGCCGAACGTTAGTCAATCGGACAACGTTGGGGGCTCATCTCGCCGCACACTTGCGTGAAACGCGCGGGAGTCACACCCTACGCGCGGCGGTCGCGGTCGAGCATCGCCTCGACCTCTTCAACGGCCATCACCGGCATGGTGTTGTGGCTGAGGGTTTGGTCGAGGTCGTTCTGAACGGTGTCTACGAGACCGTGCAGCATCTGCACCGCGTCGTCCACGATCTCGGTGCTGCGCTCCTGGGTGCCGTGCAGAAGCCACTTGGCGATCTCGAGTTCGGCATAGAGCATTGCGCGATGTTTCACCTGCCGGTCGCTCGAGCCCCTGGCTTCGTTGTAGGCATCGGACACAGTCTCAGCCACGTACTCGCCGCGTGCGCTCAGTAACCAGTAGAGGTCGCGCGCCGGGTCACCCACGCTGAGAGACTGCCAGCCGAGCAGGCCGGTCACCTCGTCGTCGGAGGTGAGGAACGAGTCGGCCGAGAGGCCTCCGTTGATCACGGTCGGCGCGAACTGCCAGAGAGGTCCGTCTTCGGTGGCCTTCTCCCAGCGTCCGAGAAGAGCGGCTGGCACGAGGTTCGTCGCGCTCGCGCGATCCATAATCGTGATTGTGGACTGCAAGATCTCGACCGGGCTGTGCACGGGAAGGCCGGCATCCGCTACGAAGCTCGTCGGGAGGGTGTGGATCGCGGCGATCGCTCGACCGAGGGCGGGCGCCAAGGGACTCCCTTCGGCAATGCCAGCCAACTCGAGCGGTGTTCCGAAGACGAAGTCGTAGACAACGGCGCGGGTTCCGCCGATCGGGGTCTGGCCGGCGAAATTGGACACCGCGAAGGGCAGTCGGGCGCGCACTCCGTTGCTCAGCGCGCGCAGTGCGACGAGGTCTGCGGACTGCTCGGCCTCGGCGCGTTCCGAGGTCGGGACACGGACGATCCAGTGCCTGCCGTCGCGCGTGTTGAGCAGGGCGGACTCGAAGTCACCGCGGGCGCCCGACCCGAAACCACTGGCCGACGTGACGTCGAGACCGGCAACGGCTGCGGTCGCGAGCGCGGCTAGAGTGAGATGGGATCTGGCCATACCTCTTAGGGTAGGTCGTCCTCCAGCGGCCTGTGTCGAACGCCACGCCATTCCCGCTCCCTTCGATGATTGGTGCCTCGATGCCTGCCGACGCTGAGTCGCACAACTCCGAGCCAGACTGTGCCGTGCCGCCGTCGTATCTCATGCCGCTTCCCACCTCGGCATTACCGCTCTCCCGTCACGGCCTGGATCGCGACTACCTCGCTCGCAGCGCCCCTGACCTCTTTGAGTCTCTTCGTCTCAATCCGCGGATGCGTCAGCTCGTGCTGTGGAAAAATAGGGCGCTGCTCGGCGCCGGGGGCGAGCTCGACCTGTTGCCGCACGACACTGAACTGGATGCCACCCTCAGGCTGTACCTCGGACTATCCCTCGAGCCGGACCACCAGGGAGATCCCATCATTGCCGTGATTGTGGACGACGACGCCGCGAGCACCCTCGCGCCGCTTGAGTCGGACCCGGGGCAGTCCCGCTGGGGTGACCTGCGCGCGCTGGGTAGCTCGTTCAACGACAGCGATGCTGGTCTCTTCACCGCCGCGCTGGCGCTCGCCAACTGGCACGACTCTCATCAGTTTTCCCCGCGTACCGGCATGGCGACTATCGCGGGCCAGGGCGGTTGGGTTCGAACGGACGTCGAAAGCGGTCGCGAGGTCTTCCCCCGCACCGACCCGGCCATCATCGTCGGAATTGTGGATGCCGAGGACCGCCTGCTGCTCGGCCACAACGCGATGTGGCCGGCCAACCGCTACTCCCTCCTTGCTGGTTTCGTAGAGCCGGGGGAGTCACTCGAGAGCGCGGTCCTGCGCGAGGTGTTCGAGGAGTCGGGCATGCGTATCGTCGACCCGGTCTATGTTGGGTCGCAGCCCTGGCCGTTCCCGGCATCCCTCATGCTCGGTTTTATCGCGAAGGTCGACCCGGATGTTGAGTCAACCCTCACCC
>JANYIZ010000046.1 GCA_025408445.1 Frigoribacterium sp. | reverse complement strand
GGCGGTGGTCGCAAAAACGGGAGGTGGTCGGCGCGTCTACTCCTTCACCACCACCGCACCGAGGATGTTGTTCACGAAACGGGTGCACACTCCACGGGAGGCCGACACCGCAGCCAGGCTCGCGGGATGACCGTTTTCATCGAAGCCGAGTGGCGTAGCCCTCTTCTCTTCTCGCGCGAGCAGATAGCCGCAACCGACAAGGCGGTGCTTCTCGCCCGAACACGGCGGGGCGAGCTCGTTCGACTATTTCCGGGAATCTACACCGAATCCAACCTGTGGATGTCGCTCGATCAAGATGCCCAATACCGACTGCGAATCGAGGCGGTAGCCCTCGCAATCGACCGCGACATCGTCGTATCCCACGAATCTGCGGCATGTCTCTGGCGACTTCCGCACGTTGATGCCTGGCCTACTCGGGTTCACATTTTGGAGAGGGAAGGAGGCGCAGGACGGGTCAATTCCAAGCTCGTCAGGCATCCGGTCGGCGTGCCGCGACACCTGCTGCGACTCGACGGTATCCGGGTTACGGATCTGGCGCGCACCGCGATGGATGTCGCAGCGACGAACCCTTTTATGGAAGGCGTCACCACGCTCGATGCTGCGTTGAGGCGCACCTTCCACCCGATTCCAGGGGTACCGCGAACGCTCCTCACGCGCGAACACCTCTTGCTGGAGGTTCCACGCATCCCGCTGACGCACGGTCAGGCGAAAGCGCGGAGGGCTGCCGAATTTGCCGACGGTCGTGCTGACCGACCGGGCGAGTCGATCAGTCGAGTCTCGATGTCCATCGCCGGGGTGCCGGCCCCGCAGTTGCAGGTCGAACTGCAGGGGGCGAGCGGTCGCTGGTACGTCGTCGACTTCTGGTGGCCACAGTTCGCGCACATCGGCGAGTTCGACGGTCGCTTCAAGTACACCGATCCCGAGTTCCTTCGTGGCCGAAGTCCTGAGCGAGCGTTGCTCGACGAGAAAGCGCGGGAGGATGACCTCCGCGCAGCGGGCCGCGGGATGAGTCGCTGGACGTGGGAGGTGGCACTATCCCCGAAGCGCCTTCGGCAGCTGCTGAATGCGGCCGGAGTTCGCTGATGCTGCATCCCCTCCCATTTTTGCGACCACCTACCGGTCGAAACAGGGGGGTGATCGTAAAAACGGGAGATGGTTGGCGGGAGGGGCGGAGGGAGCGTCAGCTCGTGATGTCGAGCAACAGGTAGCCCGAGGAGACGGTCTCGCCCACGCCGACATTCACATTGGCGATCATGCCGTCTTTATGGGCGGCGATGGGCTGCTCCATCTTCATCGCCTCGAGTACCAGGATGAGGTCGCCCTTGACCACTGAGTCACCCTCGGCGACGGCGAGCTTCACGATGGTGGCCTGCATCGGCGCCTTCACCGAGTCGCCGGTGGCAGTGACGACGGCCCCGGCACCCCCGCGGCGCTGGGGAGCAGCGCCGAGTGTTGCGGATGAGCCCCCGGATGCCGCGGCAAGGCGCGCCGGAAGCGACACCTCGATGCGCTTGCCGTCGACCTCCACCACGATGGTCTGTCGCGCGGGAGCTGAAGCAGTGTCGGCGAGGGACCCGCTCCAGGGCTCGATGTCGTTGACGAAGTCGGTCTCGATCCAGCGGGTGTAGATCGAGAACGGCGACGAGGTGAAGGCCGGGTCGCGCACGATCTTGCGGTGGAACGGCAGCACGGTCGGGAGGCCGGCGATCTCGAATTCGTCGAGGGCGCGGCGGGAGCGTTCGAGGGCATCTTCGCGGCTGGATCCGGTGACAATCAGCTTCGCGAGCAGGGAATCGAAGGCACCGCTGATCACGTCCCCGGTGGTGACGCCGCTGTCCACACGCACGCCAGGCCCGCCGGGAAAACGCAGCGCGTGCACGGGTCCGGGAGCCGGGAAGAAGTTGCGCCCCGGGTCTTCACCATTGATGCGGAACTCGAACGAATGCCCCTCGGGAGAAGGATCGTCGTAATCGAGCGCACCGCCTTCGGCGAGCCGGAACTGTTCGCGCACGAGGTCGATTCCGGTCACTTCCTCCGATACGGGATGCTCCACCTGCAGGCGCGTATTCACCTCGAGGAACGAGATAGATCCGTCCTTCGCGACCAGAAACTCGCAAGTACCGGCACCGAGATAGCCGACCTCTTGGAGGATGGCCTTCGATGCCGAATAGAGCAGCGCGTTCTGCTCGTCGGTGAGGAAGGGTGCGGGCGCCTCCTCTACCAGTTTCTGGTGCCGACGCTGGAGGGAGCAGTCCCGAGTGGAGATCACCACGACCTTGCCGAATGAATCGGCGAGACACTGCGTCTCCACGTGTCGGGGCTGGTCGAGATACTTCTCGACGAAGCATTCTCCTCGACCGAAGGCGGCGATGGCCTCCCGGGTCGCTGACTCGAACAGCTCGGGGATCTCCTCGCGAGTTCGTGCGACCTTGAGGCCGCGGCCTCCACCACCGAACGCGGCTTTGATCGCGACCGGAAGACCGTGGATGTCTACGAAGTCGAGTACTTCCTTGGCACCGGATACCGGGTTGAGAGTTCCGGGCGCGAGGGGTGCCCCCACCTTCTCGGCGATGTGCCGTGCGGAGACCTTGTCGCCGAGTTTCTCGATCGCGTCGGGTGATGGGCCGATCCAGGTGAGCCCGGCACCGATGATCGCGCGGGCGAACTCCGCGTTCTCGGCCAGGAATCCGTAGCCTGGATGTACGGCATCCGCTCCGGACCGCCGGGCGATCGACAGCACCTTGTCGATGCGCAGATAAGTATCGGCGCTCGTGGCCCCGTCGAGGGCGTAGGCCTCATCCGCAAGCTTCACGTGACGGGCATCGCGATCCTGGTCGGCGTAGACGGCCACGGAGGTGATTCCCGAGTCCTTTGCGGCCCGGATGACTCGGACGGCGATTTCGCCGCGGTTGGCGACCAGGACCTTCGTGATGCGGGGCATAGTCCTTTAGCATATGGGGCCGCGACGGGCTCTCTTTGGTGCTGGGCTACAAAAATCACCAGCGAGTCGGTGATGGGTTCCACAACGTCGAGAGCAATTTCATCGGTTCCACAGCGACGGCCACCGCACCTTGAACTGCAGCAGCAGTGACCGCAGGGTCGAGAGTGACAGGCCGACGACGGCGTGCGGATCACCGTCGACTGCAGTAATGAACGGGGCCCCGAGACTGTCGATCGTGAAGGCTCCGGCCACCTCCAGCGGCTCGCCGGTGGCGATGTAGGAGTCGATCTCGTGGTCTGAGATGTCGGAGGCGAAGGTGACGCCAGCTGTCGCGACATCCCCGACGGCTCCTCGAGCGGTCCCACCGCGGTGGTCGATGAGCCAGTGGCCGGAGTGGAGATGTCCGGTGCGGCCGCGCTGCAAAATCCAGCGCTCACGAGCTACCTCGGGAAGGTGCGGCTTGCCGTAGACGATTCCATCGAGCTCGAAGACGGAGTCTCCGCCAAGCACGATTCCGTCAATGTGCGGACCGAGCACCGCGGATGCCTTGAGCCGGGCAAGCAGAAGCACCATCTCGATCGGGGTGAGTGGGCCTGCGGCCTCGACCGCGGCATCCTCGTCGACAAAAGACGGCAGCACGACAGGCTCGATTCCCGCGGCCCGCAGGGTGGCAAGTCGGGCGGGCGAGGTGGAGGCGAGGTACAGGCGCACTGGTGAGTCGGGCCGGGGTGAGTCGGGCCGGGGTGAGTGGGGCAGGGGTGAGTGGGGCACAGCGCCTCCTGTGGCAAGCTCGAGGGATGGGTGAATTGCTGGGCACAGAGGTTGAGGTAGACGTAACCAACGTAGCCCACGGGGGTGTCTCAGTGGCCAGGCACGACGGTCGCGTGATCTTCGTGAGCGATGCGATTCCCGGTGAGCGCGTGCTGGTGAGAATCACGGATGACTCGAAGAAGTCGTTCTGGCGGGCCGAGACGCTGAGCGTATTGACGCCGTCCGAGCACCGACAGCCCCACATCTGGTCCGCAGCATCCCTCGATCGCACCCCGGAGGAGCGTGCGGGCGGTGCCGAGTTCGGCCATATTGAGATCGCCCACCAGCGTGAGCTCAAACGCCAGGTGCTCGCTGATTCGCTCGGCCGCATGGCCGGAATCGAAACTGACGTCACCGTCGATGCGATCCGTGGCAACGCCGACGGCACCGGATGGCGCACCCGCCTCAGACTGCATGTCGCGGCCGATGGTATGCCGGGCCCGTATGCCGCCCGTTCGCACCACGTCGTGGCGGTCACTGACCTGCCGCTGGTGGCTCCGGAGGTCGCCGCGATCACTCCTCTCGACGAGAAGTTCCCCGGATTCGATCATGTGGACGTGGTGGTGCCGAGTGTGGGGAATCCCTTTGTGCTCGCCGGCAACACCCCGAAGCCCAGCCGTGAACGGGGTAAGGGGGAGAAAGCCGAGCGACCGAAGCCGCAGCGTATCGTCGAGCGGGTCGGTGACCGTGAGTTCCGCCTGGATGCGCGCGGTTTCTGGCAGGTGCACCGACACGCCGCGGAGATCCTCACTCTCGCCGTGCAGGAGGCGATTGACGCGAGCCTGTTCGATCCGCGAGCCGCGAACCTCGACCTCTACGGCGGGGTCGGGCTCCTCGCCGCCGCCGTGGGGGACCGCTTCGGCAACCACCTCCGAATCACCACGGTGGAGAGCGACCCGCTCGCGACCGATCACGCGGCCGGCAATCTCTCGGAATGGGTGGGGGCCGCCGCCGTCACCGCCCGCGTCGACAACTTCCTGCGCCAGTTGCGATCTACTGCGAGCCCGAGCGAGCGCGCCCGCCTCGGAGGAGGAACGGTGATTCTCGATCCTCCACGAGCGGGAGCGGGCAAGGGCGTCGTCAGCGAGTTGCTTACCCTCGATCCGGTCCAGGTCGTCTACGTAGCGTGCGACCCGGTTGCCCTGGCCAGGGATGTCGCACTGTTTGCCGAGGGGGGCTACGCGCTCACGAGGCTCCGGGCCTTCGATCTCTTCCCGAACACCCATCATGTCGAAGCGGTCGCGACCCTCACGAAGGTGTAGCTTCCCGCTTCCGCCGCATAGGTTTGCAGCGGTGGAGTGCACCGCACCATTCGGCTCAATTTTCGGCACACGCGCTTTCCTGCGCGGCTCAAGCGCAGGGGAAGGCGAGCTGCCAGTACCATGGTCTCCGGGGGAAATAATGATTTTCAGCACCACGGGGGCAGACAGGATCGACGATGGCGCAGACCACAGCAGAGGAATCCACACCCGCAATGCACCAGCGAACGGTGCGGGTGTCGGTTGTAGACGACCACGAATCAGTGCGACTCGGGTTGAAGGCTGCGTGTATCGACGCTGGCTTTACTTTCATCCTCGCCGCAGCATCAGTGCAGGAGTTTGTCGATAATCTCGACGGGCGCGAGAACGACGTGGTGGTGCTCGACCTCTCCCTCGGAGATGGCTCAACCGTCACTGAAAATGTCAAGCGAGTGCAGGCCACTGGCTCTGCCGTACTGATCCACTCCATCGCCGACCGGGTGGCCTCCGTTCGTGAGGCGCTCGCCGCCGGAGCGGCCGGAGTTATCCCCAAGTCGTCTGCGACCAAGACCGTGATGTCTGCCGTCGAGACCGTCGCGCGCGGCGAGGTGCTCAACAACCTCGAGTGGGCGACTGCTATCGACGCGGACCGCGATTTCGCGAAGGCCCAGCTCGGTCGTCGCGAGCGCGAGATCCTTCACCTTTACGCCTCCGGCCTCCCTCTGAAGCTGGCCGCCCAGCAGTTGGGGATCGGCTATTCCACCGCCCGGGAGTACCTGGATCGCATCCGAGTCAAGTACGTGGAAGTGGGTCGCCCTGCGCCGACCAAGGTCGACCTGCTTCGACGGGCCGTCGAAGATGGAATCCTGCCGGGTCTCGACCCAGACGCTGGCGATGGCCGCTAAGGGAGGTTTGCCCTCGCCCGGATCACTGGCCCGGCAACCCCATAATCCGATCAGTCGACCGCAGATCGAGACGGTAGTCTCTCGTTCGGTAGCCATCTTCGGCTTGCTGTTCGGCCTTCAGGCCGTGCCAGCCATGCTCCAGCAAATGCCAGCGGCCCAGACCGTCTGGGCAATCGTTTTCGGCGCGGGCATCTACGGCGGCATCCTTGCGATTCTCGTGGCCTCCTTCGCGAAGCGCTGGGTGCGGGCGGTGAACGCCTACGTTTCGTTCGCGTATCTCGCTGCTCTCATCGGCTGGCCACTTGTCGTGCTCGAGCCGCTTGCGGTCGCAACTGAGCGTCCCTGGTTGTGGTTGCTCTGCACCGTGGCGACCTCGACCGCCGCGATCGCATTCTCTACCTGGCAGGCCACCGCCTATCTCATCGTCACACCGGTGGTGTACGGGCTGGTTCGCATCACCCCGGGCGGCGGCGGCGCGACCTGGCAGTCAGCATCCTTCGATATCGCCTACGCCGTTATCCTCGGCGGTGCTGTGCTGATTCTCATCACGCTGCTTCGGCAGGCAGCGGCCTCGGTCGACTCTGCGCAGGGCACAGCCCTCGATCGCTACGCCCACGCTGTTCGACAGCATGCGACGGAGGTCGAGCGCGTGCAAGTGGACTCGATCGTTCACGACAGCGTACTCACCACGCTACTGTCGGCCGCCCGGTCGTTCACCCCTGAGGCAAAAGACCTGGCAACTCGCATGTCACTCAACGCGATGGGCCATCTAAAAGATGCCGCGGCCGCGTCTCCCGACGATGATGCCACCGTCGCCCTCACACAGCTCGCCCGCCGAATCGCGGATGCCACGGCGACCCTCTCCGGCCCGTTCGAGCTGCGCACGCGGCGCGTCGGCTCGGGCAACATCCCCCTCCAGTGCTCCGAAGCGGTGTATTCGGCTGCGATGCAGGCGATGATCAACAGCCTGCAGCACGCGGGTACCGGCGACGATGTGCACCGCTGGCTCGTTGTTGAGGGTGCAGAGGGCGGAGGCATCCGCATCGGTATCGGTGACGACGGTGCGGGATTCGCGTTCGATACCGTGCCGAGCGAACGCCTCGGTCTTCGGGTCTCGATCATCGAGCGCGTCGCCAACGCTGGAGGCTCGGTGGAGGTGGATGCCGGCATCGATCGCGGAGCCGTCATCTGGATCACCTGGCCCCGGGCGCTGGCTCCGGATCCCGATTCGACGGCCGTCGACACGGTGGCATCGAGCACCGCACCCACCAGGGAAGGTCAGCCGCTGTGATCGTCTCCGTGCCGCGGGTGCTCATTGTCGCGCTCGCCGCCGTCTTCTCGGCCTACCACCTCGTTCTCGCTGTCGTGTCGATCGATGTGCCGCGCCACAAGGAGCCATATATCGCGGCAATGGTGCTGTTTGCGCTGGCAACCGTGCTCAGCCTCCTGCAATCGCGCACCCAGAGGATGCCTACCTGGATCGCCGCCTTCAACGTGGCCGTCGCGGTGGTCGTGCCCCTGCTCGTGACCAGCCAGTTCGACCAGACTGCGGCACAGGGCACCTACGCTGCCTGGCACACGGCGGCGATCGGCACGCTGATGGTCATCACCTCTACCCGCCGCCGCCATACCTTCGCCTGGATCGGCACGGCAGCGCTCGTAGTGCAGACCGTTGCCTGGGCCGGCCCGGGAGGTCTCGTGGCCTATGGAGTGATCGGCAGCGTCGGTTGGGTGGCAGTTTCGCACGCGCTGTCGCTCTCGCTCGCGAAAGCGGGGCGGGACACGCGGCAGTATGCGCTCGCCGAGCGCGAAGCCGTGGAATGGCGTGCCGCCCAGGAGGCGCATGTCTCTGAGCGGCAGTTCCGACTCGGGCAGACCAGCCGCATGTCTCTTCCCATGCTCCGGCAAATCGTTGCGGTAAAGGGAGAGCTCACCGACGCCCAGCGGCTGGAGTGCCTCTACCTCGAAGGCGCGATCCGCGATGAAATCCGAGGGCGCAAGCTTCTGAACGATCGCGTTCGGGAGCAGATCATGATCGCGCGTCGCCACGGTACGACCGTCACCCTGCTCGACGAGGGCGGAATCGACGATCTCGGGGAGGACGACCTCGACCGGGTTCTCAACCGCCTCGCCGACGCGATCCGCGACACCCAGACGGGCAAGCTCATCGCGCGCACGGTTCCTGAGGGATCCGAGGTCGCCGTGACCGTTGTCGGGCTGTCCTCGTTCGATGACGGCCATTCCAGCGCGCTCGGGAGCCACGGCATCGATGATGAGGAGGATCGGGTCGATCTCTGGCTCGAAATTCCCCGTGCGGAAGAGGTCCTTTCGCCGGGACGGTTGCCCTAAGACCGTTCCGCTAGCACGCGCGTCACGAAAATACCCCGGCATGGAAAACGGGACCGGCCCCCGAAGGCCGATCCCGTTTAAAGCTCCGGGTCAGGGCAATAACCCGAATACTGCCCTGACCCGCCCCCATGCCATGAACCCGCTTACCCTAGTCGGTCCATGGCTGGCGGTGTAACTCAAAGAGCAACACCTAGCGAGATAATGTTGCCTCGGGAGGGTATGCGAGCAAAGTCGACACTTCGGAGGACATTCGGGGGACAGTTTTGCACCGTTCGACCGATCAGATACCCCCTAGATGCGATATATTGTCCAAACCACCTGCGGATTCTGGGGTACATTTCGCAAAATCCTAAGCAATTGCTCTGTCGCTGGAGCCCCCAGCACTGATTCCGCAGCGATCGGAAGCGTGTTAGCACGAAATCGAAGCATCACACCCATTCGGGGGTGATTTTCGGTAGCAGGCTACCCGGAGAACGAACGCCAGGCTCCCGCGCCCGGATGAATCGGCGTTCGGATGCTGCGCTGGCTTCGCTGCCAGGCGCTCACGATCGGTCCCTCGGCGCGCTGGTCGTCTTCGAGATCCTCGATCATTGACGTGATGACCGCGGTGACCGCTGCAAGCTCCGCCGGTGTTGGGCACCCTGCGACGACCTCAAACTCGGTCTCCGTAGGGGAGGAGGAGTGCTCCATGGGATCGCCCGCGGGGCGCTGAAGTGTCACAGGGGGATGTTCCCGTGCTTCTTTGGCGGAAGGCTTGCCCGCTTCGTACGGAGGGCTCTCAGGGCCTTCACGACCACGACCCTGGTTGCGGCGGGCTCAATCACGCCGTCGAGTTCCCCGCGTTCTGCCGCGAGAAACGGGGATGCGACGTTGTAGGTGTATTCATTGGCGAGGCGGCTGCGTACTGCCGCGACATCCTCCCCTGCAGCCTCCGCCGCTTTGATCTCGTTGCGATACAGGATGTTGACGGCGCCCTGCCCGCCCATGACTGCGATCTCCGCCGTTGGCCAAGCGTAGTTCAGGTCGGCGCCGAGCTGCTTTGAACCCATCACGATGTAGGCGCCGCCGTAGGCCTTGCGAGTGATGACGGTGACCAGTGGCACTGTCGCCTCGGCGTAGGCGTAGAGCAGCTTTGCCCCCCGCCGGATGACGCCGGTCCACTCCTGGTCGGTTCCGGGCAGGTAGCCCGGCACATCCACAAGGGTCAGGATCGGGATCGAGAACGCGTCGCAGAAGCGCACGAACCGACTGGCTTTCTCTCCGGCCTCGATGTTGAGCGTCCCGGCCATCGCATTCGGCTGGTTCGCCACGACGCCAACGGCCCTGCCCTCGACCCGGCCGAAACCCACCACGATGTTCGGCGCGAAAAGTGGCTGAGTCTCGAGAAAATCACCGTTGTCAACGATGTGTTCGATGATCGTTTTCATGTCGTAGGGCTGGTTCGGGCTGTCCGGAATCACCGTGTTGAGCTTGCGGTCGGCATCCGTCGTTTCGAGTTCGACGTGACTTTCATAGACCGGATGCTCGGCCAGATTGTTGTCGGGAAGAAAGCTGAGCAGGGTGCGCGCATAGTCGAGAGCGTCATCCTCGTCGGCGGCGAGCCAGTGCGCGACGCCGGAACGGCTGTTGTGGGTGAATGCCCCGCCGAGTTCTTCCATGCCAACGTCTTCGCCGGTCACGGTCTTGATCACGTCGGGGCCGGTCACGAACATCTGGCTGGTCTTATCGACCATGATCACGAAGTCCGTGAGGGCAGGAGAGTAGACGGCACCACCCGCTGCCGGTCCCATGATGATCGAGATCTGCGGGATGACGCCGGAGGCTGCAGTGTTGCGGCGGAAGATCTCGCCGTACTTGCCGAGCGCCACGACGCCCTCCTGGATACGAGCCCCGCCGGAGTCGAGCATGCCGATGATCGGAACACCGGTCTTCAGGGCGAGATCCATGACTTTGATGATCTTCTCGCCCGCGACCTCGCCAAGCGAGCCCCCGAAGATCGTGAAGTCCTGGCTGTAGACCGCGACCTGGCGACCGTGGATGGTGCCGGTACCGGTGACGACAGCGTCACCGTAGGGTCGCTTCTTTTCCATTCCGAAGGCATGCGTTCGGTGGCGAACGAATTCATCGAGTTCGACGAAAGACCCGTGATCGAGCAGCTGTTCGATACGCTCGCGGGCGGTCTTCTTACCCTTGGAGTGCTGCTTCTCGATCGCGGCCTCACCGCTTGCGGTGACCGCCTCGTGGTAACGGGCTTTCAGATCGGCGAGCTTGCCCGCGGTCGTGTGCATGTCATTCGTGGCGTTCGTATCAGCAGTCACGCCTTCACTTTACCGTCGAGGTTCAGCGCGCTCCGGTGGCGAATACCTACAAAGCTCGAGCGGTTCGGTAAGCGAACCCGGGTGCCCGCCCCGCGGCTTACCTTCGCGAACGGGCTTCATGAGGTGCGGGGTATCCCGACAGGATGCTGGGCCGGTACCCGTACCCTTGGGGAATGCAGCTTCCCCTGAGCGCCGCAGTGGCCGCCCGTCTCGAGATCCTCGAGGAGTGCGGCTCGACCAACACCGAGCTCGTGGCTCGGGCATCCGGTGCTGATGCCGGAAATTGGCCGGACTTCTCTGTGGTCGTGACCGGCAGCCAGACGGAGGGGCGCGGTCGCCTCGGCCGGGTCTGGATGGCGCCTCCGGGCCAGACGCTCGCGATCTCGGTGCTCCTGCGGCCGTGCCTTCCTGCCGGAGAGCCGCTCGAAATCGACCACTACGGGTGGTTACCGCTCATCGCCGGGATCGCCATGACACAGGCGATCGCCCCGCTTGTGCCGAGCCACTCCGTGCGACTCAAGTGGCCGAATGACGTGCAGATCGATGGGCGAAAGGTGTCGGGTCTTCTCGCTGAACTCCTGCCGAGCGGCCGCGCTGTCGTGCTGGGGGCCGGGCTCAACCTCACGATCCCTCTCGCCGAGTTGCCGACGCTGACGTCAACTTCCTTGGCCCTGAACGATCCGATCGGGCTGGATGCCGACCTCGCCGACCGCGCGCTCGCCGGCTATCTCATCGAGCTCGGCCGGCTCTCTGCCGACTTCCTGCGGTTCGGCGCCGATCCGGAGTCGAGCGGAATCGGTGGGCAGCTGCGTGCTCTCTGCAGCACGCTCGGCAGCCAGGTGCGGGTGTTACTCCCCGGGGGGGATGAGCTTCGGGGTGCGGCGATCGGTATCGACGGCAGCGGGCGGCTATCGGTGAAGAAATCGTCGGATGGCCGGGTTGTGGCTGTCGCCGCCGGGGACGTGACCCATCTGCGGTATGAATAGGTGATGAGCGACACACCGGACACGGAGCAGGTGGTAGCCCGACTGCGGCCACACGGCCGTGCGCTGTTCTGGCCGAGCGTCGCACTCATGGCGCTCGCCGGCACAGTGGGCTATTTCGAAGGCAGTTTTTCGGAGCCGTGGCAGAACATCGCCCTGCTCGCGGGCGCCGCGCTCCTGATCGTGTTGCTCTGTCTGTTGCCCCTGGTGGCGTGGCTCGGCAAGCGCTACGTGATCACGACCCGGCGCATCATCCTGCGCACCGGGTTCTTCGTGCGCATTCGGCAGGAACTTCTGCACAGCCGAGGGTATGACGTGACGGTGCGCCAGAACGGGCTACAGAGCATCTTCCAGAGCGGCAACATCCTGATCAACACCGGCCTCGACCATCCGGTAGTCCTGCGGGATGTCCCCGGCGCAGATCTCGTTCAGGCGGCGCTTCACGACCTCATGGAGAAGAGCCTCAACCCGATCGCCGCGCGGCGCCAGGCCGAGGCATCCCGCACAGGACGATCCCCGGCGAACAGCGACGAGACGACTGCCTGGGGACAGCGCTAACCTCAGCTCGAGGCGGCTTCGTTCGCGCTCTGCTCGTCTTCAAAGATCGTCATCCGCGCCGCCTCGGCCCTGTGCTCGCGTGCCGTGAGGCCGTCGGCCCGGTGGTGTCCGTAGACCCAGAATCGGTAGAGCAGGAAGCGGAAGGACGTGCCGAGAACGAGCCCAACAAGATTCGAGGAGATGTTGTCGGCGAAAAGTGAGGTGAAGCCGAGTAGGTAATGCGACACCCAGAGGCAGGCAAGTCCGATGAGGATGCCACCCACCGAGACCGCGCTGAATTCGGCGAGCTCGAGCAAATAGTTTTTGCGGCGGTGTTCGCGGAAAGTCCAGTACCTGTTCCCGAACCAGGTCACGACCGTCGCAATGCCGGCAGAGACGATCTTGGCACCGATCGGCCCCTGAAAGAAGTGACCGCCTCCGAAGGCGCCGAGGCGAAGCGCATTGAATAGACCGACATCCACGAAATAGCCGGCGAGACCAACGACGCCGAATTTGAGAACGTAGCGCAGGAGCTTCTCGTACAGTAGCCGAGCGAGAGCGATGAGCCGGGAGAGCACGGCACTCCCTTGCGGTTCGGATATTGGCCTCGTGAATCATAACCGGATGCCCTGATCCTTATCCGAAAGTAGGCTGGCAGCGTGACTATTCGGGTAGGTGTGATCGGTGGCGGACAGCTCGCGCGCATGATGATCCCCGCGGCGGTGAACCTCGGCATCGAGCTGAGTGTCTTCGCCGAGACCGCGGGCGAATCAGCCTCGCTGGCGGTGACGACACTCGGCGACTTCCGCGATGTCTCCAATGTGCTTCCCTTCGCGCAGTCGGTTGATGTCGTGACCTTCGACCACGAACACGTGCCGCAGGAGGTGCTCGCGGCCCTCGTCCGGGCCGGCGTCGCCGTTCGACCCGGACCCGACGCCCTGCTCTACGCGCAGGACAAGCTCCTGATGCGGGAGAGGCTCTCAGCGCTCGGGCTTCCGGTTCCCGACTGGGCCCGCATCGAGACCGAGCAGCAACTCGCCCTTTTTCTCGCCGACCACGGCGGCCGGGCCGTGGTGAAGACCGCCACTGGCGGCTACGACGGCAAGGGGGTGCGGGTGGTGCGCGCCGCGGCCGAGGCCTCGGATTGGCTCGCGCTCGGGCATCCGCTGCTCGCCGAAGAGCTGGTGGACTTCCGCCGTGAGCTCGCCCAGTCGGTCGCCCGCCGCCCCTCCGGGGAGATCGCCTGCTGGCCGGTGGTCGAGAGCATCCAGAGTGATGGCGTGTGTTCCGAAGTGATTGCTCCTGCGCCATCCTCCCGCGGGCGGCTCGCGGATGTCGCGGAGGAGATCGCGCGCTCGATCGCCGAGAATCTCGGGGTCACCGGTGTGCTCGCCGTGGAGCTTTTCGAGACAACGGATGAGCGACTGCTCGTGAATGAACTCGCCATGCGTCCGCACAACACGGGGCACTGGACCATCGATGGCTCCACCACCAGCCAGTTCGAGCAGCACCTTCGTGCCGTGCTCGACCTGCCTCTCGGGGCGACCGGATGCCGGGACCAGTGGTCGGTGATGGTCAACATCCTCGGTGGGCCGGCGGTCGGCGACCTCGACGAGCGCTACCCGAACGCCTTTTCGGATGAGCCCTCCGTGAAGCTGCACAACTACGGAAAGTCGCCTCGCCCAGGGCGCAAGGTCGGCCATGTTACGGCCAGCGGCGACGACCTCGACGAGGTGGTGTTTCAGGCGCGTGCCGCTGCGGAGCATTACCAGAACTGACCTTTAGGCTGGTCGCTATGCCCGAGTCCCCTGCTTCTGTGCTGCCCAGCGTGGCCGTCGTCATGGGCTCGGACTCCGACTGGACTGTCATGAAAGAGGCCGCTGCCGTACTCGCGGAATTCGGCGTGGTGTATCAGGTCGAGGTCGTGTCCGCGCATCGCACCCCGGAGAAGATGATCTCCTTCGGTCGGGATGCCGCGGGCCGGGGCATCCGCGTCATCATCGCCGGGGCCGGTGGGGCAGCCCACCTGCCCGGAATGCTCGCCGCCGTCACGACCCTCCCGGTGATCGGCGTGCCGGTGGCGCTCGCACAGCTCGACGGGCTGGACTCCCTGCTGTCTATCGTGCAGATGCCAGCCGGGGTTCCGGTCGCCACCGTGTCGATCGGGGGCGCACGCAACGCCGGACTCCTCGCGATCCGGATGCTCGCAATCTCCGATCCCGTACTCGAAACCGCGCTCGCGGAGTTCGCGCGCGCCCTCGAAGACACCGTCGCAGCGAAGAATGTCGCGCTGAGGTCGAGCCTGTGAGCGTGATGACCGCGACCAGCCCGATCCGCACCCCGGATCTGAGGTCGACCCCCACCATGACCAAGCGGGCGTGGTGGCTCGTGGGTCTCAACCTGCTCATCCCCGGATCCGCCCAGATCCTTGCGGGCAATCGGCGGCTCGGGCGCTTCGGAGTCGGAGCGACCTTCCTGCTCTGGGGCCTCGGTCTCGTGGGTATTCTCATCTGGTTCGTCGCACACACCGTGATCCTCAGCATCGTGACCAACCCGATCGGGCTGACGGTGATCCAGGTCGTGTTGGCGGCATACACGGTGCTCTGGATCGTGCTCACCCTCGACACCCTGCGCCTCACTCGGCTCATCGCCACGGCCCCCGCGATGCGCCCCGCGATCGCGGCCCTGTCGATCCTCGCGCTCGCCGTCACGGCGGGTGCCGCCGGCTATGGAGCGGTGAGCGCGGGCAGTGCCCGGAACGCGGTGACCTCGATCTTCGCCGGAAGCGAGATGGCCGCTCCGGTGAACGGGCGATACAACATCCTGCTGGTCGGCGGTGACGCCGGCCCGGATCGCACCGGATTGCGCCCCGACAGCACCTCGGTCGCGAGTATTGACGCGACGACCGGCGCCACGACAATCATCGGCATCCCGCGCAACATGGAGCAGATCCAGTTCGCGAAGGGATCGCCGCTCTACGGTCCGTTCCCTCAGGGCTACAACTGCGGCGACCAGTGCCTCCTCGACTACCTCTACACCTACGGGGAGGAGCACAAGTCGCTTTACCCCACTGCGGCATCAAAGGGGAGCTCGCCCGGTATCGAGGCGCTGAAGGATGCGGCCGAGGGCGTCACCGGCCTCTCAATCCAGTACTACGGACTCATCGATATGCAGGGCTTCTCCGAGTTGATCGACGCGCTCGGCGGAGTGACGATCGACGTACCGGCGAAGCTCGCCTACGGGCCGGTCACCGCCACGGAGCCCTATGGCACTTTCGAGGCCGGGCCCCAGCACATGAACGGCTATCTCGCGCTCTGGTACGGGCGGTCGCGCTACATGGGCAGTGACTATGAGCGGATGGCGCGGCAACGAGTCGTGCAGGAATCGATGCTCAAGCAGTTCCAGCCCTCGATCGTTCTGACGAAGTTCCAGGACATCGCCAAGGCCGGGGCGCAGGTGGTGAAGACCGACATGCCATCAGCAGCACTGCCTGGATTCGTCGACCTCGGCAATAAGGCGCGGAAACTCTCGGTCACGCATCTGGAACTGGTGCCGCCGACCTTCAACCAGAACAAGCCGGACTACGAGAAGCTCCACGCCGCGGTGCAGGCCGCGACGACCCCGCCGGCGGCGACCCCTGCCCCGTAACGCTGCTGGTCGAGAGCGAAACCTACAGGTCAGCGTGCAACTGCCAGACCTTCTCGGCGGAGTCCGCCCAGCTGAACGTGCGCGCGCGGTCCCGGCCAGCGAATCCCATGCGCTCGGCGAGCGCGCGATCCACGAGCACTGTGCCGATCGCCTCGGCCAGCCGCTCGGCATAAGACTCCGCGGGCTCGCGGGCGACAGCCAGGCCGGCTCCGGCCGATACCTCGAGTACCGCAGGGTCGTCGGAGTGCACTACCGGGGTCCCGAAGTTGAAGGCCTCGATCACGGGCAACCCAAAGCCCTCAGCGAGGCTCGGGAAGACGAAGACCGAAGCGCGGTCCAGCGCGACGGCCAGATCCGCGTCGGCAAGGTAACCGAGCGCGCGCACCCGATCCTCGGCGAGTCCGGCTTCGGCCGCTATTCCGACGACATCGAGGCCCTGCGATCCCTCAGGACCGGCGATGAGCAGGGTGTAGCCGTTGAGCTGCGGACGCGCCATCGCCTGGATGAGCGGAGCTATCCCCTTGTGGGGCTGGAGGGTACCAACGCTCAGGATGAATCGCTCCGGGAGGTCGAGCCGCTCCGCACGGGCATCCGGATCCACCGGCAGGGTGAGCTTGGAACTCACGGCTCCGCCGATCACCCGAACCCGGTCTCCGAAGTCGTGGATTTCAGAGAGCTGGGAGGCGACAGCGTGCGTCGGAACGACCACGGCATCCGCATATTTGTATGCTCGCTTCGCCATGGCCTTGTACCAGCCGAGTCGACGGGTGGACAGTGCATCCGGATTGGTCCACGGGATGACGTCGTGGATCGTCACCGCGATCTGTTCGCCGACAGTATTGACTCGATCGTGTTTGAACAGCGGCGCGAACAGCCCGGTGGCGTGCACCATGCCGCTTCCGGGAAGGCGGGTGAAGCCGTGCTGCCAGGCGAGCTCGAGCTCGCGACGTGCCAGTGCGCTCTTGAAGAGGCCGTCGAGACCGGGGAGGACCATTTCGATCAACTCATAGTCCGCTTCGGGCGATGATGAGACGATACCGGCGACGTCGCACCCCCTCGGCGCCGTGCGGATGAGCTCGCGGGTGAGCTCTTCGGTGTAGCGACCGATGCCGCCCGGGATCGGCGCGACGATCTGGTCCACGATCACGCGCAGGGTCGTCATGTCGCTCCAATGAAGTTGTCGGGAACTGCCGATTCCCCTGAAACGACATTACCAGCGTGCCGGAGACCCCGCGTATGGGGGTCAGGTCAAGGCGGGCGGATCGACCTGCAGTGCGCCCGCCGAATACGCCGCCGAAAGGGCCGCTCGCCAGTTTCGCATGGGCGAGACACCCGCACGGCCCCAGGCCTCGTGTCCGAGAACCGAGTAGTCCGGGCGCGGCGCGGGGCGAACGAACTGAGCGCTCGTCGTCTCCTTGACGCGCGAAGGATCGAGGCCAACGACTTGGAAGATCTCCCGGGTGAAGTCGAACCAGCTGGCTTCGCCGGAGTTGGTGGCGTGATAGATGCCGGGGGCGGCATCCGCATCGAGCAGTTCGACGATCTGGCGAGCGAGATCCCCGGTCCACGTCGGCTGCCCGAGCTGGTCGGTCACGACGCTCACGGTATCGTGGCTCTGCGCGAGTCGCAGCATGGTCTTGACGAAGTTGGGGCCTCCTGCGCCGTAGAGCCAGGCGGTACGCACGATGTACGTGCCATCGGGGTTCGCTTCGCGGGCGAGCCGTTCGCCCTCGGCCTTACTGCGTCCGTAGGCGGAGATCGGATTCAACGGAGTCGCCTCGTCGTAAGGCGAGGTCGCCAACCCGTCGAACACGTAGTCGGTGGACACCTGCACGAGCTTGGCTCCGGACTCGGATGCCGCAATGGCGAGATTCTGCGCACCGGTGGCATTGACGGCGAAAGCATCCGCCTCGTTACTCTCGGCGTCATCCACCTTTGTATAAGCGGATGCATTGATCACCACGTCGTGACCGGAGACCGCCGCGCGCACCGCGTCGAGGTTGGTGACGTCGAGGTCGGCGCGGCTGAGCGCGGTGGCGTCGCGCCCGGACAGGGCGTGCTGGAGGTCCTGGCCGAGCATGCCGGCGGCTCCGGTGATGAGGTAACTGGTCATGGGTTTCTTCTCCTACACATGGATGACGACAGGGCCGCCGAGGTCCACCAGCGAGTCGAAATCCTGATCGTGAGTCACGACCGGCAAATCATTCGATAGGGCGATCGAGGCAATCCAGAGATCGTTGACATTTACGCGGCGACCCGCCTGGACTAGCCGATAGAGAAGGCGCGCCCATTCCTCAGCTGCCGCGTCGCCTGCAACCAGAGCGTCGGTTGTCGAGTAGGCGTCAAGAGAGCGGCGGCGCCTCGACAGCGTCTCGGTATCCGATGCCGCGAGCACCCCGGCCCGCAATTCTGCGAGCGTGATGACGCTGATGAATTGCCGTTCGGGAAGAAGCGCTTCGTCGAGGGGTCGAAGCATCTCCATGGCAACGATGACGCTGGTGTCAAGAAGCCCCTCGACCGTAGTCACAGAATCGGGCCGAGATCGTCGGTGGTGTGTCCCGTGAGGGCGGCGATATCGCGCGCAAGCGTCACGTCGGACGTCTTGGGCCGGAGGGCGAGGAATTCGGCCTTGGTCAGGTATGCCTTCTTGGCTGCAGGAAGAGCGGTCAATCGTGCCGAGGGAACCCCGTTCACCGTAATTGTGATCTCCTCACCCTTGCGAGCACGCTCGATCACATCCGCGGTGTGGTTGCGGAGTTCTCGCGCAGCGATCCAGCTCATGGAGCGAGTGTAGCCGGTCGTAGCACAATGGCTACAGCGGCGAAATCACAGCGCCGCGCGCTCCTTCAGCGGCTCCCACCAGGCACGGTTATCGCGGTACCACTGCACGACATCCGCGAGTCCCTGCTCGAACGGCACCTGTGGTTCGTACCCGAGCTCGGCCTGGATCTTGCCGATGTCGACGCTGTAGCGCAGGTCGTGGCCGAGGCGGTCGGTGACCCGATCCACGTACGACCAGTCCTTGCCCGTGGCATCCAGCAGCAGTTGCGTGAGCTCTGTGTTGGTGAGCTCGGTGCCGCCGCCGATGTTGTAGACCTCGCCAGCACGGCCGCCCACGACCACCATCGCGATGCCGCGGCAGTGGTCATCCACGTGCAGCCAGTCCCGGATGTTGTTGCCCTCCCCGTACAGCGGAACGTGCTTGTCGTCGATGAGGTTCGTGACAAAGAGCGGGATGACTTTTTCGGGGAAGTGGTACGGGCCGTAGTTGTTCGAGCAGCGGGTGATCGACAGGTTGAGGCCATGGGTGCGGAAGTAGCTACGCGCGAGCAGGTCACTGCCGGCCTTCGACGCCGAATACGGCGAGTTGGGCTCGAGCGGCCGCGACTCGTCCCAGGACCCCTCCGCGATGGATCCGTAGACCTCATCGGTCGAGACGTGCACGAAGCGTTTGAGGTCGGCGCGCAGGGCTGCGTCGAGCAGCCTCTGGGTGCCGACCACGTTGGTCTCTACGAAGATGCCGGAGTCCCGTACCGAGCGATCGACGTGCGATTCCGCGGCGAAGTGCACCACCGCATCCACGCTCGGCAGCAGCGTGTCGAGCAGACCCAGATCGCGGATATCCCCCTGCACGAACTCGTAACGGGGAGAGTCGGCGACCGGAGTGAGATTCTCGAGATTGCCGGAGTAGGTGAGGGAATCGAGCACGACAACCTCGGCACCCTCGAGGCCCGCATAGGCGTCCTGAAGGGTGCGGCGAACGAAGTTCGAGCCGATGAAACCGGCGCCGCCGGTGACGAGTATTTTCATGGGAGTTGCTGCCTCCTAGGCACAGTCGTGACGAGTCTAGTGATGAGTGGCTCGGCGGCTCAGGATGGCCGATCTCAGGTCAAGCCCGATGATTAGTACGACTCTCACAGGCCAGAGGTACCAGCCCGAGTACCTCCGGGTGAGGAATCGGCGAGCGCTCTGGTGGTGGACGGCAATCATCCGCGCGGAGTGATCGCTCGTGGAATGGGCACCGGTGTGCACAACTACGGCGGTCGGCTCGTAGACGTTGCGATAACCGGCTTTGCCGAGCCGGTATCCAAGGTCGACGTCTTCGAAGTACATGAAGTAGCCGTCATCGAAACCGCCGAGTTGGTCGAACGCGCTCTTGCGCACGAGTACGCAGGCTCCGGAGAGCCAGCCTGCGTCCCGCCGCACCGGCTCGCGGCTGGAGTCGCGGCGATACGCCCGCGTCCAGGGATTGCCAAGCCAGATGTTCGCGAACAGGGCATGCCCGATCCCGGTGCGAAGCGACGGTACGGCGCGGGCCGACGGATAGACCTCGCCATCGGTCATGATTGCCGGTCCTACCGCGCCGATGCGGGGATCCGAATTGCCGGCAGCGACGAGAGCATCGAGTGCGCCTGCCGAGAGCACTACATCCGGGTTGCTCACCAACACCCATTCCACATCGGAGGGCAGGGAGCGGATCGCCGCGTTCATCGCGCCGCCGTAACCCCGATTGCGATCGAGAGCGAGGTAGTGAGCGGATGACGCGGCCGCGAACTGCGCCACCGTTGCGTCAGTGCTGTCGTTATTCGCGATCACGACCACCAATGGGTCGGCACTAGAAGCTGGCACTGACTCGAGGAATTCCCCCAGCACATCGCCCGATCCGTAGCTGACCGTCGCGACGGCCACCACGGGCGTACGCGGGGGCTGCGGAGAGAGTGCCATCGGGAGGTAATCCTAGTTCTAGGCTAGATTGTTTCGAGATTCACGGCTCGATTCGTGAGCGTCGTGGATACCCAGCGAGGATGAATGAAATACCTGAATGAAGTGTGGAGTTCCCGCGAACTCCTCTTCAACCTCGTCTCTCGCGACGTCCGCGGCAAGTACAAGCGCACGGTTTTCGGCCAGCTCTGGTCGCTCGCGAACCCGCTCGCGCTCATGCTTATCTACTCGCTTGTTTTTGGTGTTTTCTTCCCGAGCAACCCGCGCGCTGGCGATCCAAGTGGGCTCAACGTGTTTGCTCTGTGGCTGCTCTGCGGCCTTTTGCCGTGGACGTTCTTCTCCGCCGTGGTGAGTTCCGGCGCCGGGTCGCTCGTCGACAACGCCAATCTCATACAAAAAGTCTCGTTCAGCCGCATCGTGCTCCCGTTCTCGACCGTCGGTGCCGCTGCCTATAACTGGATGTTCGAAATCGCCGTATTGCTGATAGCGATAACCATCGCGGGTGGCTTCGTACTTCCCTGGATTCCGTTAGTCATTGTGGCGATGGCGCTCCTCGCACTCTTCGCCGCTGGAGTGGCGCTCTTGTTCTCGATAGCTAACGTCTACTTCCGGGATACCCAGTACCTGCTGACGATCGTGCTCCAGTTCTGGCTTTACCTCACGCCCATCATCTATCCGATCGAGCGGGTGGCAAACAAGTCTGCGGAGATCGGCGGTTTGGGTGGCACACCGGTTCGGATTGTCGACATCTATAATTTCAACCCGATGGTCCATTTCGTTGCTCTCTTTCGAGAGTTGATTTACGACAACCGCTTCCCGGATCCCCTCGAATGGCTGATCTGCCTGATTTGGGCCGCGGCTGCTCTCAGCTTTGGGATGCTGGTCTTCCGCAAGAACGAACGAAACCTGGCGGAGGCGCTGTGAGCGACATCGCCGTCCGAGTCGACCACGTCACCAAGAGCTTCCGGATGTACCACGAGCGCAACCAGAGTCTCAAGTCGGCCATCATGCGCGGTCGCACCTCTGTCCACGAGGATTTCCTGGCACTCGACGACGTCTCCTTCGATGTGCCTGCCGGGTCGACCTTCGGACTTATCGGCAGCAACGGGTCAGGCAAGTCCACGCTGCTCAAGTGCCTCGCAAACATTTACTATCCGAACAAAGGAGCGATCACCCACTTCGGCAAGATCGCTGCGATGCTCGAGGTCGGGTCAGGTTTCCACGCCGAACTTTCCGGCCGTGACAACGTCTTCCTCAATGGGTCAATACTCGGGATGTCCAGAAAGGACGTCACGCGTAAGTTCGATGAGATCATCGACTTCTCCGGTGTTGAGCAGTTCATCGACCAGCCGGTGAAGAACTATTCCTCCGGGATGTACGTGCGACTCGGTTTCGCTATCGCGATCAATGTAGATCCCGACATCCTGGTCGTCGATGAAGTTCTCGCAGTCGGTGATGCGGAATTCCAAGAGAAGTGTTTTCAGAAGTTCCGGGACTTCAAGGCGGCGGGAAAGACCGTGATTCTGGTCAGCCACTCCATGCCGACTGTGCAAGCGATGTGTGACCAGACGGCGTGGCTAGACCACGGTGTGCTCAAGGCAGCCGGCCCAGCGAAGTCCACGATCAAGGCGTATCTGAAGTCGCTCAACGTGGAGCCGGACTAGAAAATGCTCGAACCACAATCGTTCGTGGGCCGTACGAGTGTGTCCGTCGCGATCTGCACCCACAATGGCGAGCAATTCATTGAGGAGCAGCTTCGAAGCGTCCTAGCGCAGACTCGAGTGCCGACTCAGATAGTGGTCTCAGATGACGCTTCAACCGACCGGACTGTCGAGGTTGTCCGCACCGTTATCACTGCCAACGAACAAATTAATCCCGATTCTTCGACCAGCTTCTCTCTCATCATCAACACCGTGCCGCTTGGAGTCGCAGCGAATTTCGAACAAGCGATCAACGCGTGTACCGGAAAGTTCGTCGCGCTGTGCGATCAAGATGACGTCTGGCTTCCCCGTCGAGTGGAAGCGGCGCTCGATGCATTCGATCGTCACCCTTCCCTGCTTCTGGTTCATTCGGATGCGCGGCTAATAGACGAGGGCGGAGCCGAGCTGGCTCCAAGTCTGTTTAGGGTGCTCGGCGTCGACGAGTCCATCCAGCGGACGATCCATAGAGGGGGCGGGTTCGAGCTGCTCCTTCGCCGCAACCTGATCACGGGGGCTGCAACAATGTTCCGCCGAGAACTGGCGGATATTGCGGCACCATTTCCCCAGGGCTGGCTACACGATGAATGGCTGGCAATAGTCGCGGCTGCGGTCGACGAAATCGATGTCATCGCTGAACCATTGATCGATTATCGGCAACACAGACACAATCAGATTGGTGTACGCGCCTTGACCGTGCGAGAAAAATTCGTTCGCATGATCGAGCCGGGCCATGAACGAAACAGCCGACTGCTCCGGCGGTCGAGATCGTTGGCGCTCAGGCTTCCGGATATTCGAGCGGTAGTTCCAGCGCGCATCGAAGCGGCGAGGCAAAAGGTTCTGCACGAAGAGCGTCGTTCCCTCCTTTCACCGCATCGAATGTTGCGCATTGTGCCCGTCGTTCGGGAGGTGATGACCGGGCGGTACGGCAAATTCGGGAGGGGACCAGCGGATGCAATCCGCGACCTCCTCCAGCCGCTCAACCCCCTCGGATAGAATCGGCTACGTGCAAATTCGAGAATTAGCGATTCCTGATGCCTACGAAGTGACGCCCGTCCATCGGCGTGATGACCGCGGACTCTTTCTCGAGTGGTACCGGCACGACCTGTTGGAGGCGACGATTGGACACTCTCTCGAACTTCGGCAGGCGAACACATCGGTCTCTAGACGAGGCGTTGTGCGAGGCATTCATTTTGCCGATGTGCCGCGAGGGCAAGCAAAGTACGTCACCACCACTCACGGAGCAGTTTTGGATTTCGTCGTCGATATTCGGGAAGGTTCTCCGACCTTCGGCCAGTGGGACTCAGTGGTACTCGACGACGTGGATCACCGGGCCATCTACATCGCTGAGGGCCTCGGGCACGCGTTTGTGGCTTTGACGGAAGATGCCACGGTGAGCTATCTGGTTTCGGATGTGTACAACGCCACGCGCGAGCACGGGATCAACCCGCTCGACGAGACGATCAAGCTGGACTTCTCCCTGCCCATTGAAGACTTGCTCCTATCTCCCAAGGACACCGATTCACCGTCGCTGCGAGACGCAGCAGGATCCGCGTTATTGCCGAAATGGGCAGACTGTCGGGCCTACTACTCGACCCTCGGTTCGACGGGTCACTAGGCCATGGGCGAAACGGTGTCTGGAGTGAGCAACGGGGTGAATCTGGCGAAACCACGAGCTGCGTCGGGCGATCCCCAACCGCTTCTGATGTTGGGTGATGCTCTTCGGGGTCACAATAATTCGCTCGGCTTCATCCGCCTCGTTCTCGCTTCGCTGGTTATTGTCGATCATGCCTTTCCGCTGGGCGGATTTGGTGTCGAGCCGGTTGCGGGCTGGACGATTGGCCAAACGTCACTCGGGGGAATTGCTGTCGCCGGCTTCTTTGCCATCAGTGGCTATCTCATTACGAAGAGCGGTCTCGCTGCTGACATTTTGCAATTCTTGTGGCGTCGCTTTTTGCGGATTTTTCCCGCCTATTGGGCAGTGCTCCTAGTCACGGCATTGGTGATCGCCCCAATTGTCTGGTGGGCGGATGGCCATAATCTGGCTCAATATTTTCGCTCGGCCCCCGATGGGCCGATTACCTATCTCAAGTCAAACTGGACTCTGCGAATAGGGACGTTCGGAATTTACGACATTCTCTCCTCAACCACTCCCTATGGCCGAGCATTGGGCGGAAGCTATTTCAACGGCTCGTTATGGACACTTACCTATGAGTGGATGTGTTACCTATTGGTGGGCATCTGTCTCGTGTTCGGTGTGCTTCGTCGGGCGAAGATCGTCGTTCCCATATTGACGGCGTTGCTCGCGCTTGCGCAGTTCGTCCAGTTGTTTGCGCCGAAGCAGGTCGGGCTCATTGCCCCTTATCTGTGGGACAGGCAACTTACGTTCCTGGTGCTTGCATTCGCGTTTGGTGCATGTCTCGCGCTTTATGCGAAGGCGATCCCGTTCGATGATCGTTTGGGAGTTCTGGCTGGTTTGGTCCTGGTGTTGAGCCTCAGGTTCGGGGGGTATGCCATCGTTGGGATGGCAGCCGGCGTGTACTTCGTTCTCTATCTGGCAGTTAGGCTTCCGGCCGTCCTCAGGAAAGTTGGCGTGAAGGATGACTATTCGTACGGTGTCTACATTTATGGATTCCTAGTACAGCAACTGCTTTCATGGCTCGGAGTGAATAGCTGGGGCTATTTTCCGTACGTCCTTATTTCATTAGTGTTCAGTTTCGCCTTCGCCTGGCTGAGTTGGCACGGCATCGAGAAACACGCGATGTCCCTGAAAGACCGTGGCCCAGGAAGAGGAATCCCGTATTGGCACGACCGAGTCCTGAATTTGCTGCCCAGTCGTAATCAAAAGACCCGAAAGGCGACATGACCATGCGCGGAATTATTCTTGCGGGCGGTAGCGGAAGTAGGTTGTGGCCGATAACCAAGGGCATCTCGAAGCAGCTAATGCCTATCTACGACAAACCTATGATCTACTACCCTTTGTCCACCCTGATGATGGCGGGGATCCGCGAGATTCTGATCATCACTACTCCCGAATACAACGCACAGTTCAAGTCGCTACTCGGAGACGGAAGTGCTCTGGGGATCAGTCTCCAATATGCGGTGCAACCGAATCCGGACGGGCTTGCCCAAGCCTTTATCATCGGTGAGGAGTTCATAGGCGCGGAAAGTGTTGCGCTGGTACTGGGGGACAACATCTTCCACGGCGGCGGCCTCGGGCAGTCTCTACGAATGCACGAGAATCTCGAAGGCGGCCTGATCTTCGCTTACCACGTAAGCAATCCGAGGGCCTATGGAGTGGTCGAATTTGACGAGCAGATGACCGCTGTCTCGATTGAAGAGAAGCCGACGCGGCCCAAGAGCAACTTTGCGGTTCCTGGCCTCTATTTTTATGACAACAGCGTGGTCGAGATAGCCAAGTCAATCACGCCGAGCGCCAGGGGAGAACTAGAAATCTCTACGGTGAATGAACACTATCTCGCGTCGGGAATGCTTCAGGTCCAGATCCTCGACCGAGGTGTCGCATGGCTAGATACGGGAACTTTTGAGTCGATGATGCAGGCGTCTGAGTACGTTCGGGTGATCGAAGACCGACAGGGTTACAAAGTAGGGTGCATCGAAGAGATTGCCTGGCGGGCCGGATGGATCTCGGATGCACAACTTCGAGAGATTGCCGTACCTCTCGTGAAGAGCGGGTACGGGCAGTACATCATCGACCTGCTCGAGCCGCAACGTGGGTGAAGCACGCAGCGTTACTGTCCAGTCGATCCTGTTCGAGAACGAACCCGGTGGGATCATCAGGGCAGCAGAAGCGGTTGCCAACTCGGCCCGATTGGCACGCGAGCGCGGACTGTTGAGCTCCTGGGCTCTGGCATTAGGGGATTGCGGCACGAGTCCGACCCTCGATGAGTCGCATCTTGCACGAATCCGGCACTCTGTAGAGGCGCAGGGCGGGACCGTCGTGCATGTCTACTTCGGAGAGAACCTCGGTCACGGAGGAGGGCACAACCGGTTGGCACTGCAAACCAGGTCGGACCTGCTCCTCTTCCTTAATCCCGATGCGGTTCTCGGACCGGACTCACTCGCACTTCTGATGGTGGCTGTGGGTGACAACGTGGGGGTCGTGGATGGCCGGCAATTGCCGCTCGAACACCCTAAGGACTATGACTCCGCGACAGGTGAGACGAGCTGGGCATCCGGCGCGTGTTCTCTCACTCAGCGCCATGCCTTCGAGGCAGTGGATGGCTTCGACCACGAAACCTTCTTCCTCTACTGCGATGATGTCGATTATTCCTGGCGTCTCAAACTGGCCGGCTACTCCGTACGGCACGAGCCGGCGGCCCGTGTGTTCCACGACAAGCGGCTCACGGTTGACGGAGATATTGTGGCGAGTCCTGCCGAAGTGTATTTTTCTGCCGAGGCCGGGCTGTTTCTCGCGCATAAGTACTCCCGACCGCAAATCGTCACATCAATTCTTGAGTCGTTCCGAAAGTCGTCGGAAAAGTCGCTCTTGGATGCGGCAGCGGAATACGATCGCCGAAATTTTTCTGGCATTCTCCCTAGTCCGCTGGACCCACACCATCGGGTCTCACAGTTCGTAAATGGCAACTACGCCATGCACCGATATTAATGAGGTGTTTTTATGTATCGACCATCTGCACCGAGCGTTGGTTCATCGATGCACCCTGATCGGGGGCCTGACAACGCGCCGTCGATGATCGCGCGAATAATGATGGACATCGCTCACCAACCGCACATGGATGCTGGATCATCCGAAAAGCTTGTGTCGTTAGTAGAAGAATTCGGTTCGCCTCGCGACTCGTCGCGACCATTCCTCACAGTGCTGTTGCGTACCCAAGGCACCCGAATTGAACCGCTGAAGGATGCGCTGTTGTGTCTTGCGGCCCAAACTGATGCTGATTTTGAGCTCCTGCTTCTTGTCCACAATGCCAGTTCGAAGCAATCGGAGTCTGTTGAGCATGTTGTCGAGCAGCAGCCGCCACTTTTTGCAGAACGCATCACAATCGTTCCTGTGGATGGCGGGACACGAGGTACTCCACTCAATGAGGGCCTTTCACGGGCGGTTGGTAGCTATATCGCCGTCTACGACGACGATGATCTCGTTTTTGCCAATTGGGTAGAAGAATTCCATCACCTCGCCGGTAAAGCTGGTGGCCGACTATTGCGGGCCAAAACAGCGGTGCAGTCGGTGTCACTAGTGACCTGGCCGCAGGGGCAGGCGGGTTTCAACACCTCCAGCTGGCCCGCTGCCGAGTACCCACAGGTCTTCGATGTCCTCGAGCATTTCAGGGTGAATCAAACGCCATTCATGAGCGTGGCCTTTCCTTCCGTGGTGTTCAGCAAACTCGGACTGACATTCGATGAGCGCCTTGCGGTTTGTGAGGACTGGGACATCATCCTTCGAGCATCGTTGTTCTGCGGGGTGGAAGATGTGGATGCGCTGACGTCGATCTATCGCCGGTGGGAAATCGGCAGTTCGTCCTACTCGGACCACACCAGCGACGTCTGGAAGTCGGCTGAAGCTCGCGTGGTGGAGAAAATGAATTCACGGCCAATTGTCTTGCCGCCCGGAGCCGTTGAGGAGATTCGTCAGTTGTTAGCCGATCGGGAACAATATGCGGGCATTCTTCAAAGCCGCGCCTGGAAGCTGTCCCGTCCGATTCGCGGTTTTGTGCGGGTGGCAGCAGCTGGACGCAATAGTTTGCGACGGCTACGCCACCGGGGAGCGCGCTGAAAATGTAGACTAGGCGCTTTGTTGACTACCTAATCCGAGCGGACCACTCCGATGCCGAGCACCCAGCGCGCAAAGCGTGCGATCATCACAGGAATAACCGGTCAAGACGGGTCGTACCTCGCCGAGCTTCTCCTCTCCAAGGGGTACGAGGTCCACGGATTGATTCGTCGAGCGTCCACCTTCAATACAGAACGAATCGATCACCTCTACCATGACCCGCACGAGGAAGATAATAAACTTTTTCTCCACTATGCGGACCTTGCCGATGGTTCGAGGCTCTCGACCCTCATGATGAAAATCGCGCCCGACGAGGTCTACCACCTGGCGGCGCAGTCCCATGTGCGGGTTTCGTTTGATGAGCCCGAGTACACCGGGGACACAACCGGACTCGGGACGATTCGACTCCTTGAGGCGATCCGTCAGACCCACGTGCCGGCGAAGTTCTACCAGGCTTCGAGTTCGGAAATGTTCGGCGCAACGCCTCCGCCCCAGGATGAAAATACCCCGTTTTGGCCGCGGTCACCTTATGGAGTAGCCAAGGTCTACGCCTACTGGGCAGCGAGAAACTATCGAGAGGCCTACGGACTCTTCGCCGTGAATGGCATCCTCTTCAACCATGAAAGTCCTCGTAGAGGGAAGACTTTCGTCACGCGCAAGATCACCACTGCAGTGGCTCGAATTGCAGCCGGGCTCCAGAGCGAGCTCTTCCTCGGCAATCTAGACGCGCGGCGGGATTGGGGCTACGCGCCGGAGTACGTCGTCGCGATGTGGCAGATGCTTCAGGAAGAGAGGGCTTCCGACTATGTGGTTGGAACCGGCACCGATCACAGCGTCAAAGATTTCGTACGATTCTCGTTCGAGCATGCGGGACTCGATTGGCAAAAATATGTCCGACTCGACGATCGGTACCTGCGGCCGACTGAGGTGGACTCGCTCGTGGGTGATGCTTCGATGGCTCATCGCGATTTCGGATGGAAGGCCTCGGTCCATCCAGAGGAGCTTGCTCGAATCATGGTTGATCACGACATCGCGGCGATCAGCAAACACGTCGTCGACTCTCCAAAGATAGCGCCGTGGGTTTCTTAGGATGACGGAAGAGTCAGGCATCGGCATAGTTGTTCCAACGTTGGGCAGGCGTCCGGCGCTGTTGCTCCAATCACTAAATTCAATTCGTGAGGCGGGGTCGTGCACGATAATTCTCGTCGCCCCGGCCGAATTCGACGCATCCCAGTTGATCGAGGATGGGCTAGCGGATTTCAAACTGGACGAGACCGGAGCGACTCTTGCGGGTGCTATCCGCCAAGGATTTGACGCGCTTGCCGGGGAAGTGCGATATATCTCATGGCTGGGCGACGATGATCTTCTCAGGCCTGGCGCGCTCAATCTGACGAGCCACTTTCTGGCGAGCCACCCGAGGACCTCGGCAGTCTATGGCGCTTGCGATTACATCGACGAACTCGGAGAGGTCGTCTGGAAGAATCGTTCTGGCTCATGGGCCGCACCATTGCTTCGCGTCGGTCCAGACCTCGTGCCCCAGCCCGGCTCATTATTTCGCCGCAGTTCCTACAACCAAACCGGCGGGCTGAGGACCGATTTGGGCTGGGCGTTCGATCTGGATATCTTCCTGCAACTCGCGCGATTCGGCAGACTGTCCTACCTTCCGCAAACACTCGCAGCATTCAGGTGGCACGCCGATTCCTTGTCCGTGGGTCAGCGGGATGGATCTGTTCGAGAAGCAAGCCAGGTTCGTCGAGAGTTCCTGCCCAATTGGCTTCGACCGATATCGCCGATCTGGGAAGCTCCCGTTCGATGGGCGACACATCGAGCCGCCAGCTTGGTCGGTGGAGGAAAGAAATGAACACCCCAATGAAGAGCGTGTATGTGGCAGGACATCGCGGCCTGGTTGGATCGGCCATCGTTCGGGCCATCGAAGACCGAGCCGACTATTCCTGGGTGGGTCGCACCCGGGCGGAGCTTGATCTACGTGATCGTTCGGCGGTGTTCGAGTTTGTGCGACGGAGCAAGCCGGATTGCATCGTGATCGCGGCGGCCAAGGTCGGAGGGATCGCGGCGAATGATGCCTATCCCGTCGAGTTTCTCACCGAGAACCTCATCCTCCAAACAAACCTAATGGACGCGGCACACGCGGCCGAAGTCCCCCAGGTTCTCTTCCTCGGATCTTCGTGCATCTATCCCAAATTTGCGCCGCAGCCGATAAAGGAGTCTTCCATGCTCACCGGCGCTCTGGAACCGACGAACGATGCCTATGCCATCGCAAAGATCGCCGGGATTCGACTTGTAGACGCGTATAGAAGTGAATATGACCGCCAATGGATCTCGGCGATGCCTACCAACCTTTACGGCCCCGGAGATAATTTCGACTTAGAGACCTCCCATGTGCTGCCTGCAATGCTCCGCAGATTCGACGAAGCGGTCAAATCGAAATCACCGAGCGTCACGCTCTGGGGCACAGGGGGGGCTCTGCGAGAATTTCTTTATGTGGATGACCTCGCGCAGGCTGTGATTTTTCTTCTCGACAACTACAACGAACCTGGCCCGATCAATGTTGGTTTTGGTGAAGAGGTGTCGATTCGAGAGTTAGCACAGCTCATCGCCGGGATCACCGGATTCGAAGGTGAGATCGCGTGGGACGTCACGCGGCCTGACGGAACGCCGCGCAAGTTACTCGATTCGAGTCGGCTTCGAGGCCTCGGTTGGGAACCGAAAACCAGCTTGTTGGAGGGGGTGTTGCGCACCTACGAGTGGTTGAGTAAACACGAAGGAATTACTACGCATCAGACCCGTTAGCCCCCTGCAGTAGTCTGGAGTATATGTTTGCCGCTGTTCAACTTTCGCTGAGTTTCCTCACTCGAAAGCAGAGGGTGACCTACTTTTCACTCGTCGTGTTTCGGTCGCTGACTGGCCTGCTGGACGTTGTAGGAATCGGACTCATAGGGCTTATCGCTGGCATTGGGGTGTCGCAGTACGGATCGGCTTCCGGGGCCCGGGCACCCGTCAAGATTCTCGGGATCACACTTCCCGCGATTACGAGCGAGGGTCTTCTCTGGCTCGTAATCTTTGTGCTTGTGGTGTTCCTGTTTAAGGCGTCAGCCGCGATCTTTCTCTCCTGGAAGTTGACCGCACTGGTCGCAGATATAGAAAGCGAAAACGCAGGCAAAATCGCCGACTATCTTCTCCGCGGTTCCCTTGACAGCGTCAAGCAATTTTCGAAGGCCGAGTTCCAGTGGGCGATCACCGGTTCCACTATCTTCGCCTTCACCGGGTTACTCAACAATGTGGCAACTTTGGCAAGCGAGGGGTTCCTGCTTGTCGTAGTTGCGGCAACCTTCTTCTTCGTCAACCCGCTGGCCGCGCTCTTCGCCCTCGGATATTTTTCGATAATCATCGTGATCATCCAGGTCGTGATCGGGGGCAGTCTCAAAAAGGCGGGACAACAGACTGTCGAAGGAACGGTGACGGCCACAAGTACGATCAGCGACACGCTGGACACGTTTCGCGAAATTTCAGTTCTTGCTCAGCAGGGCCCTTTTATCAAGCGAATCTACGATGCGCGCCGACGGGTATCTCGAAGTGGAGCTACGATCACGTTTCTCGGTGGAATGCCTAGATATGTGGTCGAGACTGCGCTCATGCTCGGTGTCGTTATTTTCGTCGCGCAGCAATTTCTTACCGGCCAGCTCGCGAGCGGAATCGTAACAATTGGGGTTTTCCTCACTGGCGGAGTGCGGATAATGGCATCCCTCCTACCGCTTCAGAGCGCGCTCGGGTCGATCAAGCAAAATGCAGAGCAGGCATCTCTCGCACATGACTTTCTGATCAAGGTTCAGGCACGCGAAGCCGCTGCGTCTGTCACTGACGTTTCGGTAGATCAGCCTCAGGCCGTGAGTATTGATCGGGCAAACGGACTTCCGATCGTTATCTCCGGCGCCACCTATCGCTATCCGGGAGACGCCTCTGACACCCTTCACGACATCCGACTCTCCGTTGGGGCTGGACAACATGTGGCTGTTATCGGGCCATCAGGCGCAGGGAAGACAACGCTCGTGGATCTGATCCTTGGGCTAGTGCATCCCGATTCAGGTGGCGTGACCATTGGGGGGATGGAACCCAATGAGCTGCGAAAGCGCGCCCCCGGCTTGATCTCGTATGTTCCCCAAAAGCCAGGCTTAGTTTCCGGAACCATCGCAGAAAACATCGCCCTGGGTGTAGCCGCCAATGAGATAGATCGCGAACTCGTCGAAGAGGTGATCGCCGCCGCGTATCTCAGTGAGTTCA
Organism: Frigoribacterium sp.; assembly: GCA_025408445.1. Taxonomy (GTDB): domain Bacteria; phylum Actinomycetota; class Actinomycetes; order Actinomycetales; family Microbacteriaceae; genus Lacisediminihabitans. The sequence continues at coordinate 104,708 of JANYIZ010000046.1, read as the reverse complement.
TCGCGGGTCTGCCCGATGGCATCGATGCGTCGGTTGGCAAACAGGTCGACTCCCTCAGCGGTGGCCAGATCCAGCGAATCGGACTCGCGCGGGCCCTTTACTCGAAGCCGCGGCTACTAATTCTGGACGAAGCTACCAGCGGTCTCGATGCTAGTTCCGAAGCCTTTATCTCCGACACTTTGCGAAAGCTCCACGGGCGAGTGACGGTCATGATCATTGCGCACAGGTTGTCTACCGTTCAGCACTCTGACGTAGTACATGTCGTGGAAAATGGTCGCATTACTGCATCTGACGATTTCAAAACCCTCCAAGCGACGGTGCCGATGGTGGCCGAATATGTGAGGCTGATGTCTTTTCATGACAACTGACTTGAGCACGCTCAAGGCCCTCATTGCAATTCCGGCCTACAACGAAGAAGCGTCGATAGGCGCGGTTCTGATTGATCTGCGGAACCACCACGCGCTTGAACACGTCATTGTCATCGACGACGGTTCGAGAGACGCTACCGCCACGATTGCCCGGGCCGCCGGCGTGAGAGTTATCCGCCACCCGATCAACCTCGGAGTAGGTGCCGCAATGGGCACGGCCTTCAAATACGCAGCTCGGCACGGCTATGAAGCCGTGGTGCAACTCGACGCGGATGGTCAACACCGCCCGGAGTTCCTCAGCGTCTTGTTGTCGCAAATCGGGACCGCCGATATTGTCGTTGGCAGCCGATTCTCTGACGGTGGCTATTTTCGCACCACATGGGCAAGGCGCACCGTCATGCGCGTCATCGCTTGGGTGGTGTCGACTTATGCGCGCTCGCGGCTCACCGACGTCACATCAGGATTTAGGGTGAGCGGCCCTCGGGCGATTGCATTGTTCTCCCAGCACTACCCGGTCGAGTACCTCGGTGACACAGTGGAGTCGATTGTGTTGGCCGCTCGCCAAGGGCTGACGGTAACGGAAGTGCCAGTGACGATGAACGAGCGTTTCGGGGGGCTCCCGTCGCAATCAATTTTCCGCGCATTCCTCTACACGGGAAGAATCTTTCTCATTCTCGTCCTTGCCGGTTTTCGTACCGTGCCGCGCAGCGTCATCGTCACGAAGCGCATCTCAAAGAAAGAAAGGAAGTCCGTATGAACCCACAGGTACTTGCAATTGCTCTGTCCATAGTCATGTTGGTTGTGGTGCTCGTACTTCTACGGTTCTACTTCCTTCCTGAGAAGTACGCGGTCATCTGGTTAGTTGCGGCAATCGTCAGTGTCGTACTGGCATTCTTCCCCGGTATCCTTGAGGCCGTCGCGGCCTTCTTCGGCATCTCACAGCCGATTAATCTGCTTTTCTTTGCAGCGTTCTTCGTCGTCCTCCTCCTTCTCATGCAGTTGAGTCTCGAACTCGCAAGGACCAGGGATGAATTGCGGAAAGTGATTCAAAGTGTCGCGATGGAGCTCGAAGAGAACTCCAAGGGCAAAGAGTGAAACGAAGAGGATTTCGACGTCTGTACCTAGCGCCGGTGCTCGCGCTGATCGCGTTGATGGCGTGGGCGCTCGCGTCGCCAGTGGGATCGAGTCCCGACGACGATTTTCATCTCGCGAGCATCTGGTGCTCGAACATATCTAATACCTCGGCGTGTGAGACCACTTCAGATCCAAGCGAGCGAATAGTGCCGCCGATAATCCATTTCTCACCCTGCTTCGCCGCACAGCCCAGCCAAAGCGCCGCGTGCCAGTCAAAGTATTTTGCAGAAGGATCGAGGCCGAGCACCCGCACTAACCGTGGGAATTTCGAAAATAACTATCCTCCCGTTTACTACGCGGTTATGAGCGCTTTCGTGGGACCGAACATCTCGGTGTCGGTCGTGCTCATGAGATTGGTCAACATCGCTATCTTCATCGCCATGACGGTAGCGCTTTTCATCCTGTTACCAAGGTCGAGACGTTCCACTCTTATCTGGAGCTGGATCGTCACTACAGTTCCCCTCGGACTATTCCTGATCGCGTCGAACAACCCGAGTTCCTGGGCGATCATCGGTATTGGCTCGGGATGGATCGCGCTGCTGGGATACTTTGAAGCTGAAGGACGGCGCAAATTGGGACTCGGGATTGTTTTCGCACTAGCGTCTTTTATGGCTGCAGGTGCCCGAGGAGATGCTGCGCTCTACTCCGTGCTTTCGATTGCGCTGGTCGGTATTCTGACGTTCACGCCAACGCGGCGCTATCTCATTTCGGCCATTCTGCCGATCGTAATGGCCGGAGTCGGCGTCGCTTTCTTCCTCGGATCGAGGCAATCCACGGTTCTGGATTCTGGATTGTCGAGCGTTGGTGGCGTGACGCCCCCGACGGCAAATCCGTTCACTCTTGCCATCACAAACGCGCTCGATGTCCCCTCGCTATGGTCCGGTGTTTTTGGAACCTGGAAGCTGGGTTGGCTGGATACATCGCTACCGGCGGTGGTCCCACTTGGGGCTCTCGTCGCGTTCATCGGGATCGTTTTTGCCGGCCTGGTGCGGTTGAAATATCGCGAAAAAATCACGCTTGGTGTTGTGGCGTTAGCCCTTTTGGCTATTCCGACTTACGTGCTGGTAAAGGGCCTCAATGTTGTCGGCGAAAACGTGCAACCGCGGTACCTGCTGCCGTTGATTGTCGTCTTTGCAGGGATTGGCCTTCTTGGTATGGGGCGCCGGGAGGGATCAATTTCGGGACTTCAATTGTGGCTCATTGTCGCTGGGCTGGCCGTTGCGGAGTCGGTCGCGCTATACACAAATATGCGGCGTTACATCACCGGCATTGTGGGTCATGGCTTCAATCTGGATTCAGGGATTCAATGGTGGTGGAGTATGCCCGTGTCTCCGATGGTCGTATGGGTTGTGGGATCGATCGCATTCGCATCGTTGCTCGTCATCCTCGTAAAAGAAATGGACAGGTCCAATGACACCGTATGATCGGATTCCGTTCAACGACCTTTCCCGCATTCCTCCCGATCAACTCGAGCAGGTTGAAGCGGCTGTCGCCTCCGTCGTAAAAAGCGGCTGGTTCGTCATGGGGCCTCATCATGATGCCTTTGAGAGGGAGCTCGCGAGCTATCTCGGCGCTAACGAGGTCGTGGCCGTCGGCAATGGTACAGACGCTCTCGAACTGGCACTGGCAGCAGTAGGGGTGACGGTGGGGGACTCTGTACTGACGGTCGCAAACGCAGGAGGTTACGCCACGGTGGCGAGCCGCCTCCTTGGTGCGACTCCCGTCTGCTTCGATGTTTCTCCGTATACGTTGCTCGCGGATCCCGTCTCTGTTCGAAATGCCATCACCGCAAATCCAGTGCCACCCAAGGCGTTGGTAGTTACGCACCTCTATGGCGCAATGGCTCCTGTGGAGGCAATAGTTCAAGTTGCCCGCGAGTACGGTGTTGCAGTCGTGGAGGACTGCGCACAATCCCTTGGCGCCCATCTCAACGGAAAACAATCCGGAACTTTTGGGGATATCGCAACGACAAGTTTCTACCCGACCAAGAATCTTGGGGCCTTCGGTGACGGAGGAGCAGTATTTACTGACGACGCTGAACTTGCCGGACGCGTGCGGCGGATGCGTCAATATGGTTGGACATCGAAGTATCGAATCGGAGTGGCCCACGGTCGGAACAGTCGGATGGATGAGATTCAAGCGGCGATTCTGCAGGTCAAGCTGCCATACCTCGATGCGCGTAATTCGCGTCGTCGCGAAATCCATGCACGCTACGCGGCCGCAGTTGGGGGCAGCGCGCGATTGCTGCATGGCGCAACCAACGACTTCACCGCCCACCTCTCAGTTCTCGTAACGGACGAGCGGGACAGGGTGCGAAAGCACCTCACGGCTGCCGGGATAGATACGGACATCCACTATCCGCTCCCCGATCACCTGCAGGCCTTTCATCCCGAAGTTTCCGAGGCCATCGATCTATCCGTGTCGGAATGGGCGGCGACCGCAGTGCTTTCCTTGCCTGTGTTTCCCGAACTCACCGAGAGCGAGATCTCGCGAATCGAATCCGCGCTGGCAGTACTGTGAGATCACATGGCTGACTCGCCGGTTTACTCAGATCCTCGGCTCGTGGAGCTCGAACAATTTCTTGATGCGACGGGCAACCTGGTTGTCGCCGAGGTCGCTGGACAGCTGCCATTTGTTGCCAAGCGGGTGTTCGTGATTTCAGGGGTTCCCGAAGGGCAGCCAAGGGGAATCCACGCTCATCGAGAATGCGAACAATTTCTTATCTGCGTGAGCGGTTCGGTTAGAGCAATGGTTGATAACGGTGATCGAAGCGAGGTGTTGTTGCTCAACAGTCCGGCAGCGGGGCTCTATATGCCGGCCATGACTTGGGGTACGCAATACGACTATTCTCCAGACGCGGTGTTAATCGTTCTGGCATCGCACGTTTATGACGTTGACGATTACATCCACGACTATGACGAATTTCAGAGGGCGACGTCCGAATGACCGCCTCCAGCGCAATAACTATGCGGGCAATCGGCTTGCCCACCCTGCCTGCACCGCTAACTCTGCAAGCTAGAAAGCGGGATTCAAAATATTACTTTGTACACGAGCAAGGTCGCACTAGTCGAATGGATGAAAGGTCAGTCGTCAAAGGGCCCCACCTCGACAGTTCGAACAATCAGCAGCGTCGGATCCATTCGAGCTATGAGCACGCTGTTTCATTCGACGCGCGCCTCGCGGACAGGTCATCCGAGTCGCTGACCGCCTATTTGGCCGTGCTGTGTTGCGATAATTGGGTCCCCGCGCGGAAATTGCTCAGGTATGGCTATATCGGCACGGAGGTTCACTATCCAATTGGTGAAAACAACGGTGACTTTGCGAGCAACGTCCCGGCGTACGTGACCCTCCCCCCGACCGAGCGCGCCGCGCGATCAGTTTTCTCGTCTGCAAGGTGGGCTTAGTGCCCGCCGTGCTCAACGAAGGAATCCACCGGCCAGCACTGACCTGCGATGAGCAGTACCGCCTCTTCCCTGATGCCCATCGACCGGGAACGATATTTGGCCCGGGTAATGCACATGGTGCCATTGAGCGCCATGACGAATTTCCTATGCTGAGCCGTAGTTCGTGACGCGCGTGGCGGCGCGGGGGGAGAAATCCGTCTTGAACCATGGTGGCCGAGTGCTGCGGAAAACATTGAGGTATCGAACTGCAGCAGCCCTGATCATAGGTGTTGTCACCATCTTGTCGATGATGGCTGTACCGCTCAAGGTCACGGTTGACGGAATCATGTATATTGCGAGCGCTAAGTCCCTCTTCCAACCGAATTTTGGAACTGATTACGCTTTATTCCGCGAACCTGGGTACCCAATTTTCCTCAGGGCGCTCCACTATCTGGGTGACGATGGAATGTTCATCATTATGGCTCAGGCCCTATGCTTGGGCACCGCGTCATTCATTGCGCTGTATGCGGTGAGACAGGCGCTCGGGCATGGCGACGTTACCGTTCCCCAGGTTGTCGTGACCATATTGATTACGCTCAACCCGATGTTCCTCATTTACAGCGCATTGGTGCTGCAACAGGCACTCTTTACCCTCCAACTTGCCTTTTTCGCACTGGGCGTCATCTGGGCGATAAATCGTCCGAGGCAGCTAACTCGGCCGGGGCTTTTGGCGCTGGTAACGCTCAATTACGTTACCGCCATCTGGACGTCGATCGGTTGGCTTTACCTCGCCTTAGTGCCGGTGGTGCTGACGGTCACGATCAGTTACTGGCCGACAGTGCTCAGAAAACTTTCACAAGCGGCAACCGCACTGTGGAGACTTTTCGTGGGGCTTCTGTCTGTTGTTTCAATCGTCGCGCTGTGTGTCCTCGTGTACGCAGTGGGCCTACAGGTCTACTCGGGATGGGAGGCAGTAAAAGCCCCATATTTGAAAACCACGTCAATTCCCGGCGCTGTCATTGAGCCGCTCTCCAGCGTCCCCTATATCCCAACCGCAGTTGAAATGACCCAGAGGATGTTTGCTCTCATGCACATGGGAACAGTGGATCCTTACACGAAGGAAAATGACCTGTTCTTGCGGCAGCAAATGGTTCCGGGTTGGGGAATTTCCCAGTGGGATACGGCTTTCGTGCGGGAGCCATTCACTTCCTACGCGCCAGGATATTTCACCTTGTCTAATCCATCGGTTATGGTGCACACTCTTTTTGCCAATGCCTCGCGGACGTCTCCATTTCTATATTCGGCAACGTTTGTGGGTTTCCTCCTGGCGCTAGGGATTTCGTTGATCAGGCGCAAGTGGAGGCTGCTGTTAGTTCTCTTGGTCCCGCTTGCATTCCTCGCTGTCTACGCTGCTTCCAATTCACCCATCGATCGCTATGGGATACCGGCGTATCCATGGGCTAGCGCGTGCGTTGTCGTCCTTTTGGGGTGGTTTGGTGAATGGTTCTTGTCGATCCGTCTAATGAGAAGGCTCCATAAGCCGGTTCGTGGTGCCGTGCAGAATAGTGGCCGCGTCATTGCCTCGGGCTCAAATCGAGTGGGCAGCTAGATACCGTATGCGCGGGCGTTTGGGGTCAGCACTCCCGGGATTCGTGCCCCTGCTCCTCGGCGGTGTTAGCGTTTATCTGACCGATAGGCGCAGTCGACGCGATGTTATTTGTCGGGTGGAAGGTTGTCGAGGAAGCTGTGGAGTCCATCTTTTGAATAGACTTGGCCGGGCTGCGGCGTTACAGCCAGCTGATTCTTGACGAGTTCAGCTAGATTCCCTTCGACCAGGACGCCGCCATCCTCCTCTTCAAGCTCGTCTGCGCTCGCTACGAACACGCGTCGTTGAACATGACCAGCAACCTGCCTCGCCCGCTGGAGCGACGTCTTCGGCGACCTGACCATCGCCTCGGTGATGATGACCCGATCATCGTCCACCACGCCGACGCCATCGACCTAAAAGGCATCAGCCACCGATTCCTGAACCACAGCCCGACCCCAATTACGGCACACTAGAAGCACACAACAGCGGCCTTTTTTCAAATAGCGAAAGTGGCCCTGTTTCAGTCGGCGTAAAAAAACTGATGAGGATCCGCGACATGAGTGAAAAGACCCCTGGTCAACTGACCTTCGTCCAGAAGGCGCTTCGAATGACCAAGTCCACCTTTCCTCTCGTCGGTCTCGCGAAAGCGAATAGCCGACTGATGCGGGCCATCTCGTCGGGCGCGCATCATTTCCAATTTCTAGTCGAGTGGGGTGTCGACAATCCGGAGTATTTCGATCACTACCTAGACCAGTTCTACGCTTGGAAAAAATCTCGCAACTCCCTCCCGTGGGAACGCGGCGTCTACTCGTCGTTTGCCCTCCAAGCCACCACGAAAGATGGGCGGAAGCCGTCTGTTCTTGAGTTGTGCTGCGGTGACGGCTTCATGGCGTATCACTTTTATTCACTTATCGCGGACTCTGTGGTGGGCGTCGATTTTGACCCCAAGGCGATCAAGTCAGCGAATCGCAATAACAAGAGCGACAACATCAGCTACGCAGTTGGTGACATTCGAACAGACATTCCCGAGGGCCAGTTCGACAATATTATTTGGGACGCCGCGATTGAGCATTTCACCGAGGCAGAGACACAAGCTCTGATGGCCACGATCGCGTCGCGCCTCAAGCCGGATGGAATCCTCAGCGGCTACACGATCGTCGAGAGCGGCGGAGGCCATAAACACCTGCACCAGCACGAGTATGAGTTTCACGATAAGGCTGATCTTTCTCGCTTCTTCACCCCCTACTTCGCAAACGTGCAGGTTTTCGAGACCACTTTTCCGAATCGCACCAACCTGTATTTCTATGCGACCAACGACAAACTTCCCTCAGAGCGTTACTTGAATCTCGTCGAGAGCAGGTAAAGAATTGCGACCCACGGTGTAATTCCGGTAGCAGCGGTTCAGCCAGGCGGTACCGAGACGTGAAGTATGGCCTTGACCCCGTTTCGTGGACACGGGCTTATGCGGCTTCTTGAAGCGCCGCGGTCAGGATCGGGTATGGCAGTTCGAAGTCGATGGGTGTGATGTGCCCGGGCAAGGCGTGCGGCGGCGACGGTTCGAACGGTCTTCGATTCAGACGACAGCCTCGATCTTTGCCCGATTCCTGGACGCCCAGATCCGTCGGAAATAGAACTGGGTTGTCAACGTAGCGATGAACGACTCGGCTATCGCGTCGTTCGAGCTGACACTAGTTCTGGCCCGGTGGGTAGACCCTGCCCCAGAGAGAATGTTCCTCGTGGCAAGCTCATGTCGCAAGTTCGCATGGTTGCGCTTATGGGCAACCCCCGATTGGATTGCGTTTCAACTGCGAAGAACCGGCCGAGTCTTACAGCGACCTCGAACGTACGCACCACAGTGTGCACGTTGGATTGAACTATGACCTCGCCCGGTACTTGGGAACTACAACAACGACGGTGCCGTGAGTGTTTCGGGGAGCTCAAGGCTTTTCAGAGACACAGCATTACCGCTGAGAATGGTGGTTTTATCAGTAGCCGCTTTGAGAACTCGGCTCGCCAAGCCCCAGAGACCATTGCCTCGACGGTTGATTACAGGAGTTGTTGCGAGCTTGGGTTGAACGAGCCGGGACGCGACTTCCAGGTGTTTCAGATAGCGGACATACACTCGGTTTCGCAAAATATCCCCCAACCGTGCGCCGTATACCAATTGGCTCGTGACGTACCAGGTTCCCACTCGTCGAAGGCCATGGAAGTGAAAAAAAACGAGAGGCGAGCCTGCTACCAAGACCTGCCCACCACTGTCGACTGCAAGGTGGTACCGGGCGGTATTCCATGGCGCGAGATTGAACCCGGGAGAATCCAGCACTACGACACCGTCGAATAGTGCGGGGAAGGAGTCAAGGTAGCCCTGATCCGCGTAACGGCCGTCGCTCGGCACATCGGAACACCACTCGATGGTGCGTGCACCCCACCAGTCGAGACAGGCGAGGCCGTTGACATCCCCCCTGACTCCAACCCATCCCACGTTGAAGCGACCGTACTTTGCGAGTCGTTTTTGCTGGCGTTTAGGATATCGATGCTCGATTATGCCGATCGATCCCACGCCGACAGAATCAAGAACCAGCTTTGGATCATTGAAAAAGTACAGGTCCGAATCGAGATAGACCACGGTCGTCTCAGCCGGTGTTTCGTACTGGTTCAGGACCCAGCGCATGACCAGCGGAGTGGTGGTGAAGTAATATTCCATCCTCGAACGGCCGGATTTGAGCGGGAGCAGATCGGGGAAGGTGGACTCAATTTCCGCAATCGTGAGCGTGAAGACATTCGGGAGCGCCGCGGAATCGAGATATTCCCTCGCAACATCGTCCAGAGCGAGCACCCATATCGGCGCCGCGTCTCCGTTGGCGCGAATCGAGTCGATCAACGAAAGTCCCCGAGAGAGGTATCCGCTATCAAAGTAGGTGCAGTATGCGTGCATGGGGGCCCTAAAGCCGCTCAACGTTCGGTCCGCTGAACTTGCCGGTAGTGTCCAGCACGGGTGTTGACGTGGCCGAAAATTGATCCGACTGCGCGATATATTCCTGATGGGCTTGCACCACGATTGCCGCATCAGAGTTCTTCAGCCCTGCCGACAGTTCGTGAACTTTGTCGATTCTGACACCGTTGACGGACCATTCCTCAACGTACGGATCGTGGTACTGCAGCCTGCAGCCCAGATCGAGGAGTTTCTTGGCAAGGGGGACCGACGGCGACTCGCGGCGATCCGAGATATTCGCCTTGTACGTGACTCCAAGAATGAGAACGGTCGATCCACGGACCGGTTTCGAATGATTATTCAGAAGATCTTGCAAACGACGGCTCACATACGGAGGCATGCCCTGATTGATCTCTTCGGCGAGTTCGACGAATCGAAACGGACGGTCAAGTTCGGCCCGGACCTTGTACGCCAGGTAGTTGGGGTCGATAGGGATGCAATGACCACCAACACCGGCGCTCGGAGAAAAGGATTGGAAGCCGAACGGTTTTGTTTTAGCGAGTCGGATAACGTCCCAGATGTCGATGCCCATCGCGAAACAGAACTGCGCCATCTCGTTGACGAGAGCGATATTCACGTGCCGGTAGGTGTTCTCGAGCAGCTTGGCGGTTTCGGCCTCGCGTGGGCCGTTTGCCGTGACAACTTCGGCGACGAACTGCGAATAGAACCCGGCGGCCTTCGTGCTGCATTCCTGGGTCACGCCGCCAACGACCTTGGGGGTGTTGGTGATGTCGTAGACCCTGTTGCCGGGATCAATGCGTTCTGGAGAGAAGGCGAGATGGAAGTCCGTGCCGCAGACAAGACCGCCCTCCTCGAGCAGCGGCTTCAGGATTTCTTCCGTCGTCCCGGGGTAGGTGGTCGACTCCAGCACGACAGTGGTGCCCTTCGTGAGGTTTGCGGCGATCGTCTTCGTCGCTCCGATGACCGCGGCGAGGTTGGGACGGCCGTCGTCGTCAAGTGGGGTGGGCACGCAGATGACGACGATGTCCGCCTTCGCGATCACGGTCGAATCGCTCGTGGCGCGGAAGCCTGTCGCGAGGAGAGCGGCGATGTCGGTGTCGGCCAAGTCGTCGATATGGCTGCGACCGGCGTTGAGGCCGTCTACCGTGCCTAGGTTCAGGTCTAGTCCCACCACGTCAACGCCCGACCTTGATGCGGCGTTCGCAAGGGGAAGACCCACGTAACCCAGGCCAACGATGACTGCTCTCAAAGCCGTATCCTTAAGTTGTCTTATACTGCGCGCGCGCCCTCGGGGCTGCGCATTGCCTCATACAGACTATCGATTCGAAGGACCCCTGTGCACCAGACCCCCCTCCTGATCCTTGCCTACAACCGCCCGGAGAAAGTGAAGGCACTCGTCGACAGGCTCAGGATTCTCGCCCCGCCGCTGGTCATGGTAGTCGTCGACGGTCCGCGGGCGGGGAGACCGGGCGACGACGCGAAGGTGCAGGCCGTGCGGGACGCGGTCGACGGCATTGATTGGGGCGCGGAGTTGCACACGCGGTTTCGTCCCGTTAATATCGGGCTCCGGGCGTCCGTCGTGGACGCGGTCGGCTGGGCCACCTCGGAGTATGGCCAGGTGATCGTCCTCGAGGAGGATGTGCTGCCCGGACCGGACTTCATACCGTACGCGGCATACATGCTCGACCTGTTCCGCGACGACCCCCGCATCGCCCACATCTCGGGCTATAACGTGGTGCCGACCAACCGGATGGACATGCCGGATGCCGCGAGCCGGCTCACCGTCTACCCCGAGTCGATAGCATGGGCGACCTGGGATCGCGCGTGGGCGGGCTACGACGACGACCTCGCGTGGGGCGCCTCGGCCACCGTGAGCACACTGCGGCCGATCGTCGGCGGCGTCTTTGCCGCGCTGCGCTGGCGGCAGAACTTCGGCGACGCTCGGGCTCAGCGCATTTCGACCTGGGCATATCGCTGGGTCGCGAGCATGTGGTCCCGCCGCCAGCTCGTCGTGAGCCCGAACCACAACCTAGTGACCTATATAGGGCAGGACGAGGGCACACACACCACGACCGCTCCGCCCTGGACGGAACTCGACCTCTACTCCGGGGAGCGCGACGCGCTGCTAGTGCCCCCCACCGGTCTCGACCGGTCCGCCGAGCTCTGGGTCAACCGGGTGGTGTTCCGTGGCACCATCTTTGGCGTCCTGCGAGGCGTCGCGATCACCGCGGTGCTCGCGCTGCGCAAGAGGCGTCAGGAGCGTGCATCGCTCACCAGGCACTAAGCCCGCCATCTATGTGGAGGTTCTGTCCGGTGATGTAGCTGGAGGCGTCCGATGCAAGGAAGAGGAGGCCGGCCGCGATCTCGCTGGCCTCCGCCATTCTGCCGAGGGGCACACGCGAGCTATAGCGTGCATTGAATTGATCATTCTGTCCTGAAGCAATGCCGCCGGGTGTCAGTGCGTTGACGCGGACTCCCCTGCTTGCCCAGTAGGTCGCCAGGTAAAGTGTCAGACCGACGACGCCGCCTTTCGAAGCCGAATATACCGGCGGAGTGTTGATCGGGCGACCGAGGTACTCGGATCCCTCGTAGATGCGCTGGTCCGGGCCCATTGTGGCGCCGTATATTGACGCGGTGTGAATAATGGAACCACGGCCGCGTGCTGCCATCAACCCCCCAATCCGCTGGGATACTAGGAACAGCCCGTCGAGGTTGACCGCCATGATCGCGCGCCAAGTCTCGGGATCGTAGTCCTCGACCGAGGCAAACATTTTCCCGAGGTCGGGTCCCTTGGTCGCCGCGTTGTTATGCAATATGTCGATGGGACCGAGCCGACTTTCCACCGCGAGCGCCATCGACGCCACCGATGCGGGATCCGTAACGTCGCAGGCGATACCGATCGAGCGAACTCCGAACTCTTGGACGAGCCCGGATGCGACAGATTCAGCACGCTCGGCGTCGATGTCGACGACCGCCACATCCGCTCCGTTGTCTGCGAGGGCCGCTGTCGTCTCCTGCCCCAGAATTCCCGCGCCTCCGGTGACGACACCCACCCGCCCGGTGAGGTCGAAGAGCTGCCTGTAGTGACCCATGTCCTAGCCTTTCCGCGACTCCATGATCCAACTGACGATCTGGAAGTCGAATTCGCTGTCGATGTCCTGCGATCGATTCGCAGGCATCTCATAGAGTTTGGTGGTCGGGAAGAAGACTCCCGGTGACGCAACGAGCGCGTCGCGATCCCAAACGTATACCGATGCGTTCATGTCGAACGCGCGGGGAACGTCCTGCCGCCGCAGCACGGGGTTCTTGGGCCGCTTTGAGACCTCGACGAAACCAGTCTCGGGATCCGCCTCGACGAGGTTGAAGTAAGGGGAGCGCCGCGCCTCGGCGCCCGTGATGACGGACTCGAGCCCCTGAGTCTCGAGCAGGGCGACAGCGCCGACGATGTCCTCTCGCAGCCGGAGCGGGGACGTCGCGTCCAAGTCGACGACCGTCGAGAAACGGCGACCGATGGTGGCCTCGACCTCAAGCACGGCGTGCACTATGGCTGGTAGCTTCCCGGCAGTATCGAGCGCGAGTTCACCCGGGCGCTCGACAACGTCGGTCGCGCCGTACTGCGCGGCTGACAGCAGCACCTCGGGAGCATCGCTGGAGACCGCTATCCGGTCGAACAGCCCGGACTCGGCGGCCTGGAGCACGGAGTAGGCGAAGAGCGGCAAGCCTAGGAGTGGCCGCCAGTTTTTGCCGAGAACGCCCTTCGATCCAGACCGGACCGTGATCGTGCAGACCCTCATAAGGATTCCACCCACGAGTTTGTTATCGCGCTGCGCTCGATCATCCGCACTAGGTGGTCTGTGTCGGCTGCCTGCTCGACGGTTGCGAACGAGACGTCGGAGCCATCGAGCATCGCGCGGTGCATGGCACGGTAGGTGAGGTCGCGGTCGGTCGGGAGTTGTTCCACTCGATCGTCGACACGGAGGGTCGACGCGACCAGGTCGGCCTCGATTGTGGATTCCGTGGTGTTGATGACGATCCTCCTGCGTGTGTTTCGGTCGAAGTAGTTGAGCTGGATTGTCGCTAGGGGTGAGCGCTCGTATCGCGCTACGATTCCCCACGCGTCATCCGAGTCGATCGTTATCGTTCCGAGTCGTCCGCCGCGGGCAAAGACCCCCTCGCAATGTCCCAAGAGGAAACCGAGATAGTCGAATTCGTGTGAGAGGTCGCGTAAGACCCCACCCCCGCGGGCGCGGACGCTCGAATACTGCTCGGCGACCGGGCGCGACGGACGCCACCCGGAGAGGTGCTGGCCCGCGTAGACCTCGACGGTGAGCACGCGGGTGGACGCGAGGAGGCTCTTGAGCCCGGCGATCACCGGATGGAATCGCAGGTTGAAACCCACACCGATGCGGGCGAATGGAGCCGCGTCAAGCGTGGCGGCGTCGACAAGCATCGGCTTCTCGATGAGCAGCACCCCCGTGTAGTCGAGTGCGCGGAGATCGGCGACCGCGGCCTCGTGCATACTACTCTCCGTCGCGATGACGACATAGCCGGGCGTGAACTCGCCGAGGGCATGTTGGAGTGAGGGGAAGGTCAACGCGTCGAGGTTATTCCGTCTGCTCACGAACGCCACATTGTGCCCGAGATCCATGAGCACGGATGCGTGGCGAGACCCTATCGATCCGCCACCGATGACGAGCGCCCTGGTCACGGATTCTTCCACTTGTCCGACTCACTGCGGGCCAGGTTGAGGTCCTCGGGTCGGCCGACGTCGAGCCAAGATTCGTGGATGGGGAATGCGGTGACATCGTGTCCGCCCTCGATTAGCTGGCCTAGCAGGGTCGGCATGTCCATGTACTCGCCCTTGACGAGCAGATCCAGGGCGAGCGGGTCGAGGGCATAGATCCCGGCGTTTACAAGCGACCGATGAAATGGTTTCTCGATCATGGATTCGACTACAGCACCGTCGAGGTTGACGACGCCGTAGGGGATCTCGAATACGTGTTCGCGCACCCCGATCGTGCCCTTTGCGTCGCGCTTTGCGTGAAAGGACAGCATCTCGCGCAGGTTCACGTGCGTGAGCAGGTCGGAGTTCATAACGATGAACGGCTCGGAGATCACGCCAGCGAGGCTCCCTAGCGCGCCGGCCGTGCCGAGTGGCTTGTCTTCATGGACGTATGTCACGCGGAGTCCGAACCTCGAGCCATCCCCGACGTAGTTGGTGATTACATCCGCCAGGTAGTTGACCGAGATGAAGACGTTGACGAAACCCTGGGACCGTAGGTTGGTCAGGATGATCGAGAGGAGAGGCGAGTCCCCGATCGACAGCATCGGCTTCGGTGTTTCCTTGGTGAGCGGATAGAGCCGCTGGCCGCGACCGCCAGCCATCAGCACCACCGGGGTCGTCGACTCAACCGGCTGCCGCAGATCGTCCACTGTGAACAGACCAGTCACGACGCCATCGGGGTCGACAACCGGTACGTGGCGGATCTCGAATTCGGACATCATCTCGAGGATCGCCGCCGCACTCTGGCCCTGCCTAGCAACCTTCGGGGATGCCGTCATTATTTCAGTGATTGGCGCGTCTAGAGTTGCGCCGCGAAGCATACCCCGTCGGATATCGCCGTCCGCGACCACACCGAGTAGTTGATCGCGGTCGTCAACGACCAGTGCGATCTGCTTACGATTCGCGTCGATGATCTCGATGGCGTCGCGAACCGTCTGCTTCGGTCCGACGCGGACATCTGAGATGTCATTGAACATTATGTTTACCTTTCGCCCATGCGCGTTACTTCGCGGGACGGTGCGCTGCGGGTACTCCGACAGCGATTGAGTTGTCGGGGACGTCGTGGGTGACTACAGCGCCAGCACCGATCGTGCAGTCAGAGCCTATCGAGACGCCCTGGAGAACGCGCGCACCGAGGCCGACGTGGGATCGGTCGCCGACGATGACACCACCACCGAGCACGGCGCCCGGGGAGACGTGCACGTGGCTTCCCAGTCGGCAGTGGTGCTCGATGATGGCTCCGGAGTTGACTATGGAGTCCTCTCCGACAACCGCGTCAGTGTTGACTATCGCGCCCGCTAGCACCTGCACTCCTCGCCCGAGTCGGGCGCTCGCCCGCACAACGGCCGAGGGGTCGACGACTGTGGCGAAGTCGAAACCGAGGGCGCGGGCCGCCTCGAACACCGTCGCGCGAAGCCCGGCCGCCCGCGTCGATCCGACGCCGTTGACCAGCATCGTGCCGCGACGGTCGAGCCCGTCGAGCACATCGTCGGAGCCAAGCCACACCAGACTATCGACTGGCCAGGCGCCGCCGGGAGCGACGAAGCCGACGACCGGCACGCCAAGCAGGCCGAGCGTCTCCTGGAGTACGCGCGCGTGTGCGCCACCACCGAGGAGCACGACTTCCCGCGTTGCCATGTCAGTCAACGTACTCACCTATTACGTAGTCGCGAGGAGTACGACTACCCACGACATCCCAGAATTCGAAAGCTGAGCGGCCGACACCCGGGCGCTGGCACTCTAGGTCGCTCTCGGTGATCAGGTCGCCCGCCGCGATAGGACGCGACGCCACGATGCTGCGCCGAACGGCCGCGCGATTGGACACCTCGACAGGCTGGCACTCCTTCACCGGGCTGCCAAGCACGACCTCCACCTCGCGCAGTCTGCGCACGAAGTCGACGAGCTCACCAGCGTCAAGTGATGCGGCGTGGTCGGGGCCTTCGAGCGATTTGTCCAGAGTGAAGTGCTTTTCAATCACGGTCGCACCCAGGCCGACGGCGACTATCGAGGCGAGGTCACCGAGCGAGTGGTCGGAGTAGCCGACTGGCACGCCGAACTCGGAAGCGATCGTGCAGATGGCTCGGAGGTTGAGCACCTCGAGCGGCGCAGGGTACTCGGTCGTGCAGTGCAGCACCGTGACCCGGTCGGCGAGCAGTTGGCGAACCGCCGCGTTCGTCCATGTCGTTTCGAGAACATCGCGGCTCGGCGCCGTGTCGCCCGCGAGCAGACCGGCTTCCTGCGCAATACCGACGCCGATGAAGCGGAGCGCCTGCCCGACCTCGTCCAGGTTCGCCATCCCGGTTGAAAGGATCACACGCAGCCCCGAGAGGCCGGCGGCGACGAGCATCGGCGCGAACGTCAGGTCTCCCGACGCCACCTTTACGATCGGGATCGAGAGCTCGTCGATGAGGAATGCAAGCTCATCGAGATCGAATCCGGTTGAGAGAAATTCGATGCCGCGCTCGTCACAGTACGCACGGATCCGCGTGAACTCCTCGTGGGAGAGCTCCAAGCCTTTGAGCAGATCCCACTGGTTGCGCGAGTCGGTGTCGGAGGTGCGTTGGTACTCGGCGAGCTGAGCGTCCTTCCGGACAAGCTTGTCGGCGGAGAAGGTTTGAAATTTTATGATGTCGGCTCCGGCCTCGACGGCGACCCCCACCATCTCGAGGGCCCGGTCGATCGATCCGTTGTGATTGACGCCGGCCTCGGCGATGATCAGCAGGCGTTCTGACATTGTGCATTCCCGTCATTCGGTGGGGTGGTCGAGAGGTCGTTGAACCGCTTGCGCGGCGTTCGCAAAAGGTCGGCTGACGCAAGAACCTCGACAGCGCGGCGGGCGAAGCCGGGCGTGCCGAATACGGAGGGCGCGCCGGAGAACGAGGCGCGGAACGTGGGGGCTAGGGCGAGCGACACCGCCTCCAGTATCGCAGTCGCGTCGGGCGACGGACGGAGCACGCTTGGTGACAACGGCCGGCCTTCTTGCCGGTCGCCGACGAGCACGGAGGGGATACCGAGGAGCGGCGCCTCGAGCACGGTGCTGGAGGAATTCCCCACGACGAGGTCGACTACGCCCATGGTGCTGAGGTAGCCCAACTGGCCAAACGACTCCACATAGTCAGTGGTGCCCGGGTTGGCGCGAACGTAGTCGGCGATGACGGCCCTGATCTCGTCACTGCCTATATCGGAGTTCGTGCCGGTGATGATGAGGTGTGCGCCTGGCTGCGCGTCGACGGCGGAGAGGAGCCATCCCAACAGCTCGACGCTCGGCACAGGGTCGAAGGCCGCGGGGTGAAAAGTCAACAGCACGGTGATGGCGCCGAAACTAATCCCGAACCGCCTGCGCAGTTCGTCCCGGTTGAGCAGGTGGAGCTCGGCTATCGCGTCGAGCACGGGCGCGCCCAAGGTGAGCACCCGGTCGGGCTGCTCGCCGAGCTGAATGACGCGCCTGCGGTGCTCATCGGTCGTGACGAAGTGCAGGGAGGAAAGTTTCGTTATGGCGTGCCGGAGCGATTCGTCCATTGCCCCCTCGGTCAATTCTCCGCCGTGAATATGGGCGACTGGTATCCCAAGGATTGTGGCGGCAGTCGCCATGGCGAGCGCCTCGAGCCGATCTCCGAGTACCACAACCACATCCGGCCCGAGGCGGCGGAGCGATCCGGCGAACAAGCCGACCGCGGTGCCGAAGTCCTGTGCGACCGCCTCGGGTTCGTCGCTGTCGCCCCAGATCGGCACGCGGTCCGCAACTGGCACCCCGTCCGCCACGATCTCATCGACGGTGTTGCCGTGGCGCTGCGACAGGTGCGAGCCGGAGACGATCAGGAGCAGTTCGGTGCGACGGTCGGCGTCCAGTGCCCTCGCGAGGCGGGACAGCAATCCATAATCGGCCCTCGTGCCGGTGAGAACCGCTACTCGCCGCGGCGATCCTGTCACGGCAGGCGGGCCAACCTGGGCGAACTGGGGAGGCAGATCACGCTGTCGAGGAGTTCCCTGGCCGTGGAGAGGTCGCCGCGCTCATTCTCCCGGTACATTCGCTGGTCGCTCAGAAGGTTCCAGAACGGTCGCACTTTGAGTCCCGCGTCATGGGATGCCTGCAGCAGGGCGTCTCGAAGCGCGAGGTCGGCGACGTCCAGACGTACCGCATTGAGCCAGTAGTTACTCGTGGTGCCCTCGGGCTCCGGCAGGAAGCTAATGCCGTCGAGGTCGGCGAACGCCGCCGAGTAACGATCGGCGAGTCGGCGTTTCTCCACCAGGAAACCGTCGAATCGCGTGAGCTGAGCCATGCCGAGGGCTGCATTAATGTTCGGCATTCGATAGTTCCAAGCGACCTCGTCGTGCTCGAATTCCCAGGGGTGGGAGAGTTTGGCGGTGGAGGTGATGTGCTTGGCCCGTGCGCCGAGCTCGTCATCATCCGTCAGCACCATGCCACCGCCGCCAGTCGTCACGATTTTATTGCCATTGAAGCTCAGCACGCCAAGCCTGCCGAACGTGCCGGTGTGGCGATCACCGACATAGCTGCCGAGTGACTCTGCGGCGTCCTCGACGACGACGAGTCCGTGCTCATCGGCAAGCGCGACAATCGCCCTGATATCCAGTGGATGACCGAAAGTGTGCATCGGCACGATAGCCGAGACGCGGCTTCCCGTCCTCGGATTCACAAGCACACCGTCGCGTCGCTCGAAGCCACTGATCACGACCTCCAGAGCAACCTTGTCGAGCCCGAGGGTGACCGGGTTTGCATCGACGAAAAACGGACGGGCGCCCGCATGGACGACCGCGTTTGCCGTGGCGACGAACGAGAGTGCCGGGATCAGGACCTCGTCGCCGGGGCGCACACCCGCCAGGGTCAGCGCCACGTGCAGCGCGGAGGTGCCGTTAGACACAACGATGGCGTGCCTGGCCCCCGTTATCGCGGCGATCTCTTGCTCGAAGCGCGTGACGAACGGCCCGACGGAGGAAACAAAAGTAGACGCGAGGCACTCGGCAACGAACGCCTGTTCCACCTCGCCGATCTCAGGCTCGTGCAAGCCGATGACGGGTTCGTCGCCGACGACGGCGCGCACGGTGGCGATGAATTCGTGGGCGAGCGTGCTTCTCACTGCGGCGGCCTCACGTAGTGTAGGCGTCAGTGCGGTAGCGGGCAAGGTTCACGGGGTCGGAGAACCAGTCGACGGTGCGGGACAGGCCCTCGCGGAATCCGTCGAGGCCGGCCAGTTGCGGCGACCAGCCGAGGAGCTCCGCGGCCTTGGAGTTGTTCGAGAACAACCGCTCGACCTCCGAGTTCTCCGGGCGAACACGTCGCGGGTCTTCGATCGCAACGGCGTCGCTGTTCATGATTGATGCGATAGTCGCGAAGGTTGCTCCTATCGAGACCTCGAAGCCTGCGCCGAGATTGATGACCTCGCCCACCCCTGCGGATGATTCGAGGGCGGCGACGAAGCCGCCTACCGTGTCCGATACATAGGTGAAGTCGCGCGTGGGGGAGAGGGCACCCAGCTGGATCTGCTCCTTGCCGACAGCGAGCTGGCTGATGATCGTCGGGATGACGGCCCGCGCGGACTGCCTCGGTCCGAACGTGTTGAACGGCCGGATCGTCACAACTGGAAGCTGGAAGGAGGTGAAGAACGAATTCGCCATCTGGTCGGCGCCGATCTTGCTGGCCGAATATGGCGACTGGCCCTGAAGTGGGTGTCTCTCATCCATCGGCACGTACCGTGCGGTGCCATACACCTCGCTTGTCGAGGTGTGGACGAACCGCTGGACGTCCGCGGTACGTGCCGCGTTGAGCAGGTTGAGCGTGCCCTGCACGTTGGTCTGCACGTAGAGGTCTGGTGCCACGTAGGAGTACGGGATGGCGATAAGGGCGGCGAGGTGCAGCACGGCGTCGCGGCCGCAAACGGCCGACATCGTCAGCGCGGGATCGCGGATGTCGCCCGGCAGGATCTCGATCTGCGAGGTGATCTCGCGCGGCGCGGAATCCAGCCAACCCCACGAGTCGAGCGAGTTGTAGGCGACGAACGCCCGGACTTCATGACCCTCCCTGACCAGTGCCTCGGTGAGATGGGAGCCGATGAAGCCGTCGGCTCCAGTAACCAAGACTTTCATGGCTCCAGTTTACTGGCCGCACGCGGCCCCCGTCTCGCGGCATGTACCGTTAGCCCATGCAAGGTAATGTCTCCTTCTCGAGTACGCTCGATTCGCTCGCGCTCGCAACGTTCGTGGAGCGGATGCTCGACAACTACCTTCCGGACGGCAGGGCGCTTCCCTATCCGGTCTTCCCGCTCATCGAGCCGACCCTCGAGAGGCTCGAGCACTGCTTCTCCCGTATCGAGCGTAAGTATTACAACGCCAACGGTGTCGCGCGCTTCGATCACCTGAACAGCGATCACATGGCTATGTTCCTCTATATGCTCGCGAACACCTCGTGGCGACAAACCGGCGACACCGAGCTGCCGACCAAGCTTTTCTATCTCAATAAGATACTCAATGGACTCGACCTTTACTTCTCGGTGTCGCTCCCCGACGTCTTCCTGCTCGTTCATCCGGTGGGGACGGTCATCGGCAACGCGTCCTACGCGGACTATCTGGTCGTTTACCAGAACTGCACTGTCGGCGCGGACAACGGTGTCTATCCCACCTTCGGTGAGGGCACGATCCTATTCTCCCGCTCGAGCGTGCTCGGTGCCGCTACGGTAGGCGCGAACGTGGTGTTCGCGGCCAATTCCTTCGTCGTGAATACGGCCGTGCCCGCGGACTCGATCGTCGTCGGCCAGTTCCCGCAGCATCGATTTCTGCCCAATCCGCGGAGCGTGCGCAACCGCGTATTCGACGCCGCCTCCTGACGTGCACTGGTAGGCTGCGGCCCCGTGAAGCTCCTTTTCTTTTCGCCGTTTTCGAACATATGGGAGCACTCGTATCCCGAGGCCCTCGTCGCCGACGCGTTTCAACAGGAATCGATCGAGGTGACCGCAATTCGCTGCGACGGTATGCTCCGGGTGCACTGCGTCGCCATGTCGGCGGCTGGCGTTGGTCCGGAAGTCGGCCTCTCTAAGCGCCTGCAGGTGTGCAAGGCGTGCGTGAAACGGCGCGACCTGCTCACCGAGAAGATGGGAATCCCCGCGATCATCATGGATGCGTGGCTCGATCCCGAGATCCGCGCGCGGGTCGACGGGCTTGTGGACAGCGTGCGTCGTGACGAATGGACCAAGCTCGAGGTCGATGGGATCCCACTCGGACGCTACGCGGCGTATGAGACCTGGTTGACCAACAAACTCGTGAGTACCGACCTCTCCGACGAGGTCTGGGATGTTTACCTCGGCCAATTGAAGAACACCCTCCTTACCTACTTCGCCGCCGAACGAATCCTGGCCGCCGAGCGGCCAGACACGGTGGTTGTGTACAACGATCACTACTCTGTCAACCACGCGTTCGTCGCCGCGGCTGGGCGTGCGGGCATCGACACCTACACGATTCATGGCGGTAACCACATGATCCGCAGGGCTGAGACGCTTTCGATCTTCGCCAGCGATTACACGATGGAGGATGTGTTCAACTCGCGGTCGTGGAAGGACTTCGAGTCACGGCCGATCGGAAGTGAGCAGATCGACCTGGTGGGGGGGCACCTCACCGGGCTCTTCGCGGCGAACAGCGCCTTTGCTTACTCCAGTGAACTCAAGGGGACGTCGCCAGAGGAGCTCCGCGCCCAACTGTGTATCGCGCCGGAGTCGACCGTTCTGCTTGCGACAATGTCGAGCGAAGACGAGTTGATGGGGGTCCGACTGATCGACGCCATACCGACAAACCTCACGCAGACCTCGCTGTTCGAGGACCAGTTCCAATGGGTCGACTTCCTGTTTGACTATGCGCGCGAGCATCCGGGCGTGCACGTCGTGCTGCGACTGCATCCGAGGATGTTCCCCAACAAGCGCGAGGGCGTGCTCTCTCCTGTCGTCCGCCAGATCATGGCACTGCTGGATGCTGCCCCGGCTAACGTGACATTCAACATGCCAGCGGACGGCATCGGGCTGTACGACGTGATGCAGATCGTTGATGTGCTGCTCAACTTCCGGTCGTCGGTCGGGGCCGAACTCGCCTCCGTCGGCATTCCCGTTGTCGTTCCCTCGAACGCTGACTTCTTCACATATCCCGGCGAGATCAACCGCATCGGCCACACGCTCGCTGAGTACACCGCGCACATCGACGCTGCAGTGGCCGAGGGCTGGTCGATCGAGAACACGCGGCGCGCCTTTCGCTGGTTCGCCTACCTGTTCGGTCGGGTCGCTGTGGACTTCTCGGACGCCGTGAACTCCCAGCCGATCGCTGTCCGCCCGCGGAAGCCGGGCTTCAGGCTGTGGCTCTGGCGCAAGTTCGTGTACTTGTTCCTGCAGTACGGCCCGATGATCCGGGAGAGGCTAGCGCTGCGTAACCGCAGGGTCTCCACGCTCAGCCGGGCCGTCTTCCTGGATGTCGTCACCAACCGCCTAAAGAGCGCGTCGGATTCCTCCCGCTGGCCCACGCCCACCACCACAGACCTCGAAGAGACGGAACTGCTCGAGGGGTACCTGCGGGCGCTGTGCGCCACGTTGTGGGATGGGATCCACGAGACCGACTCGCTCGCGGGGACGATCCGTAGAAGAGTGCGCGCATGATCATCGTGCGCGCGGCCAAGCCCTCCGACGCCCAGACGCTCTTCGAGTGGCGCAACGATGCCGCGTCGCGGGCGGCGTCCTCCTCCCGCATCGAGGTCGAGTGGGATCGGCACCGCGCCTGGCTGACGAGCGTGATCGCCGATCCGCGGCGTTTCCTCTACATCGCGGAGTCCACGGAGTCGTCCGGGCTGGCCCGCGTCGGGACCTCGCGTTTCGATCTCGATCCCGACGGACTTGAGGCCGAGGTCAGCATCAACCTGAATCCCGAGTTCCGTGGTCGTGGGCTCGCGGCGGGAGTGCTCGGCGCGTCGCTCGAGCGGTTTGCGCCGGTCTGGACCGGCGCGTTGCCGATCCGTGCGCTGATACGCCCCGAGAACACCCGAAGCGTTAGGTTGTTCACCGCCGCCGGGTTCGTGTTGTCGGGGTCCAAAGGGGACACCGACATCTACCATCTGGGTTAGAAAAGCTCCCAGCTCACGGGCATGCCGAGCGCAGCATCCGAGGCGAAGACCCTACCGAGCACACGGTCAATCTCGATCGGGGGCAGCCCGCCCGAGGGGCGTACCGACCGCACGTTCTCGGCCGTCGCGACGTCACCCGCCTTCACGTCGGCAGAGACGTAGAGCGAGGGACGAAGTCGAAGCGATTCGTTTTCGGCGGTGGATGCCCACTTGTCGGCCGAGCCGAGCGCGCGCACTGCAGCATCGCAGCCCTCGACAAGCATCGTCAGCTCCTCCGGCTCGAGGGAGAAGGCGCTGTCGACCCCGCCATCCGCCCTGCGAAGTGTCACATGCTTCTCGATGACTGTCGCTCCGAGTGCGGCCGCTGCAACGGACACACCGATGCCCATCGTGTGGTCGGAGAGGCCGACCTTGACGTTGAAGAGTTCCTTCATCACGGGCATCCGCAGCAGGTTGGCATCGTCGGGCAGTGCGGGGTACGAGCTCGTGCACGCGAGCAGAGTGATGTTGGTCGCGCCGCCTGCGCGCGCCGCCTCCACCGCCTGGGCGACCTCAACGATCGAGCCGGTGCCGACTGAGAGAATCATCGGCTTGCCGGTCTGGGCGACCTGGCGGATGAGCGGCAGATCGACGATCTCGAGGGATGCGATCTTGTAGAGCGGCACGTGGAGCGTTTCGAGGAAGTCCACCGCTGTCTCGTCGAACGGAGTGCTGAAGGCGATGAGCCCGAGCTCACGTGCCAACTCGAAGATCGGCTCGTGCCACTCCCACGGCGTGAACGCCTCGGAATAAAGGTCGTAAAGCGTGCGCGAACCCCAGAGCTCGTGCTCGGCGCTCACCCGGAAGGCCGGTGAGTCGACATTGAGGGTGATTGTGTCGGCCGTGTAGGTCTGGATCTTCACCGCATGCGCGCCGGAGTCGGCTACAGCACGCACAATGTCGAGCGCTCGGGGGAGCGAGCCGTTGTGATTCCCGGAGATCTCAGCGACGATCATGGGCCCCTTGCGGGGTTCGGATGTCACGGTCATGGGTGGACCACCGTTCGTTTCAGTTCAGATTCGGTCACGCGAGAGCGGCGCGAAGGGTGTCGATGACGACACCCTGGTCGGATTCAGTGAGCCCCGCATACATCGGAAGGGAGATCTCCTCTTCGTAGAAATGCTCGGCTACGGGGCACATACCCCGCCGGTAGCCCAGGTCCTCGAAGACAGGGTGCCAATACGCCGGGATGTAGTTGACCTGCACCAGCACCCCGTGATCACGCAGGTAGTCGAACACCTCGCGTCGGCGACCGTCCCTCACCCTAACCGGGAAAAGGTGCCACATCGGATCGACGTAGTCTCGACGGGTCGGCAGAACAAGCCTGTCGACGTTGGCGAGCTCCTCGCTATACCGCTCGAAGATCGCCGTTCGCCGCGTCTTGAATTGGGCAATGCGCAGTAGCTGGCTCGTGCCGAGCGCGCTCAGCACATCGGGAAGTCGGTAGTTGAGGCCGAACTCGTGCACCTCCTGATGCCACGGCCCCTCGTCCGGGTAGCGTAGTTTCTCCCGGTCACGCACCATGCCATGGCTGCGAAACCTGCGAGCGCGCTCCAGTAGCTCCGGATCGGTTGAGACGACTGCGCCACCTTCGGCGGTCGTGAGATTCTTAGTCGGGAAGAACGAGAACGCGGTGAGGTCGGCGATGCTGCCGACCGGGCGCCCGCGATACGTGGACGCTATCGAATGGGCGGCATCCTCAAGCAGGAGCGCGTTCGATCCCCGTGCGATGGCGCCCAGTTCGTCGAGGTCGGCGGGGTGTCCTGCATAGTCGACGGCCGCGATAACCCGTGTCTTCGATCCGACAAGTGCAGAGACAGACTCCGGGTCGATGTTCGCGGTGTCTGCCTGGACATCCGCGAACCGCACCGTCGCCCCTTGGGCGATCGCTGTCGCCGCGGTAGCGACAAACGTCATCGGGCTGGTAATCACTTCGTCCCCGGCGCCGACGCCAGCGCCGGCGTAAGCGCAGTGCAGTGCCGCCGTTCCCGACGAGACCGCCACGGCACCGGGTGTGACTGCGAGAGCCGCGATGGCCGACTCGAAGCCGGTAACCTTCGGGCCCATCGTTAGCCAGTCCGTGGTGAGCGTCTCGACGACGGCCGCTATGTCTGACTCGTCGATCGACTGGCGACCGTAGGGGATACTCACAATCAATCGAGCGTCTCGAGGATCTTCTGGATGTCGGCGCTCGACAGCCACAGGTCATTCGTATTCGAGCGGTATGCGAAACCGTCGGGAAGTGACTCACCATCCGGCGCCACGAAGTCGCCCCAGTCGGCAATGGTCGGCAAGACGACGAACCGATTGTCAAGGAGCAGCGTGCGGCGGCTGTCGTCTTCGGAGATCATTTCCTCGTGCAGCTTCTCGCCTGGGCGGACTCCTATCTCGTGCGTCGGTGAGCCCGGTGCGACGGCCTCGACCAGATCGGTGATTCGCATGCTCGGGATGCGGGGTACATAGAGCTCACCACCCACCATGAGGTCAAACGAGTCGACCACAAACTGCACCGCTTGGGGGAGCGTGATCCAGAACCGCGTCATGCGGGTGTCTGTGATCGGAAGCGATTGGCCCTCGGCTGCCAGCTTCTTGAAGAACGGTACGACCGATCCGCGGCTACCCATGACGTTTCCATAGCGGACGACGCTGAACCGGGTCTCGTAGCCGGCTGCATAGTGATTCGCCGATTGGAATAGCTTATCTGCTGCGAGCTTCGTTGCGCCGTACAGGTTGAGCGGGCTCGACGCCTTGTCGGTGGAGAGCGCGACGACCTTCTTTACGCCGGTATCGATCGCTGCCTCGACCACGTTTTGCGACCCGATGATGTTGGTCTGCACGTACTCGAAGGGATTGTATTCCGCAGTATCGACCTGTTTCAGGGCTGCCGCATGTACGACGTAGTCGATGTTGTGCATCGCTCGCATAAGACGATGCTGATCACGGATATCGCCGATAAACCAGCGTAGGCGTTCATCGTTGTTGAAAAGGAGCCGAGCCTCGTACTGCTTTAGTTCGTCACGTGAGAAGACAACGATTCGTTTGGGGTCGAGGTTGTCGAGTGCGTACCGTATGAACGCCTTCCCGAACGAGCCTGTTCCGCCCGTCACAAGAATGGACGAACGCTCAAGAATAGACAAACAAAACCTCCGATGGGACAGACGCACACTATTAGATCGCGTGCGCCAAACGCACTACGAGAATACCTACTGTTCAGGTTGAATTCTGCGCCGCCGATTCTTTGCGATGAAGTTGCGTACTGCAGCCAGGTTGATATCGGCACGGCGGTGACCGAAGGAATCGCGGATTGACTCGAGTGCAATCCGTGGAGTGGGAGCACCCCCCGAACTGAGAATATTAGTGAATCTGAGACCGAGGCTCATGGGCGGCGTGATGGACTCGCGCAGTGCGATTGTCTTCGCCGAAAGACTCGGTTCACGAATGTCGAGGTATGCCATGAATCGAAGCGCACGTGTCGTGTCCACCTTGAATTCAAGCGCGTCAGGCGATGGAGACTGGTCAGGTCCGAACCACTGTCTGACATCTGCGTAAAGGTCGTAGTACGAGGCGGCTAGCTCCCACACTGGCTTTCCGTAAGCGCTCGCCTCGAGACCGATGGTCGAATCCCACACGACCACGACGTCCGTGTCGCTCACGAGCGAGTAGGAATTGACCTGTTCGTCATGCCAGATGATGCGCAGCTCGGGGTGGCGCGATCCCAGAGCCTCGATGGCCGCACGTTCGCGTCGGAAGCTGCGGAGCGATTTAGTCGCGAAGTTGGGATGCACCCGCAGGTAAACTTCGACATCCTCGGACTCGATCCGGGAAAGCGCGACCTCGAATGCGAGTAGCTGATCCATCCATTCCTGTACGTGCCACTCCGGGCCGAGCGCTGCGAACTCGTCCTGTGATGAAGTGAAGAATCCGACGACTCGTCGGGTTCGCATGCTCGAGTCGACCACAGATTGGTCGTCGAAGAAGCGCGCATAGATGTTCGCTCCGCCGGACGAGCGGCGCGCCATCCATTCTCTGCCGAGTTCCAACGCCTCTTCGGTGGCGAGATGGTCGAGCGTGAAGTCGACGGTCTCCTGGGTGCGCACCCGGTCGAGAGTCGAATAGGATTCGAACCAGTAGGTATCTGCCTTATCGCCCTTCTCATAATGCTTCACCGCCCGGTCATATTCGTATGCTGCCTCAAGCGCACCACGCTGGTGGGGGAATCGACCGTTCAGGACGATGACCGTGTCGATGCCCGGATCGCTGGCGAGAACACCGCTAACGGCATAGAACGTCTCCATGCCCGCCTTCAGCAGGCGTGACTGGAGCTTCTTCCAGGGTGCCCGGGTAACTCGCGGCTCGGGATCGCGTGAGAACGAGATGAGCGCGGATCGGGTGGTCTCGCGAATACCTTCCAGCGCCTCTTTCGAAAGCGGGGTCGACCTACCCTGCGCGACGAAATCCGGAGCGCTGAAAAGCTTGACACCCGCATCGAGGAGACAGGCATGGAACGCGACGTCTGGTGACGGAATACCGAACAAGCGGAGCGCACGCCGATTGATCGCGTCTCCCACGATGCCCACAACGGGGCTCACATCGAGCACCGTCGGAGTGTTACCCGATGCCTTCTCGAGTTCCACGAGCTGCCAGACGATCGCTAAATAGAGTGGATCATTGCCGTAGGCAACGATCAGGGAGCTGCCCATCAATCGGCCATCCGTACAGCGATTCCATGCTCTGACAGATAATTGCGCGCGCCACGTGGTGTCTGCTCGGTGAACTGGAACATAGCTCCTGCAGATACCGCGTCGGCCCCGTTCTGGAACGCGAGCCAGAGATCCTCGTAACTTCCTGCGCCACTCGAGGCGATCACCGGGACGGATACGGCCGACGTGACACGACGGATCGTGGCGAGATCCATGCCTTTCTGGAGGCCATCCCGCGCGATCGACTGTAGGAGGATCTCGCCTGCGCCTGCGGCGACCACTTCCCGCGCAAAATCTACGGGATCGCACTCAACGACGGTCGTACCGCCCTCTATCGCGATCGAGATGCTGGAGTCGTCCACGACATCCACCGCGATGACGACGGCCTGCGACCCGAAGCGGCGAGCCGACTCGCGCACCACAGTAAGGTCGCGGGCAGCGCTTGTGCCGATCACAACCTTGTCGGCCCCGGCCCGCAGTGTGGCCTCGAAATCACGAAGGTTTCGTACACCGCCCCCGACTGCGAGAGGTACGGACATGCAGGCTGCGACACTCTTGACCATAGCGGGGTCGATGCATCGACCCTCCCGACTCGCGGCCACGTCGAGCAGTACCAGTTCATCGACATCTCGCATCGAGAAGACTCGGGCTGCCGCCACAACGGAGCCCACCGTCCGCCAGCTCCTGAACTGTTCGCCCTTTACGAGGCTGATCCCGTCTGTGAGAAGGGTCGGTGCGACCCTGTGCTTAGCCATTCGCCCACTCCAGTACCTCAACCAGAAATTGCGCGCCCGGGCGTGAGCTTTTCTCAGGATGGAACTGTACACCCAGCACATTGTTGCGCTGAATTGCCGACACGAACGACGTCTCGCCGAAGGTCGATGTCGCCAGGATGTCGTCGTCACACTCCGGCGCGACAGCGTACGAATGGACGAAGTAATAGTCGACATCCCGATGGAGCACGGGAAACGCGTCGTCGGGTCGCGTCGCTGTGGACTCGCTCCATCCCATGTTCGGCACCCGATCCTGTGCGCCCGGCTCAAGCCTGCGAACCTCACCCGGCACCAAGCCAAGACCGCGCACGCCCGGACTCTCTTCGCTTCCACTGGCAAGTAGTTGCATGCCGAGACATACCCCGACCAGGTATCCACCGCGCGCTACGTGATGGCGGATCGTGTCATCGAGCCCACGGCTCGTCAGCTCGTCAACCGCAGCGCCGAATGCCCCGACACCGGGGAGTACGAGGAGGGTAGCCCCCTTGGACTCCTCCGCGGTTGCGATCACTTGAAGGTTGCGGGCTCCGGCGTTGCTCAAACCGCGCCTGAGGGAGGCGAGGTTGTTAATCCCCAGGTCGAGGACTTCGACGGTCAGCAGCATCGTCAGGCGACGTTGTCGTAGTTATGCTTCGTTAGATTTCCATCTCGATCTCGAACTAGCGAACCGTCTTTCTTCGTGACAAAGAGCGTCTCGTTTGTGAAGCGATCACAGATGTCCACGAACTCCTCGACAGTGACGTCGATAGGGGCCAGAATGTCGACCAGCGGCTTGTCGAGGTAGGTCCATGGGAACTTGCCATCGCGCTGCTTGACGATCTCCATCGCCTGGTCCCGCGTAATGCGACCCCGACGAACGTGAAGGCTCGCGATATCCGTGGCGCGCCCAAATCCGAATTTCAAGTACTTGAAATAGTCGTGAATGCCGACTTGGTGGTTGTCGATGTTCTCGTAGTCCACCATCGAACCCTCGATCACCTTGCCGGTAGTTCGGAAACCGTTCGCTTGTGCCACGAGCGCGTTGGTCATCCCGTCCCAGGGGAAGAATTGGCCGAGAAACACGCCCTTGACCCCGACGCGCTCAAGCTCTACCGCGGACGGGTAGGTGTATGGGGCGAGGTCTCCCGCAGGTATGTTCTGGGCATCCGACAGGTCAGACACCCGCATGCCTAGGAGACCGCCGAACTCCTCCAGCCAGCGACGGTCAAGAACGCGACTATTCGTGGCTGCTTCCGGTCCGCCGTATTCGTTCTGGCTGTTTTCGCCCCAAATCAGGAGCGGGATACCGAATTGCACCGCGACACGGACAGGAATGGTGAAGATGCCCACGTGCTCCGGCCAAGAAATATCGCCCACCTCGCGAAGACCAATTCGGTTCAGCTGTCGACGCACCACAGGATTCGGGCTGATAGTGATGTGGTCGACACCGAGGTTCTTGATGTTTTCGATATTGGCAACGCCGACTTCGGTCAGGTCGCAGGTGGTTGCGGTCACGCACAGGGGTCGCAGGCCGAGTTCCAGCATTTTGAGCACTTGGAAGGTGCTGTCTTTGCCTCCCGACACGGGAACAATGCAATCCCAGCTCGAGTTCGTTGAGTCGCGATATTCGTCGACAATCGCGAGGAACTCTTTGCGCCGTGCGTCCCAGTCCACATCGGCGCGATTCTCGTAGGCCTGGCAGGCGGCGCAGACTCCCTCGGCATTGAAGTGCAGATCGGGCTTCGAGTCCGGTAGAACGCACTTGACGCAGTATTTGAGCGGCATTGTTTCTCCAAATTTCCGAAGCAAGTTGACGGCAAAAGTCTACCCAGTGGTGGGAAGTGGCTCGTCGCCGGTGAGTGAAAATCAGTTCTTGTGATTGAGCGACGGAACCCTCGTAACCAGTTCGAGTACGTTTGCTTGTGAGAAATCCGGGTTGTCCGGATAGAGCTGTGTGTAGACCGACCGCACGAAGTCAAGGTCGTCCTGCCGATCCACGGTCCACCGCAGCGCGGACAGATTGACTCCCTGAGTTACGGAGTGCAACGAAAACTTACTTGGTCGTTGGTAGATGCCAAGCGTGACGTGCTCGCGTTCGCGGACATTGAGCACGAACTGCAGAAGGCGCGAGTACGCCTCTGAGGTCACACATTCGACATCGAGACCCTGAGGGTAGGTCCGCTCGATCACATTAGAGGTGTAGTCGGCCCCCGAGGCGAGGTGGCCGGCGATCACATCGTCGATCACTTCGTGATCGGCCAGAGGACAGTCTGCAGTCAGGCGGACGAATGAATCCGGTTCGAACTCGGCGACAACGTCAGCGAATCGCCCCGCGACGTCATTGAGCGATCCTCGTCGTACGTCGTAGCCCGCCGTTGTGAGCAAGTCAGCCAGTGCGTCGTCCGAGGGATCGGTCGACGTCGCGACGACAATACGGTCGATCCGCTCTGCTCGTGTCACGCGCTCCAGCTGGCGGATGATCATCGGCTGGTCCAACACTGGCTTGAGCACCTTCCCCGGGAGTCGGGTAGAGCTGCAGCGAGCTTGAATGATGGCGAGGATCATCGGTGCATACCCTTCAGGGCAATTGCGCGGGCAGCTAACTCCATGGTGACACGATGTTTGCCTTGCCCGTCGAAGGCCGCCTTGGCCGCCGTTGAGATGTGGCTGCGAAGCTGGGGCTCTCGCATCAGGCGCGAAACAGCGTCCGCGGTCTTCCGCGGCACGTCGCCGCGATCGAGGTTGGCGTCAAATCCGAGGGTGAGCCCTTCATCCACCGCGTGGCTCATCGAGGAGAGCTGATTGCCAACAACAGAAATCACTACTGAAGGAATCCCTAGCGCGCACGCCTCCCAGGTGCTGGTGCCAGCTGCACAGATCAGTATGTCTGTCGCCGATAACAACGCCGGGAGCGAAGGAGTCGGCCGGAGAAGGCTGACTTCGGGATGTCCGGCCAGGATCTTCGAGAGCGCCTCATGCTGGTTGTACGGAGCGACAAAAGTCAGCACAAACGGGTCCTTGATCCCCATCAATCCCTCCGCGACCAACTGACCCGTTCCAGTCTCGTCGTTGCCTCCAAGAAAGCAGAGTACCTGAGGAGGCTCGTGCCGCGACTTCCACGGATCCTCTCGTCGTTCGCGAAGTATTGCGTCTCTGATGAGCGCGAAATCCGCGCCAAGCAACGTCTGGGCCTGAGGCCTCGGCAAATTCGATGGGCGCTTCGCACCCAAGTTTTGGTCGAGGAAGAGGCTTGCATCGATGCCACGCGCATCCCCGTCGATGATTGCGAGCACAGGAACGATCTGATTCGCGCGAGAAATCTGCTCGCTCGGAATCGTGTAGGAGTCGACCACCAACCAGTCGGGGGAGTGCTGCTCGATCTGGAGTTCAACCAGCGCATCGCGTCCGGACAACGTGACGGGAATCCCCGATGCCGCGACGGCGCGAACCAGCCAATCGACTTCGAGCTCGGCGGTCATAAGTTCGACCGAGTGCCCCGCTGCGGTCAGGCCCTCGGCCAAGCTGAGGCAGCGCATGACATGGCCGGTCCCTGTCTGGTACCCCGCATCTGCGCGGAGGAGAACTTTCACGGGAGGGGAAATTCGACGATGAGGAGGGTCATGTCGTAATGCTAGGGCGCGCGGCCGATTGCGTGCGATTTGGAGAACCGACAACTATACTACCATTCGGGGGCGCCGGTTCGGTGCGAGGGTCACTGAGAAACGGGTGGGTGAGAACGTTGGCGGTTCGAATCAGGTCGTTGGGTCGTATGGCGGCGTTCTTGATCGCGGCAGCGCTGGTCACTACAGGTCTGACAATGTCGGCAATGCCGACAAGCGCGTCAGCCTTGACGGCCAGCGATTTCGATGCGGGGAACATCATACCGGACTCGCTCTTTTACGACTCGAGCGCACTGAGTTCTGCGCAGATCCAGTCGTTTCTCGATTCTAAAATCGGTGCATGCTCGAATGGACTCTGCCTCAATGTGCTGACTGACACCGTCGCGAGCCGTGGGCGCTTGGTGTCGGATGCGACGGGGGCTGTTCGGTGCCAAGCATTCGAGGGCGGCTCGCTCTCGGCAGCGGAGATCATCTTCCGGGTCCAGGTCGCGTGTGGGATCAGCGCAAAGGTGATCCTCGTGACTCTGGAGAAGGAACAGGGTCTGGTCGACAAGAATGCGCCGTCGCAAGCGGCATTGGATCGAGCAATGGGATTTGCATGCCCGGATACGGCGCCGTGCGCAACAACATCGCTCGGGTTCGGAAACCAGGTGTATTCAGGCAGTTTGCAGCTGAAGTCCTACAAGGCGAGTCAATTCGGTATGCAACCCGGTGTGAGGAACATCCTCTGGAGCCCGAACGACTCGTGCGGATACAGCACCGTCAACATTCAGAACTATGCGACAGCTGCTCTTTATAATTACACCCCATACCAGCCGAACGCTGCAGCACTCGCGAACCTTACGGGTGTCGGGGATGGGTGCTCGTCCTATGGCAACCGCAACTTCTGGGTTTATTACAATAACTGGTTCGGCTCGACCACAGCGACCGGGCTCGACCCCAGCGATGGCTCTTATGACTTGACATCTGTCGGTGATTTTGACGGGGATGGGCACCCGGACCTCCTCGCGAGGGATGCGAACGGGGTCGAGTGGTTGTATCCCGGAGACGGTCATAACGGGTGGCTGGCACGCAGGAAAGTCGCATCCGGATGGAATGTGTTCACGTCAATCGTCGCGGCCGGCGATTTCAACGGGGACGGGCACCCAGACGTCTTCGCTACAGAACGCTCCGGCCAGATGTGGCTCTACCCCGGTGACGGACACGGAGGTTGGTTGCCACGAATCGACGTCGGCACCGGCTGGCAGACAATGACAGCGCTCGTTACGGCAGGCGACTTCTCTGGAGACGGCCACACAGACCTTTTTGCGCGGCAACCAAACGGGGTCATGTGGCTGTACCCAGGAGATGGTCACGGCGGGTGGTTACCACGAATCAACGAAGGGACCGGCTGGCAGGCGATGTCCCATTTCGTCTTCGCTGGGGACGCGACATCTGACGGGCATGCCGACCTGTTTGCCACAGAGCCATCTGGCCAGATGTGGCTGTACCCCGGCGACGGTCGGGGTGGATGGTTGCCTCGCATCAACGCGGGTACGGGGTGGCAGGTGATGACTGCTTTCGCTGGTGGTACCGCCATGAATGGCGACGGCCACGCCGAAGTACTTGCTCGCGACAGCACCGGACAAATGTGGATGTACCCGGAGAACGGGTCCGGCGGCTGGCTTCCACGCACCAATGCAGGGTCCGGTTGGAATCCATCGTCGTTTGTAGCGACGGCCCCACCGGTGGTTAACGATTTCACGGGTGATGGGATCCCGGACATGGTGGCCCGAGACACTGCCGGTACGCTCTGGCTGTATCCAGGGACCGCGGCCGGAGGATTTGGGACACGAATCTCCATGGGGAGCGGATGGGCGGCCTACACCGCGCTCATAATGGCAGGTGATCTGAACGGCGATGGAAAAGCGGATCTTATGGCTCGGGACTCCAGCGGCGAACTTTGGCTCTATCCCGGCAACGGCGCCGGCACGCTCGGAACTCGAGTCGATCTGGGGTCTGGATTCGGTCAATACACCGCACTGGTGGGCGGCGCCGACTTCAACGGGGATGGTCGTCCCGACCTGATAGCGCGGGACACCACGGGCGTGATCTGGCTCTACGCGGGGACCAGCGGTGGCAAGCTTGCAGCCCGCTCCGCTGTTGCCACCGGCTGGGGGGCATACACGTCGCTTGCCAGTGTGGGCGACTTCGACGGGGACGGCAACGCAGACCTCCTCGCACGCGATTCGTCGGGACGTGCGTGGATCTACCCTGGAAACGGGGTCGGTGGTTTCGGCGCGCGCTACGACGGCGGTACGGGATGGAACGTCATGAACTCGATCTTCGGAGCGGGTGATCTGACACAGGACGGCAACCAAGATCTTCTCTCTCGGGACTCTGCGGGCGAACTGTGGCTCTATCCGGGTGACGGGCGCGGCGGATACCTCCCTCGGGTAGATGAAGGCTCTGGCTGGAGCGGCCTCGATCTGATTGCTGGCGATGGGATTGTCGCTCCGCTTCCGGCGACAATCCCACTGACCTCGACTGGATCAGCCAATCTCCGTGACTTTAACGGTGATGGAAAACCCGATCTCATCGCCCTCGATCGGACCTCGGGAATTCTCTGGCTTTATCCCGGCGCCAACTCAGGCACTTTCGGTGCGCGGTCTCAGATTGCGTCCGGGTGGTCCGGGTACGTCAGCGTATCGATTGCTGGGGACTTCGATGGTGACGGCCATGAGGACATTTTTGCCACGGATTCCTCCGGGCACATGTGGTTGTTCCCCGGAGACGGACATGGCGGACTCCTCGCCCGAAAGGATGCGGGCACCGGTTGGCAGGTTATGACAGCTCTTGTCGGGGCGGGAGATTTCAACGAGAACGGTCACTCTGACCTCTTCGCACGGGATGGGTCTGGGCAAATGTGGCTGTACCCAGGCGACGGGAAAGGAGGGTGGCTCCCTCGAATCAGTGCCGGGACTGGATGGCAGGACATGACACTTCTCATGGGCGCCGGAGATTTCAATGGCGACGGGCATGCCGATTTGTTTGCACGCGAGGCATCCGGGCAGATGTGGCTTTACCCAGGTGACGGGAAAGGAGGGTGGCTTCCTCGAATCAGCGTCGGGACGGGATGGCAGGGTATGACGGCCATGGCCGCAGTGGGAGACGTCACCGGAGATGGCCACGACGATCTTTTCGCTCGTGATGCGACGGGTCAGCTGTGGTTGTATCCGGGGAATGGTGCGGGCTGGTTCCTGGACCGGGTGAGCGCTGGAAACGCCTGGGCAGGGCTGAGTTTTCTGGGGTGAGCGCTGAGCGCGCTTCTCTGTCGCCGAATTCCACCGGGACTGCTCTTCTTCGAGCAGCAAATCCACTGGGAAGGACCCTGAGAACGGCATTCCGCGGCAGCTCACAAGCCGCACCTCCACTTTCATCGCCGTGATCTTTTGATTCGGCGTGCTCGTCCACCTCCCTCCGATCCGCCTCGCGGAGGGCTCCATCTGGCTCTGACCCTGTTTGGTAGACACGCATCAGAGATGTGATCTGGGCGCACCCTCGGCCTCTCTCAGCACCTTCTGGACGAACGACAAATCGTCGCACTAGAACACAGCGCCGGTGCTCGCGAAACACTCGACCGGGGCGCACAGCCGACTGAATTCTTGTCCCAAAAAGGGGTGAAAAGAGGAGCGGGTTTTACCACCATCATCGGCATCGAAATCAGAGGAAGCGCGTTCCCATTCGAGGGGGCTCTCAAAGTGTTCCCAGAGGTAGGGATGACAAAATTATTTTCTCGTCACTCACCTGGATTTTTCGCGCTCAGTTTCCGCAAACGCCTTCCGCCAACTCAACTCCCGTGACGCCTTGACCGAGCACACCACGAAGGTGAGCCAGCCGAATTCCACCAGAACCGAGCTCTCCGCGAGCCCGCTCACAAGCAGCACCACCAGCACGAGCGCCGGCCAGGCGTAGACGAAGCTGCGCTGGCGGCAAGCGAGCAGCCAGGAGCGGATGAAGGCGAGCGCGACCATGAAGACGAAGGCGAAGAGACCGATGAGGCCGACCTGGAACCAGACGTCAAGGTACGCGTTTAGGGCCGATGACTGAAGCCCGTCGCGGATGTAAGTGAAGGGGGGAACGCCCTCCCACCAGTGACCAGCCCAACCCCATCCCTCGAGTTCGTGGATGGGGATCAACGCCCTGATAGGGCGCCAGACTGCAAGCCGCAGATTGACCTCGCTGCTGGCGCTGAGAGCATCGATGATCGGGGTGCGCAACCCCCAAGCGATGGCGCCAACCGTGATCGTGGACCCGAGAAGAATGAATTGCCAAATTCGTTTGCGCTCGGGGGAGACTCGGCGCAGCCCGTA
This sequence comes from Frigoribacterium sp., assembly GCA_025408445.1. Lineage (GTDB taxonomy): Bacteria > Actinomycetota > Actinomycetes > Actinomycetales > Microbacteriaceae > Lacisediminihabitans. The sequence goes on along the minus strand of JANYIZ010000046.1, from coordinate 67,930 downwards.
CAAGGCGAGGGTTGCAAGGATCACGACGACGAACGTTCCGAACGCGACGGGGGAGCGCGCGAACACGAGCGTAAGGCCGCCGAGCACCAGCGACCCGATCGCGAGGTTGCGCGGCACCGATCGGGTGCGAAGCTCCGTGCCGAAAGTGACGATCGCCACGAGGGTGACAATGCCGAGTTGGTTTCGTGTTCCGAAGATGCCCTGGATCGGCCCAAGTTCCCTGAGGCTGCCCTGGATACCGAGGAATCCGAGCGGGGTATCGATGAGGATGCCGGAGAAGATTTCGAGAACAAGCGAGAGCACGAGTGCACCGCGCAGCACATTCCCAAACGCCCGCGCGATCTGGATGGTGTCGCGGATGAGGGCGACGTAGATTCCGAGCATCGTCACGGCGAGCAGGTAAAGGGCGCTGCCGATCGTCACCCAGTTGTACTCGCTCCAGAACAACGAAATTGTGGCCCAGCCGACAAACACGAGCAGGGATATCGGCAGCAGGCCGTGCCATTCGATCTCCTCGCGCCGGGCGATCAGAGAGAGCGAAGCCAGCACGACCAGCCCGGCGAGGATGGCCAGCCAGCCCGCCCAGCCGATCAGCTCCCTCAGGAGCAATGAGGCGGCGAGAGCCCCGATGATCGCCTGGGTGAGCGCGGCCGAAAACCGGGGGGAGCCGAGCATCTGACGTGGGAGCTCGAATGCCGGATGCCGCGGTGGCGCCAGGCTCACCGGCAGACCCCGGTCATGAGCGGCCCTCTCTCATGGCCGGTTCCGCAGCGTCGCGGGGGACAGCTCGGGCTCGACGGGTTCCAGGCCGAGCGGGCTGGTCTTGGTCTTTACCGCCCAGATCACCAACAGCATCAGCCCGCCCTCGAGCAAGATGCGACTCTCGGCGATGCTCTGCACCAACTGAGCCGTGAGCATGAGGAGGGGTAAGAGCGCAAGCCAGCTGTGCGAGCCGGGGTCCCCCCGCCCGGTGACGACGCGGTCGACCGCCAGGAGCCAGGAGCGTACGAGCGTCGCGAGCACGACAGCTCCGAACACCACAAGGCCGACTATCCCCAGCTGCAGCCAGACGTCCAGCCACGCGTCATGGGCGTGGGGCGGTTGCACTCCGCCGGCCTTCTTGAGGGTGTTGAACGGGGCGATCCAGACGATCCAGTACCCGAGCCATCCCCAGCCCGCACCGGGGCGTTGCTGGGCAAGCGTGATCACCTCGTGCCAGATGGTGAATCGCCCGGTGAAGTCCGAGCTCTTACCGAGTAGCCCGAGGATGCGGCTCTGCGCGAGATCCGCGAGCACGGCGAGGGCGGCGACAACGAGTGTGATGCCGCCATAGGCATACGCCCGCCCGCGCGGCACGCGCGCTCGGCGCACGAGCAGCGCCGCGAGCGCAACGACGATTACCACGGCGAGGGCGACGAAGATGGTGGCCGACCGAGTGAGCCCGATCGTGACGAGAGCGACGGCGAGCCAGAACCAGCCCCATCCCCGTTTCACCGTCTTCGAGGCGAGCTGGATCGCAAACACGATGAGCCCGAGCAGGGCCGCCATCGCCAGCAGGCTGGAATTGCCGACGATGCCCTGGATCTTGCCGAGGCCGAAGAGCAGGTCGCGCGACCAGTAGAGCAGCTTTGCCGGATTGTTTTCTGGCGTGACCCAGACCGGGTAGATCGGGTGTCGGATGAGTGCGGACACGATGAACTCGAAAAGGAACGAAAGTGCGAGAACCAGTCGGAAGACCCAGCCGAGCACGATGAGCAGCTCCGGCCAGGTGACCGTCACCGCGATCGACACGGCGGAGGCGGTGGTCAGCAGCAGCACGACCGCGCCGAGGGCGGTGAAACCCGGGTAGTACGACCAGGCGATTGACAGGAATGCCAGCGCGATGAAGGCGAGCAGCGGATAGGGCAGCGAGCCAACACGGAATCGAGCGCGGTTGTGGTGGAGGACTACGAACGAGATTGCGGCTATGCCCACAACGAAGACGCCGTAGCCGTACCAGCTGAGGGAATTGCGCCAGAAGTCTCCAGCGATTCCGGTGAACAGCACGAAGGTCGCGAATCCCAGACGGAATCCGCGGCTGTCGAGAGTGTTCATAGACATAGGTTAGGCGTTGCCGAGGGGCAGCGCTGTTTCCGAAGGGTTGCGCCGGACGCGCCTGGTAAAACTCCATCCCGTGACCTTGAGCAGCGCCTCGATCACGATCTCCCGGCTCATCTTCGAGACGCCAAACTCGCGCTCGCGGAAGTGGATCGGCACCTCGGAGATTGCAAAGCCAGCATCAAGGGTGCGCAACGTCAGGTCAATCTGGAAACAATATCCCTTGGAGTCGACGTTAGCGAAGTCGAAGCCGGCAAGCACAGCCGAGCGGTAGACGCGGTAGCCGGCGGTCGCATCGCGCACGCTCAGACCGAGCATGATGCGCGCGTAGGTGTTAGCGACTCGACTGAGCAGTTCGCGGCCCTTCGGCCAGTCCTCGACGGACCCCCCAGACACCCAACGTGACCCAATCACCAGCCCCACCGAATCCGACGCGGATGCCGCCTCCAGCATTCGGGGCAGAGCCTCCGGTGGATGTGAGCCATCGGCATCCATTTCGATCAACCAGTCGTAGCCATGCTCGAGGCCCCACGCGAAGCCGGTGATGTACGCGGCCCCGAGCCCCAGTTTTTCCGAGCGATGCAGCACGTGGACACGTTCGTCGGATGCGGCAAGCGTCTCGGCGAATATCCCGGTGCCGTCGGGGCTGTCATCGTCGACGACGAGAATGTGAGTACTGGGAAGCGCTCGCAGTGTTCGTTCAACTACGCGTCCGAGACTCTGCCGCTCGTTAAAAGTGGGGAGAATAACAAGCGTGCGAGCACGCGGCGTCGGGGTCATTTCGCCAACCGTTCACAGGAGATGGGGAATGTCCAGAGCGCGGTTTTCGTGCGGGGAGCGGTAACCACGAGCTGATTCATCCCTGAGGCCGAAGACTCGCACGATTTTCGCGCGGCTCCTATCGCGTTCGCCCAGGTTGGTCCGTTCGAACGATTGGTCTCGGTCGGGATGTACTGCACCACCATCAACACGACCAGGGCGGCGACCGCCGCGGTGCCGATCCAAGCAATCGGACCCCGCCGAGAGGCCAGTACCTGCGCTGCCAAGACGATCGAGGCCAGCAAAAGCATGCTTGGTATGACCGCATAGCGGATAAAGACGAAGGGCGCGTGATGGATGGGGGAACCGCCGTAACCATTCAGGTAGGAATCGACCACCCAGATCACGAACGACCCCGGCACGAGATAGAGGGCAGCGACTCGCTGCAGGGCAGTGCCCCACCGGAGGCAGACCAGCACGGAGAGCACGAATGGGACAATGGCGAGCACCTCCCAGACGAGAGCCTGCTCGCCAAGCGCGGCGGTCATCGTCTGCCGATTTGCGGCGAAATTGGGCAGGGCTACCTGTCCGACATACGCGCGGAGTGCGCCGCCGAGTCCGCCAGCGTGAGCCACCCGCGGTGACAGCAGTGTGGTGATGATCTGCGCGACCAGTCCCACTGCCAGACCGATGCGTGGTGGCCACACGTTATGGCCTCTCACGTTCACCAGGAGCAGTGGCATAAGCACGAGGAGTTGGATCTCGGACATGGCTCCGATGAGCGTGACGATCGCAAGCATCCACGCGCCGATTCGCGTGCGCGGTTGGTACAGCAGTATCCAGAGAGTGTTCCAGATGAAGAACCAGTGCAGGTTCGCGGCGTTTCCGAGGAGCTCGATCGGTGCGAGTGGGGCGAGCACGGTGATTGAGCACAGAACGAGGCGCAGCGGACGCGCCGCGATCACGTCGCGTGCACACCAATAGACGAGGGAAGCTCCGAGACCTACGACCGCGCAACTTGCCAGGTTGATCATGATGCCCGCGTCGGCGATGTCGACAGTTCGAATGACGCCGTCGGCGATCAGGCGCGGCAGCAACTGGAGGTAGCCGGCATACCCCGCAAAGAGGTGCGAGGCCGGGGCTCCTGAGATGGCATCGTTGAGGAAGATTGTGCCGTCCTCCGCCCAGACTGTCTGCTGTGTCGTCGGAGGTAGACGGAACCAGGCTGCGGCGCTCGCAAGCACCGCTAGCGCTGCAGTTATGCCGAACTCGGACCGCGGAACGAACCGAGGACGGGGGCGGCGCATGGGTTAACTCTGTCATGCCGGGCTTCGATGCGGTCGCCAGAGCGAGACACTCGACCGGCCGGGCTAGACGAACGCGGCCGTGCCGGTGATCGCTCGGCAGACAATGAGGGTGTTCATCGCGCGTGCCCTCGTAAGAGTAGATGGCTTCGGCATCCGCGAAATACTTCATCACCCCGTAGTCCATGACGATGCCGTTGCCGCCGAAGAGTTCGCGGCACTAGGCAATGGTTTCCCGCAGACGGCTGACGGTGAATTCCTTGGCGAGAGAGGAGAGTTCGTCGCGCTGTGTGCCCTCATCGGGCATGTCGGAGACGCGGGTGACGACTCCTATCGAAGAGGTGATGTTGGCGTGAAAGCCAGCCGCACAAGCGGGAGATGGGCGTTCTGGTGGGCGGCGTTCATGACTTTTGGGTGCACGATCACCGGGTCGGTCAGACGTCGACGGGCCCCGAGTAGGTGATCTTGGGCGCTGCGGGCGTTCCTGTGATTTCGCACACCATGATGCCCTCGGGGCGCCCGTCTGGGAGCGCCCCGAAGGGCAACTGCACGTTCACACCGGTCCCCTCGATCGCGGCAGAGACGTCACCCGTCGCGTAAGGACGGTAGTTCGTGATGGTCGGGTAGTCGGAAATCATCTTCTCCCGGCACAATCTAAAAACAGTGAGCGAATCGAAGCCGTTCACTGGAGCGTCGACATCTTGGCCGGGCACCGGAATCTGCCCCGTCGCGAGTGGCTTCGGCGTTGTGCTCGGGGATGGCTTTGTGTGTCGGCTCGACGTCGGGCTTGCAGCGTCGGGCGGCGAGGGGCTCGCAGCGCACCCGGAAACAACGAGCGCGAGGCTACAGCTGAGCGCGGCGCCCCAAGCGGCTGCGTGTATCGTGTCGCGCCGCATCCGCTCTCCCTGTGCTCCCCTTCAGCATAGGGTTGCGTCGGTCGAGACCGGTAGGTCCAAAACGCCCGCACTTGATGGTTGCGTAGCGCCCGCCGGCACGAGAATCCAAACCTTCGCAAACCGGGTTTCGATGCGGTCAACAGAGCGAAACACTCGACCGGCCGGGCTAGACGAACGCGGCCTTGCCGGTGATCGCGCGACCGACGATGAGGGTGTTCATTTCGCGCGTGCCCTCGTAGGAGTAGATGGCTTCGGCATCCGCGAAGTACTTCATCACGCCGTAGTCCATCACGATGCCGTTGCCGCCGAAGAGTTCGCGGCACCAGGCGACGGTTTCCCTCATGCGGCTGGTGGTGAATTCCTTGGCGAGGGAGGAATGTTCGTCGCGCTGCGTGCCCTCGTCGACCATGTCGGAGACGCGGGTGACGACTCCGATGGAGGAGGTGATGTTGGCGAGGCTCTTGGCAAGCAGCTCCTGCACGAGCTGGTGGCTGCCGATCGGCTTGCCGAACTGGATGCGGGAGCCGGCATATTCGACGGCGGCCTCGTAGGCTCCTACCGAGTTGCCGACGGCGGCCCAGGCGACCTCGGCGCGGGTGAGGCGCAGCACAGCGGCGGTCTCGCGGAACGACTTGGAGCCCTGCAGGCGGTTCTCCTCCGGCACGATCACGTCGGTGAGCACGATGTCGGCGTTCTGCACGATGCGCAGTGCCTGCTTGTTCTCGATGCGCTTGGCGGAGTATCCCTCGGTCGTGGTCGGCACAATGAAGCCCTTGACCTGGTTGTCTTCGGCATCCCTTGCCCAGATGATGGTGACATCGCTGATCGAACCGTTGCCGATCCAGCGCTTGGCACCGTTGATGACCCAGTGGTCACCTTCGCGCCGGGCGACGGTCTGAAGGCCCTGTGCCGTGTCCGATCCCGAGAGCGGTTCGGTGAGCGCGAAGGCGCCCAGCAGTTCCCCGCTGGCGAACCGGGGCAGCCACTCGGCGCGCTGTTTGGGGGAGCCTGCGACGGCGATCGACCCCATCACGAGACCGTTCTGCATGCCGACGAGAGTCGCGACGGAAGCATCCACCCGCGCCAGCTCGAGCGCGACCCAGCCGCGGAAAGTGGCGCTGTTGGCAAACTGCTGGGTCTCCGGGTAGGACTGCCCGAAAAGGCCGAGCTCGGCGAGTCCGTCGACGATGTGGCGGGGGAAGAACTCCGCCTTCGTCCAGAGATCGTTCATGATCGGTCGCACCTCGGCCTCGAGGAATGCCCGCAACTTGACAATGTACTGCTTCTCCGGCTCGGTGAGCAGGCTCTCGTAGCCGTAGAAGTCGCTGATCAGTGGGGTGAAGGCGGCAACCTCCACGGAGGACTGGGGATTTTCTGTGGTGAGGGTCATCGGGGCTCCGTTACGTGAGGTCTGGGGTGAGGTCTCGTCGAGCTCGACCTCCCGCCACTTTAATCGCGCAGGCTGGGCGTTCCCCACGCGATTGGTAGTTTTGACTCACCCCTATCGAAGGAACTCGCGGATGTTTGTAGGCATCATCAACACCCCCCGGCCCTATGCGTGGGGATCGACGACCGCGATCGCCCAGCTGCTCGGGCACGCGGCATCCGGGGGCCCGGAAGCGGAACTCTGGCTCGGGGCGCACCCTGGATCGCCGAGCGTGATCCTCGATCCCACACAGACGGGTGGTGCGGCGGATCTCGCGGAGTGGATCGCGGCCGACCCAGAGACAACGCTCGGGCGGTTCGCGGCATCCGGTCGACTGCCGTTTCTGCTCAAGGTGCTCGCCGCCGCGACTCCGCTCTCGCTCCAGGCGCATCCGACTCTCGAGCAGGCGCGGGCCGGCTTCCAGCGCGAGAACGAGCTGGGCATTGCCCGTGACGCTCCGGAACGAAACTACAAGGACGCATTTCCGAAGCCGGAGCTGATCTATGCGCTCTCGCCCACCTTCGATGCGCTGTGTGGCTTCCGTCCATTGGACGAGGTGCGGGCGCTTCTGCGCGCGCTGATCGACGCGTCGCTCGGGATGGAAGATCCGCAGCCACAGCCCCTCGAAGACCTGCTCGATTCCCTGTCGGGATCGGATGTCGCGCTGCCTGAGACCGTCGAATGGGTGATCGGCCAGCGCACCGGTGTCACGACCCTGGTGTCGCTCGTCACGACGCTCGCGTCTCGAGGGGTATCCGGTTACGACGCTGAAATGGCGACGGTCTCGTCTCTGGCGGTGGAGTACCCGGGGGATCCGGGCATCGTGATCTCGCTGCTGCTCAATCGGGTGAGTCTGGCGGCGGGGGAGGCGCTCTACCTACCGGCCGGCAACATCCACGCCTATCTGAGCGGGCTCGGGATCGAGCTCATGTCTGCCTCGGACAACGTGCTGCGCGGCGGCCTCACGCTGAAACACATCGATGTGCCCGAGCTGCTGAGCGTGCTCGATTTCACGCCGGTCGAGGTGCCGTACCTGCACTCGACCTCGCCGTCCGAGGGGGTCGCCGCCTTCAGGCCGGACGGTGCGGACTTCGAGCTGCTTCGCATCGACGGCATGTTCCTCGACGCCTCGGTCGCGCTCACCGGGCCGGCGATCGCTCTGTGCATCTCCGGTGAGGTGTCGATCTCCGGCGCTGCGTCATCCTCATCGCTGGCGCTCGGGGACGCCGTCTACATCACGCCGGATGAGGCGGGGCTGCGGTTCACCGGATCGGGCACCGTGTTCGTGGCTACGACGGCGGCGTAGGGACCGGGGCGCCACGCCGCTCCGCCGCTTACCCTTCCCTAAAACGCAGGAGATTCGCCGCGGAACGCGCCTGCTCGCCGCCGAAAGGGGGTTTTGGTGGCGAATCTCCTGCGTTTTGGGGAAGCAGTTCGCGGGTGACTACTCCTTCCGGGAACGGCGGAAGTGAATGTGTCCCCGGATTGGGCCGCCATGGCACCGGCGACGCGCCGGGATCGGGATGCTGCTCCGATGATGCCCATCGACACACTCCTCCGATGTTCCGGCTGGTTCCTGCGGAGGCGGGACCTGCTCGAGCGCGGGTACACCGACGCCGCGATCCGCGCAGCGCTCGCCAACCGCATCATATTTCGGGTGCGGCAGGGCTGGTACTCAGTTCCGGATGCTCCGGAGCCCGCCGTTCGCGCGGTTCGGGTGGGTGGGCGGTTGACCTCGATCTCCGCGCTCGAGTCGTATGGGATTCCCGTGCCCCGACGACCGGACACTCACATCGTGGTCAAGTCAACGGCCAGCCGACTGCGTGCGACACACGATCGACGGAAGCGACTCGCCGGAGCAAGGGACGTGCGCATTCATTGGGTCGATCGTGCGGCATCCGCGGACTCGGTCTGGAGGGTCTCTATCGACGATGCTCTCCTACAGGTGCTGATTGACGAGCCCCGCGATATTGCCGTCGCCTGCGCGAGCCTCGTGATGCATATTGAAAAGTGGACCGATCGCAAGCTGGATGCCATTTTCGCTCGCGCACCCCACGACGTGCGCGTGTGGCGAGTGCTGGTGAGTGCGCTTGATGAATCGCACGGCGAGACTTTCTTCCGTCTCTGGACGAGGGACGCAGGACTGTTGGTCGTTCAGCAGGTGTCACGGCGGGGTGTTGGTCGCCTCGACTTCCAGGTCGGGCCGCACACCTTCGTCGAAGTGGACGGTGGACAACACGACCCGGGCTGGACAGCCACCGCGTCGAACTCGTGGGAGAAGGACCATGACCGGGACACCACAATGGCGATCGCGGGCGACCGGGTGCTGCGATTCACCTATCGGCAGTTGTACGGCGACTTCACGCGGATACTGCTCGCCGTCTGTCGGTGCCGAGCGGATGACCTTGCACTCACCACCATTCGCAACCGTCGGCCGTATCGGGTCGACGCACGTCGGGCGCGGGTTCGAGGCATCCTCTCCCGGTCGAGATCGCGCTCGCACGCCCAACGAAAACGCAGGAGATTCGCCATGAAACCCTGACGATTGCGGCCGGAGGGGCGTTTTGATGGCGAATGTCCTGCGTTTTGGGACACGAGAGACGCAGACGCTACGCCGACCGCCGCTGGCAGAACGCCCGCCGGTAGGCGGTTGGCGTGGTCTGAAGTACCTTCACGAAGTGGTGACGCATCACCGCGACGGCCCCAAAGCCGGTGTCGGCGGCGACCGTCTCAAGGCTCAGCTCGGTCTGTTCGAGTAACTGCTGCGCGCGGATGATCCGCTGTCGGTTGAGCCACGCCGCGGGAGTTGTGCCCATGTCGGCGCGGAACCGACGGGCGAAAGTGCGCGGCGACATGAGCGCCTTGCGCGCGAGTTGCTCGACCGGGAGGTCCTCACCGAGGTTCTGCAGCATCCACTCGGCGACCTCGGCGAAGGAGTCCGCGCAGTCTTCGCTCAGCGGAGCCTGGATGTACTGCGCCTGGCCACCATCGCGCTGGGGAGGCACCACCATTCGACGGGCGATGACGTTGGCCGCCGAGGCTCCGAGCTCCTTGCGCACGATGTGCAGCGCGGCATCGATACCCGCTGCGGTGCCTGCGCTCGTGACGACTCCGCGATCCTCGACGTACAGCACATCCGGGTCGACCATGATGCGGGGGTACGCGGTCGCAAGCTGGTCGGCGTGCATCCAGTGGGTCGTGGCGCGGCGACCGTCGAGGATGCCGGATTGAGCCAGGGTGAACGCGCCGCTGCAGACCCCCAGGACCCAGGCGCCTCGCGCCTCCGCGGCCCGGATCACCTCGAGGTAGCGCTCGTCCACGCGAGTTAAAGAGTGCGCGGGAACAGCAATGAGATCAGCATCCGCGGCGGTCTCGAGGCCGGCTTCGATGGTCATGTCGAAACCAAGGCTTGTGCGAACCGGGCCCGGTGCCGCCGCCGTGATGGTGAAGTCGAAGGAAGGCCCTCCCGTATCGGAGCGGTCGATACCGAAGACCTCGCAGATCACTCCGAATTCGAACGGGGCGACGCCGGGCAGGGCGAGAAGCACGATCTTTTTGAGCACGGAGACTCCAGTGGCAGGAATAAACCAAACCATAGTGACCCTGCCACTTATGGCAGCAACTCGCATGGCGTAGATGTTCTGCCACAATCACCTGCGCGATGGTCGCGGGAGCACTCAGCATCTCGATCGTCGTCAAACGCGGGGACAGATCCGGGACCAGCCTCAGAGGCCGCACGAGGGTCTGGGACCCCATTAGCCTGTAGGCATGACCTGGTTAGTGACCGGCGGCGCCGGCTATATCGGTGCCCATGTGGTGCGAGCACTTCAGGATGCCGGGCTCAGTCCCGTCGTGCTGGACGACCTCTCGAGCGGACACCGCGACTTCGTGCCCCACGATGTTCCCTTCGCGCACGGCACGATCCTCGACGGTGACCTGGTGCTCGACACTCTCAAGCGGCACGACGTGACCGGTGTCATCCACGTCGCGGGCTTCAAGTACGCGGGCGTGAGCGTGCAGCGTCCGCTGCACACCTACGAGCAGAACGTCACCGGCACAGCAGTGCTCCTTGCCGCAATGCAGGACCGCGGCGTGGATCGCATCGTCTTCTCCTCGAGTGCCGCGGTGTTCGGTACTCCGGATGTCGACCTCGTCACCGAGGACACCTCGAAAGACCCGCAGTCGCCGTATGGCGAGTCGAAGCTCATCGGCGAGTGGCTGCTGCGCGACCAGGGTGTGGCCACGGGACTCCGGCACACCTCCCTGCGGTACTTCAACGTCGTGGGGTCGGGCGACCCCTCGCTGCGGGACACCAGTCCGCACAACCTCTTCCCACTTGTCTTCGACGCGCTCGCCGAGGGGCGTATTCCGCGCATCAACGGCAATGACTACCCCACTCCCGACGGCACCAACGTGCGCGACTACATCCACGTGTCCGACCTGGCGATCTCGCACGTAGCCGCCGCGCGACGGTTGGATGCGGGTCAGCCGCTCGCAGCCGCATACAACCTCGGCAGCGGGGACGGCATCTCGGTCGGCCAGATCATGGCGACAGTGGCGGATGTCACGGGCATCCCGTTCACGCCGGAGATCGGTCCCCGCCGCCCCGGCGACCCCGCCCGGATAGTCTCCGCGGGTGAACTCGCTGCACGCGACCTGGATTGGAAGATGAGGCACAGCCTCGCTGACATGGTTTCCAGCGCCTGGGTGGCACGGCAGCGCTCGGTCCTCTGACAGGGTTTCGCCGAAGGCGCAATATATGCTGCCCCCCATTTGCGGGGCGCGGCGCGTCGCGAACCCTCGAGGCCGGATTGAGCGTTTACGATTTGCGACTTGACGTGGCCGAACTACACCGGTGTAATTATCTCTAACGCGTTTGCGCAAGTCGTTCGTGATCGCGGAGGGGAGACTGTGATATGGCGCCAGAAGAGTTCCGCAGCGCTGTGACAGGGGGCGTCGTTCCCGATAACTGGTTCGTAGACCCGGTGCGCCTCGGAGTTCCCGGAGTGCGGCAGGCCAGTGGATTCGCCTCGGACGACAACCCGTTGTCGTGGCAGACCGATTCGTTGTGTGCGCAGACCGATCCGGAGGCATTCTTCCCGGAAAAGGGCGGATCAACGCGGGATGCGAAGAAGATCTGCACCTCCTGCGAGGTTCGCAACCAGTGCCTCGAATACGCGCTGATGAACGACGAGCGATTCGGCATCTGGGGCGGACTGTCGGAGCGCGAGCGCCGGAAGCTGCGCAAGCGGGCGTAGGGCGTCACCCGCGGCATCCACCTCCAGCCCGCGTCGGCACGCGTTAGGCGTCACCCGCGGCATCCATCTCCCGTTTTTCCGACCACCACTCTGTGTGAACAGGGAGGTGGTCGGAAAAACGGGAGGGGGGCGGCGACTCGCGGGGAGGAGGGGGGACGGCGGCTCGAGCAGGGGGGACGGCGGCTCGAGCAACGGGGACGGAGACGATCGCCACTCGGCCACCGGGTTTGGCCTGCCGTGCGTGTCACGCCCCACTGACAGCGGAGCGCGCTTAGTCTCGACAGGATGCAAACGAGAGTCACCGTGATACTCGTTGCCCGGTCGGGGGCGGCGCACCTCGAACGAACCCTCGCGGGGCTCGCTCGCCAGTCGAGGCGGCCCGATGCGATCGTCGCGGTGGATGCCGGCTCGACAGATCGCAGCGCGGAGTTGCTCGCGGCATCCGGGCCCACCCAATTCGTTACCACCACCGGAAAGGTCGATTTCGGCAGCGCGATCGCGCGAGCGCTCACGGTGGCGGCGCCCGCGGAGTCGGTGAACGACTGGCTCTGGCTTCTCGCCCACGACAACGCGCCCCAGCCGGCGGCGCTCGAAGCACTGCTCGGCGCGGTGGAGATTGCGCCCTCGGTTGCGGTGGCCGGCCCCAAGCTCATGCGCTGGGACCAGCCCGACGTCATCGCCGAATACGGCGAGACGATGACCTATTACGGTGCCTCGATCCCACTCGTTGAGGGCGAACTCGACCAGGCCCAGCACGACGTGCGTTCCGACGTTCTCGGGGTCGCCGCAGGCGGCATGCTCGTGCGCCGCTCCCTCTGGACCGCCCTCGGCGGTTTCGACCCCGCACTACCGAGCGTGGATGCCGCCCTCGACTTCTCCGTGCGCGCCCGACTGGCCGGCTTTCGGGTCGTGGTCGTGCCCGGTGCAAAGGTCGCCAGCGATGGAGGACCGGAGATGTTCGGGCGCGCCACCGTCTCCGATCGACGCCGCGCGAGCACCCGCCGTGCGGCACAACTGCACCGTCGACTCGTCTATGCGCCCGCTGCGGCCTTGCCGTTGCACTGGCTGTCGCTGCTTCCGCTCGCCATCCTGAGGGCCATCGGCCAACTCCTCGCGAAGCGCCCAGGGGCCGTCGGCGGAGAACTGGGGTCTGCGCTTACCGCGGCCTTCGGGGGCAGTCGCATCAGAGTGGCGCGGCGCGGCCTCAAACGCATCCGGCGGGTCGGCTGGGCATCCATCGCACCGCTGCGGATGCCGCCCGCCGCCGCGCGGGAACGTCGCGCTCAGGCACGCGACGCCCAGCGCACGCACTCTGCCGTCGTCGTCACCGAGGCCCGGGCCGGATTCGTCACCAATGGTGGACTGTGGGTCGTGCTTCTCGCCGGCATCATCGGGCTCATTTCCTGGGGGTCCCTTATCGGCTCGCCCTCCCTGACGGGCGGGGCACTCTCTCCCCTGAGCGACTCCGTTCAACAGCTGTGGTCGCATGTCGGCTATGGCTGGCGCGAGATCGGCATCGGGTTCACCGGGGCCGCCGATCCATTTAGCTATCTCCTCGCCGTGCTCGGTTCGATCACTTTCTGGTCGCCTTCGTTCAGCCTTGTGCTCGTCTATCTGCTCGCTCTCCCGCTCGCCGCGCTCGGGGCATGGTTCGCCGCGAGGCGGCTCAGCACGCGCGCGTCGTTGCCCGCGCTCGCCGCGTTTCTCTGGGCGATCGCCCCTTCGCTCACCGGCGCTCTCAGCGGCGGGCACCTCGGGGCCGTGATCGCCCACCTGCTGCTGCCCTGGCTCGTGCTCGCGGTGCTGAATGCTCCGCGATCGTGGGCCGCCTCCGCGGGAGCTGCGCTACTCTTCGCGGCTATCGCGGTATCCACTCCGAGCCTCGTACCGGCGCTCGTGATCGCCCTGCTGGCCTGGATCGTGGCCCGGCCGAAGAGCGTGCATCGGTTGTTGGGCATCCCGGTTCCGGCGATCGCACTGTTCGCCCCCTTGGTCGTGCAGCAGGTGCTGCGCGGGAATCCGCTCGCGCTGTTTGCCGACCCTGGAGTGCCCGCGCCAACGGCAACCGGATCGGCCCTGCATCTCGCGCTGCTCTCGGCATCCAACGGTGTGCACGGGAAGGACGGCCTCGACGGCTGGGCGGGCGTCGTGCAATCGTTCGGTCTGCCGGGGGTCTCGGCGAGCATCATCGTCGCGGCCCTCCTCCTGCCGGTCGGAGCGCTCGCGTTGCTGTCACTCTTCGTTCCGGGGTCGCGACGGGCCATTCCGTCGATGATCATGGCGCTTCTCGGGTTCGTAACCGCCGTCGCGGCATCGCACCTGCAGGTCTCGCACCTCGGATCGGTCGCGGTGCCGGTCTGGACCGGTTCCGGTCTCAGCCTTTTCTGGCTCGGGCTCGTCGCCAGTGTGTTGATCGCGCTGGATGCCCTCGGTCGTTTCGCCGTTCCGGTGGGAATTCTCACCGCGGTCACCGCCACCCTGCTGGTGCTTCCGATGCTAGGCAGCGTGCTGCTCAAGACGACTCCCGTTCAGGCGGGCGCCCGTATCCTGCCCGCGGTGGTCACTGCTGAAGCGGAGCAGCATCCGGATGTCGGCACCCTGGTGCTCACGCCCCAGCCCGGCGGCGGCCTCTCCGCGACGGTGCAACGGGGGTCGGGGTCAACGCTCGACGACCAGTCGACCCTCGCCGCGACATCCGCCTTCTCGGATCCGACCTCGCGTCGCGTGGCGACGGTTGCGGGAAACCTGGCCTCGCGCAGCGGATTCGACGCGGGCTCGGAACTCACGAAACTGTCGATCGGTTTTGTGCTGCTCACCCCGAACGACACGGGGGTGCACAAACGCACCTCTGAGGCTCTCGACAGCAACGCCCTGTTCGCCCCGGTCGGCGCCACCGACAACGGGCTGCTCTGGCGGTTCGAGGGACTGCCGAACGAGAAGACGATCGCCACGGTGGGTAACACCGACACCGCTCTCGGCAGCCTCATCCTGGTCGGCCAGGGCATCATCTTCGGCATGACCCTTCTGCTCGGTATCCCCACGGTGCGTCGTCGGCGACGCGTCACTGTGAGCGGATCCAACCCCGGGCAGCCGGCCGACACCTTCGATGGCGATGGTGAAAATGACTGAACCGACTGAACCGACTGAACCGACTGAAATGACTGAACCGACGGAACCCGCCGAGACTCACGCATACGTCACCGAGGTCGAGGATGTCGCCGAGCCGGTGGCCAAGTCGCCACGCACCGCCCGTGGCGCCGTGCTCCTCGGCGCGCGCATCCTCACCGGCATGATCGGCGTTGGAGTCGCGGCTGTCACCATCGGTGCGGCAATTCTTGTGCCGTTGCCGAGTCATCAGGTGACGCCGGTCTCCCGGCTCGTCACGCCCGTGGCATCCCCCCAGAAACGCGTATGCGCGGGGCCGTTACTGCGCCTCGGAGACGATGCCGGGCAGGCAGCGACCGCGGTCTCCTCCGTCGGCAAGCCGGAGGTGCGCTACAGCCAGTCGGCGGGCAACGCTACTCGTGCGCCGCTGCCCTCCACCGACAGCACCACGGGCGTCGCGCCCGACCTGCTCACGCTTCCTCCGCGATCGACCAGCTCATCGCTGCTGCCGCTGCTCTCGGGCAGCCAGGTGCAGGCGGTCTCATCCGGCGATCTCGTCGGGCTTGCGGCTGCGGAGTGCGCGGAGCCGAGCAGCGATAGCTGGCTGGTCGGCGGTGCGACCAATACCGGGCGCACCACTCTCGTCACCCTCAGCAATCCGAGCAACGTCGTCGCCACGGTGAACCTCAGCATCTTCTCCGAAACCGGCCCCGTCATCGCTGCGGGGACGGACGGCATCGTCGTGTCTCCGGGCGGGCAGCGCGTACTGTCCCTCGCCGGATTCGCACCGGATGTCATCTCCCCGGTCGTGCATGTACAGAGCCGTGGCGGCCAGGTCGTCGCCAACCTTCAGCAGACAATTGTGCGCACCCTCGAACCAGGGGGAGTGGACATAATCGACGCCTCTGCCGCCCCCTCGACGTTCACGCTGATTCCGGGCCTCGTGCTTTCGAACGGAGCGGCGGTGGCGGCTCGTCAGGCCCAAAGCGGGTTCGGCGACCTGGGCTCGATCATCCGCCTCTATCTGCCTGGCACCGTCTCCGCTCGTGCAGAGATCACGATCGTGCCGGAGAACGGCTCAGAGGCCGCGACGCCGGTGCGGGTCGTGGTGCAGCCCGGCATCGTCACCGAGGTGCCGCTCGACTCCTATCCCGACGGTAGCTACACCGTGACGATCGCCACCGACAAGCCGCTGGTCGCCGGGGCGCGAATCTCCACGGTCGGCACGACGGGCCAGACTGATTTCGCCTGGTCGACGTCGACAACACGAGTGTCCCGGCGGGCGCTGGTGACTGTGGCTCCCGGCCCAGCGCCTCTCCTGCACCTCGCGAATCCGACACAGAAGGATGCCGTGGTCACCCTGGCCCACGCGGGAGCGGCTGACATCCCGATCACCGTGCCTGCGGGGAGGACGGTCACCCAGGCGGTGACCGGCGGAACGAATTACTTCCTCACGGGCTTCGATGCGCTTGCGCTCTCCGTCAGCTTTGTCGGAGACGGTACGCTCGCGGGCTTCAGTGTGAGCCCATCCGCCCCCGCGTCACGCCCGATCGTGATCTACCCATAGGTCTTCGACCAGGTCGGCCGCCCTGGTTACAGGTGGCGGAAGCGCTCGGGAGCGAGGTCCCACGGATCTTTGCCGAGCAACTCGGCTACCGCGCGGAACACGCAGCTTTCGATGAGCATGCGGCGGTGCAGGTCGTCGGTTCGATTCAGTCGGGCGAGCCGCTCAATCGGAAGACGGAATAAAATCACGCGCTTCTCGGGCGCGATCACACTCCAGCGGTCGATACCGCCAGCGGGCGCGATCTTGCTCGGCAGGCCAGCGACTTCGAACGAGACCCCGGCGAGCTCATCCGGCCACAGGTCCTTGAGGTACTCCGCAGTGGCCGAGACGGTGAGGTCGAAGAGGTCCGACCGGGTGTGCAAAAGGGGAAGATCTGGCCCCGTCACGGCGGAACGCAAGCCTCGACCGTGCCGGTCGCGCGACCCAGGTCGCGCCGATGGGCGGACGATCCGAGAACGAGTCATCGTAAAAGTGTACGCGGCGAGTTCAGGCTCCACCGCGGCGCTAGGGTGGAGTCAAATGGACGGTCGACCGTGTAGCAAAGTCGCGTGTACGGCCGACGCTGTGTCCACCCTCACCTACGTCTACGCCGACTCGATGGCCGTGCTCGGACCGCTCAGCCGCACTGCCGAGCCGCACAGTTACGACCTCTGCGCCAAACACTCCGATCGCCTTTCCGTTCCACAGGGCTGGCAGGTCATCCGGCACGTCTCGCTCAGTGCCCCTGAAGACCCTCAGCGACGCGCCCAATAAATCGGCGCGGTAAATTGGCAGAATGACTGCCTTCATTGATCTCGCCCCATTCATCAAGGCCTACGACGTGCGCGGTCTCGTCGGGTCCCAACTCACCGCGGAGGTCGTCGAGGCTCTCGGTGCTGCGTTCGTCGATGAGATCGAGGGAGCGGGCAAGGATGTCGTGGTCGGTCACGACATGCGTGACTCGTCACCGGGGTTCGCTGCCGCCTTCGCGGTGGGAGTTCAGGCTCGTGGCGGAAACGTCCTCTCCATCGGGCTCTGCTCGACCGATGAGACCTACTTCGCGTCCGGCCACTTCGATGCCCCGGCTGCGATGTTCACCGCGAGCCATAACCCGGCCACCTACAACGGCATCAAGTTCAGTCGCCCGAAGGCGCAGGGCATCAGCTTTGACACCGGGCTCAAGGCGATTCGCGACCGCGCACAGGCCTATCTCGCGGGTTCGATCGAGCCGGTCTCGAAGCCAGGCACATTCCGGTCTGTCGACGTGATCGCCGATTACGCGGCCTACCTTCGATCTCTTGTGGATCTCACCGAAATCCGCCCGATCAGGGTCGTCGTGGATGCAGGAAACGGGATGGGAGGGATGACCGTGCCCGCTGTGCTCAGCACTGCCGCCGGATTGCCCGCCCTTCCGATCGAGATCATTCCGCTGTACTTCGACCTCGACGGTACCTTCCCTAACCATGAGGCCAACCCGTTGGAGCCCGCGAATATCGTCGACCTGCAGAAAGCGGTCGTCGACCACGGTGCGGACCTCGGTCTCGCTTTCGACGGCGACGCCGACCGCTGCTTCGTCGTGGACGAGAAAGGCGGCGCCGTCACCCCCTCCGCCGTTGCCGCCGTGGTGGCGTTGCGGGAGATCAGCCGGGTACGGGCGCTGCAGCCAGAAGGCGATATCTTCGTGATCCACAACCTCATCACCTCGAATATCGTGCCAGAGACGATCGAGGCTGCCGGGGCGATCCCGGTGCGAACGAAGGTCGGGCATTCGCTCATCAAGGACCAGATGAGGATCACCGGGGCGATCTTTGGGGGCGAGCACTCCGCGCACTATTATTTCCGCGACTTCTGGGGTGCCGACAACGGCATGCTGGCCGCAATGCACTTCATGGCCGAGTTCGGCTCGCAGTCGGATCCGGTCTCGACGATCTCAAAGAAGTACACCCCGTACGCCCTGAGCGGGGAGATCAACTCGACCGTCACAGACATCCCGGCCGCCTACGACCGTATCGTCGAGGCGTACACCGGGGTGGGTGACTTCGATGAACTGGACGGCCTCACGGTCACCGGGATCGTCGGCCAGGATGAGCCGTTCTGGTGGTTTAACGTGCGTCCCTCGAATACGGAGCCGCTGCTGCGCCTGAACGTGGAAGCCGGCACCCCCGCGGTCATGGAACGCGTCAGGGATGCCGTGCTCGCGCTCATCCGCGAGTAGCGTCCACCGATCGTGCACTTCGTCACGACGGTTCCGGGCGATCGGGAACGGTCGCAACGAAAGTGAACAATCGCAGGTTCGGTGCAGGTACTGTCGCGTACCCTTGAGGCATGACGATCACTGCCCCGAGCACCGCCTCTCGCACCGCCCTGCAATTCAAGGTCGCCGACCTCTCCCTCGCCGAAGCCGGGCGCCACCAGTTCCGACTTGCCGAAAACGAGATGCCCGGCCTTATGGCCCTCCGCGAGGAATTCGGCGAGTCGAAGCCGCTCGCTGGCGCACGCATCGCCGGGTCGCTCCACATGACCGTGCAGACCGGAGTGCTCATCGAAACTCTCGTGGCGCTCGGCGCGCAGGTGCGCTGGGCCAGTTGCAACATTTTCTCGACCCAGGACGAGGCGGCGGCAGCCATTGCCATCGGCCCGACGGGCACCGTCGAGAATCCGGCCGGTTCTCCTGTCTTCGCCTGGAAAGGGGAGACGCTCGAGGAATACTGGTGGTGCACGACCCAGATTTTCGACTGGTCAGCGGAGGGCTTCAGCGGCCCTAACATGATTCTCGACGACGGCGGTGATGCAACGATCCTCGTGCACAAGGGTCGTGAATACGAGCTTGCCGGCGCGGTTCCGGATGCTGCGACGGATGACACCCACGAATGGCGAGTGATCCTCGACACCCTTCGCTCATCGCTCGCGTCCTCGTCGGATCGGTGGACCACCATCGCCGCCGACATCATGGGCGTCACCGAGGAGACCACCACTGGCGTGCACCGCCTCTATGAGCTCGCCAAGGCTGGGGAGCTGCAGTTCGCCGCCATCAACGTGAACGACTCCGTCACCAAGAGCAAATTCGATAACAAGTACGGCATCCGCCACTCGCTACCGGACGGCCTCAATCGCGCCACTGACGTGCTCATCGGCGGTAAGGTCGTCTTCGTCGCCGGCTACGGCGATGTGGGAAAGGGTGCCGCTGAGGCGCTCAAGGGCCAGGGTGCTCGCGTGATCGTGAGCGAGATCGACCCGATCAATGCACTGCAGGCGGCAATGGACGGGTTCCAGGTCACCACTATCGAAGATGTCCTGGGCGACGTGGACATCTTCGTCACCGGTACCGGCAACGAGAACGTGCTCACCGTTGACCACATGCTCGGGATGAAGCACCTCGCGATCGTCGCAAATGTCGGACACTTCGACAACGAGATCGACATCGCCGGTCTCGAGAAGCTTGCGGGCACTGAGAAGATCGAAATCAAGCCACAGGTACACGAGTGGCGGCTGCCGTCCGGCCGCAGCATCCTCGTGCTGTCTGAGGGCCGCCTGATGAACTTGGGCAATGCCACCGGGCACCCCTCCTTCGTTATGAGCACATCGTTCACCAACCAGGTGCTCGCCCAAATCGAGCTGTATGCCCACGGTGAGAACTATGAGCGCAAGGTCTATGTGCTGCCGAAGTACCTCGACGAGAAGGTGGCCCGCCTGCACCTCGATGCCCTCGGAGTGAAGCTCACGGTGCTCAGCGGCCAGCAAGCCGCCTACATCGGTGTGCCAGTCGAGGGACCGTACAAGGTGGACCACTACCGATACTGATCATCTCCGGCTCGCTCGCCAGCAGGAACCGCCGAGCGGAATGCGACGATGCGATTCACCCCTCGGGGCGAGTCGCATCGTCGTTTCGACAGGGAGTCGACCCTAGGCTGTGTCAGGTCAGGCCGAATCCCTGAACAAGGGAATTGAGTCATGACCATCGATAAGAACCGACATCTCGCTCTCGATATCATCCCGTTTTCGATGCCATTCAGCAGCGGGAATGAGCTGGCCAACGTGTCTGAGGTGCTTCGTTCCGGCCATGTCCACGGCGACGGCATCTTCACAGCCCGGGCCACCGAACGGCTGGTCGAAATCACCTCGGCTGATCACGTGCTCCTGACCACATCGGGAACACACGCTCTCGAAATGGCAAGCTACCTCCTCGGCATGGGCCAGGGCGACGAAGTCATCCTGCCGAGTTTCACCTTCCCATCGGCGGCGGACGCTGTGGCGCGCACCGGAGCGACCTGCGTGTTTGTCGACATCGACCCTGCCACCGGCAACATCGATCCACAGCAGGTGAGTGAGGCAATCGGGCCCCGCACCAAAGCCATCTCCATCATGCATTACGGCGGCGTTCCGGTGGACGTCGAGGCGATTGTGTCGATCGCTCGAAATCACGACCTTCCGGTCATTGAAGACAATGCCCATGGGCTCGGCGGAAGCATCGGAGAGCACAGGCTCGGGACGGTCGGCATTCTTGCCGCCCAGAGTTTTCACGACACGAAGAATGTGCACTCCGGCGAGGGTGGCGCCCTTCTCATCAATGATCCCTCGTTAGTGGAGCGTGCGGAAATCATGCGGGAGAAGGGCACCAATCGGTCCCAGTTCCTGCGCGGCCAGGTCGATAAATACAGCTGGGTGGAGGTCGGTTCGAGTTACCTGATGAGCGAGCTCAATGCCGCTGTCCTCGACTCCCAGCTCGAGTCGTTCGACGACATCCAGCACGCGCGGTTCGGGGTCTGGGATCGTTACTCGCAGGAGCTCGAAGAGTGGTCCGCGGAAAACGGCGTGCGACGGATGAGCCCACCGCTCGGCATTCACTCCGCTCACGTGTTTTACCTGGTCATGCCCGATTGGGAATCGCAGACTGCGCTGATCTCGCAGCTGCGAGCTGCTGGCATCATCGCGACTTTCCACTACGTTCCTCTCGATTCCAGCCCGGCTGGCCGACGATACGGACGCGTATTGCAGCCCCTCACGCAGAGTGAAGACTTCTCCCGTCGGATCGTTCGGCTGCCTTTGTGGGCCGGGATGCCGGAGGACTATGTGACGAGAGTCATTGCGGCGGTCGCGGAGTTCCCGGGTCGGTAGGGTTTAGCTGTGATGGATAGCCTGCATTCGAGTGTCGACATATGAACGCGCTCGGACGCGCATTCACCAGCCTGAAAACCGAAGGCGTGCGGTCGACGGCCTGGCGAAGCGCCAAGTACCTGGCGAACCGCTTCAGTCCATTCGTCGCGACGCCGCTCTCCTCTGTCTACCGGGAAGACGTCATCGCGGTCGACTGGACGAAGCCGAGAAACTTCAACGGCGAATCGATCGCCGGCACGGACGGAAAATACCGGATCGCGTGGGTGATCACCCCGCCGAGCCGCACCAGCGGTGGGCACCAGAACGCGTTTCGATTCATGAGCTTCCTCGAAGAGGCCGGGCACGACCTCACGGTGTATCTGTACTCGCCCGGCAAGTTCCCGGTGGTGAACCTGGAAGAAATCCAGTCGATGATGCAGAGCATGAGTGCCTATCCCGAACTCGCCGGAGAGCTGAAGCTCTACGACCCGGCGACAGGGTTCGCGCCCGGCTACGACGCCATCGTCGCCTCCGACTGGGAGGCGACCTACGCCGCGTATCGTTACGAGGGCGCTGCGAAGCGGTTCTATTTCGCCCAGGACTTCGAACCTTTCTTCTTTGCGGAGGGCAGCGACTACGTGCTCGCGGAGAACTCGTACCGCCTCGGCTTCCACGGAATCGCGGCCGGCCAGTGGCTTGGCGAGAAGTTGCGCACCGACTATGCGATGTCGTGTGACGCGTACGACTTCGCCGTCGACACCACCCGCTACACCTTCGCAAACACCGCTCGCCGCACCGAGATCGCGTTCTACGCTCGCCCGCCGACCCCGAGACGGGCCACCGAGTTCGGCCTACTCGCGCTCAGCGAAGTCGCGAGGCTCAGGCCGGACATCACAATCAACCTCGTGGGTTGGGACATGTCGGGCTACGACGTGCCGTTCCCCTATGTGAATCACAAGGCCGTGGACATCGCCGAACTGGACGCTATCTATAACCGCTGTGCGGCAGGGCTTGTGCTCTCTCTCACCAACATGTCGTTGCTCCCCATGGAATTGATGGCAAGTGGAGTGGTGCCTGTCGTCAACGACGCCCCGAACACTCGCGGGGTGTTCGACAGTCCGGATGTGGAATACGTGCCGATGTCCCCACGAGCGATCGCTGAACGGCTGATTGCCATCGTCGACCGGCCGGATGCGGTCGAGAATGGCGCGCGAATTGCCCGCGCAGTCAGCGAGACGGACTGGTCAGATCCGGCGAGCCAGTTCATCGGCTCGTTCGAGAAGGCCATGCGAACGGCTCTCTGAGTGACCGAGCCTCTGCAACACCTCCGCCAGGTGGCATCCCTTGATGTCACCGTCGTCATCCCGACGTTGAACGGTGAACTGTATCTCGATCGTCTTCTTTCGCTGCTCGAGCGCCAGGACTTCGCTGGTTCAGTCGAAGTGCTTGTCATCGACTCCGGCTCTATTGACAGTACCCTGACAATCGTGCGCGCCCATCCGGAGGTGCGCCTGCACGAGATCCCCAATTCCGAATTCGGGCATGGAAAAACTCGGAATCTGGCCGCACAACTCGCCCGCGGGCGGGTCGTCGCGTATCTCACCCAGGATGCCCTTCCCCGCACGGCCGGGTGGCTCAGCGCTCTCGTCGCGCCGCTCGACCCCGGCGGAGCGGATGCCGTAGCGGTATTCGGCAAGCAGGAGCCCCGGCCGGGATGTTTTCCCCTGCAGAAGTATGAGATCCAGGCCGTCTTCGCGCGATTCGGCGACGAGCTGGCGCTCTATCAACGCACCGAGCGGGTGCCCACCGGCTCGGAGCTGGATCTGCTTGCCTTCTATTCGGACGTCAACTCGGCCACGCGGAGGGAGTTCCTCCTCGACGTGATTCCCTACCGCGATCTGTCTTATTCCGAAGACATGGCCTTCGCCCGCGACCTGATCGAGGCCGGCTACCGTAAGGCATATTCTCCGGACGCGAGTGTCGAGCACTCCAATGACCTCAGCTTTAGCGAATATGGCAAGCGAATCTTCGACGAAACCCTTGCCATGCGCCGAGTGGATGAGAGCGCCCCGATGTATGGCTTCGGTGGCGCGGTGCTGCGGGCTGGCTACGGCATCCTGAAAGACTCGATTCGAATCATCCGTGATTCCGACTATGGAATTGGGGCGACCCTTCGGTGGCTAGTTGTGAACCCGTGGTACCACGCATCCAAGTGGCGCAACTACGGCCGCGCGGCGCGGGTGCGACTCGACGACCGCAGAACGATCGAGGCGCACTCGCTCGAGCATGAGCGGGTGCGCCAGGCGCGACCCGATAGCTAGTCGCGCCTCCCGACCAGGAGTTTGCGCAGTCCGGGGGAAAGCGGGCCGCGCAAGCGCATCAGGCCATGGGCCGCGCCGATGACGGTCGCAACCAGCTGACGCCAGCGCAGTGGCCCCGAGACGATGGTGGTCACGGTCGGTCCGATCTCGCGCTTGATCGCCGAGAGTACCCAACGCGGGCGGATGCGGGAGTACCGTAGGAAGAGGTCGATGTTGTTACGGGTGATGAAATACCGGCGGGTAGGGCCGTGGTACTCATAGGTGCGTTGGCGTCCCCGCTCATCGAAGCGAGCGACCCCGAAGGGTCTCAGGGCGACCTGCTCGCCAAGCGAATGGCTGATATCCGTGCCAGGCCCCACAGCGATCCGGTAGCCATACTGCGCGATCCGCAGGCAGAATTCGGTGTCGACGCAATCGATGAAGAGTCGCTCATCGAAGAGGCCGCACTCTCTGAGGCACTCTGCGCTGATGAGAAAGCCCGATTGGATCGCCTCCCGCACCAGGCCGAGTCCCTCGGCCGTGTAGTGCTCGGGGATAGAGGGTTGGCCGTTCACACGGTCGGTGCAGACGACACCGAGTCGTGTGGCCGGAGCCGCGATGCGAAAGGCCGTCGTACAGTCGGACACGTAGTGGCCAGGGAGAACCGTGTCCTGGTCGAGTGTGAGCACGAAATCGGCGTCGTCGGTGAGCGCCATTCGAATGCCGATGTTGAGTGCCGCCGCGATCCCGTCGTTGCTTGCGCTTCGAACGATTTCACAGCCGAGTTCCCCTGCCAAATCGAGGATCCCCGCCGGGTCGTCCGGGCTTCCGTCGTCCACCACGATAATCATTGCCACCTGCGGGGCGAGAGCGCGGAGGCCGACGAGCAGCGCCTCATCGGGACGAAAGGTGGGAACGACGGCCACAACCCTCTGGCCCGTCGGTCGTTCGTTTTCGGTCACACCCCATTATCGAGGGCGCACGATGCCCGACCAGCCCGCGCGTTACAGTAGGGGCTGGTGGGACAACGAGGGAAGAAGCGAGTGCCGTGACCAGTCCGAGCAGTGAATCCTGGGTCGGGCCGGAGGCCGAACTCGAGGGTGTTGGTCGCGTGCACGCTCTCGAGAACCTGCTCCAGCTCAGCGATCGGATCATGAGCCTCGAGGCAGAGCTCGCGCAGGTCAGCACAGTGCGTGTGCTCACTCCGACAGAGCAGCTCGACGCCGAGCAGCAGCTGATTGCGATGCGCGCGTCCCTGCCGTGGCGGGTCGGTCGCGTCGTCACCATCCCTCTTCGCGTCGTGCGGCGGATGCTGCGCCGGACCTCGAACCGGTGAGCGCTGCGCCGACTCTTACGATCTGGGTGGATGGCATCGGTCGTTCCCGGGCTGACGTCGAGCGGGTACTGGTCGAAAGCGCTCTGCAGGCGGCGCCGGGCACCGACTTCGTCTGTCTCGTCGCTGGCAACGAGGAGGACAGTGCGGATTGGGCGGTCGACGCTGCGGTACTACTCGTTCCGCTGCCCGACGACGACGCCGCAGTGCTGAATCGACTGCTGTCGCAGACGCGGAGTGACTGGGTTGTGTGGATCGATGCCTCGGCGCGACTGGTTCCGGGAGCACTCGCACGCGTCGAGTCCGCAGCGGCGCGCTTCGACATCGATCTCCTCTACGGTGACTCGCGCCTCCCCGGTTCGCGAAGAACCCACCGACCGGCCTTCTCGCCAATTCGACTCCGATCCCAGGACTATCTCGGCGATGTCCGGGGATTCCGGGTGGAAGCTCTTCTCCGGAGGGGCGGGTTCGGCGCTGGCCACGCGGGCGCACATTTCCTCGACCTCTCGTTGCGGCTCGGTTCGGATGCGGCGCGCGTGCTTCGTATCCCGGAGATCCTCTCGGTCTCCGCCACGGCCATCCGACCGTCTACCGAGCAGCACCGCAAGGTCGTCGCACAATTCCTCGGTGCGAGTGACATCGTCGCGGAGGTGACCGTCGTGGCCGGGGGGCTCCAGGTGAATTACCCGCTGATGTCCGCCCCGCTCGTCTCGATCATCATTCCCACCCGGGGAAGTCGCGCAAGAATTCACGGCGCCGAGAGCGTTCTCGTGGTGGATGCCGTGCGCGGCATACTGGAGCGATCGACGTATGCCTCCCTTGAATTCGTCGTCGTCGCCGATGATGAGACACCCCAATCGGTGATCGACGACCTCGTGTGCCTCGCCGGTGACGCCCTTCGGGTCGTGCGGTGGTCCGAGGACTTCAACTTCTCGGCGAAGATGAACCGGGGCGCGATCTTTGCACGTGGTGACTACCTGGTGCTACTCAACGATGACGTCGACCTGATCACCCCTGACTGGATCGAAACAATGCTCGGCCTCGCCCAGCAACCGGGAGTCGGACTGGTCGGATCGTTGCTCTTCTTCGAAGACGGCACGGTGCAACACGGCGGACATGTCTACTCGGCGAGTTGGGCGGGACACATCGCGTTCGGGTGGCCGGCCGATCGAGACGACGAGCTCGGCTCCATGGGCGTGGAGCGCGAAGTCTCCGGAGTCACCGCCGCCTGCGCAATGATCCGCGCCGACACCTTCTGGCAACTGGGGGGACTTTCGCTCGACTACGCCGGTAACTACAACGATGTGGATCTCTCTCTCAAAGTTCGGACGAGCGGCCGGAGTATCATCTGGACGCCGCACGCTCGCCTGTATCACTTCGAATCGAAGAGCAGAATTGCCACCGTCGAACCGGCAGAACTCGCGACGCTGCGTGCCCACTGGGGTACCTGGCTGCTGTCGGACCCCTACTGGCCGAGCTCGGATGGGCAGCCCTAGCGCTCGGGGAATCCGTGCGGCAGCCCTTCGAGCGCCGGCCGCAGGTGCTCAAGGCGCTGCGCCTCGAGGCTGAGGCCGGTGTACTCGCGGTCGCGGCGGAGCGCCGAGACCGCGGCGAGAAAGAGTTCGGCGTCGACGGTCGGCAGCGGCGAGACGAAGCCGGATGCCTCGGTCGCGAGCGAGCGGGACATGCGGGCGCGGGCATCCGGGGTCAATCGCGACGCCTGTCGGAGGAACTGTGCGATGCGGCGCGACAAGCCGTCGGGCATCCGCGCCACATCGGCCGTCGTGGCCCAGCCGAGCAGCTCGAGGGGGACCCCATACACGGGAGGCGTGATTTTCGAGACCCGCTCGTTTTGGCTGTAGGTGCCGGCGAGCAGGTCGCCGAGGCGTTTGGTACGGCCGTTGAGGAGCGCCGTGACCGACGCGATGCCACCGAGGGTCGAGAACACCTCGAGCACCCCGGTGAGCGAGCGGATGAAGGCGTGACGCAATACGATCGATCCGCCGTCGTCCCGCACGATCCGCCCGCCGACCGCGAGTTTGCCGAGCGACTTGCCCTGGCTGAGGGTCTCGACGGCGGTCGGGGTGACGACCAGGCAGAAGACGAGGGCGGAGAGGGTGACTGCCTTACTGCTCGCCTCGTCGAAGAATCCGCTCAGCCAGGGAGACGTCACGGCGAGCAGGATGAGGAGCCAGAGTCCGAAGTAGGCCACGAAGTCGATCATCGCGCCGGCCGCCCGCAGAATGAAGCTGATGGGCCGCAGGTCGAGGCCAACGGCCTCGCCGGTCATCAGCTCGAGCTCATCCGAGACCTCGGGAATGCGAGCACCACCCTGCGCTGCCGTCGCCATGTCTAGTATCTAAACAGATGGATCTCGATGCATACTCCGCCGCGCACCGCGATGAGTGGGACGAGCTTGCCCGGCTCGGGGCCAAACGGAGCTTCTCAGGCAGCGAATCCGACCGGCTGATCGAGCGCTACCAGTCCGGGGCCAGCCAGCTCTCCGCGATCAAGACCACGGCGGGGCAGTCCGTGCAGGGGGATCGGTTGTCGCTGTCATTGTCCCGCGCGCGCCTGCGCTTCACCGGCGCTGGGAGCAATGTGCTCAGCCAGCTGCCCACCTTCTTCGGGGCGCAGCTTCCCGCGGCTCTCTATCGCATCCGGTGGACCAGCCTGATCGTCGCCCTCGCCAGCGCGACCATCGCCGTGCTCTACGGGTTCTGGGCACTCAACACGCCCGGAGTGCTCTCTCACTTCGGAACCGAGGAATTTCGCAAGCAGTTCGTGGAGCAGGACTTCGTGAATTACTACTCGAATCACTCTCCCGCATCCTTCACCGGGCAGGTCTGGACGAATAACGCGTGGCTCGCAGCGCAGTGTGTTGCGTTTGGCATCGTCGGCGTCTATGCGCCGTACCTGCTGTTTATGAATGCCCAGTCCATTGGACTCTCCGGCGCACTGATGGCCTCCCACGATCGGCTCGATGTCTTCTTTCTCTACATCGCCCCGCACGGCCAGCTCGAGCTGTACTCGATCTTCGTCGCCGGAGCGGCCGGAATGACCATCTTCTGGTCGTGGATCGCTCCCGGTGCCCGCACGCGCGGACAGGCGCTCGCCGAGGAGGGGCGCGCGTTAATCACCGTCGCGATCGGCCTGATCCTCTCGCTTCTGGTCTCCGGCATCATCGAGGGCTTTGTCACCCGCCAGGACTGGCCCTGGGTGATCAAGATCGGAATCGGCACGGTGGCGCTCGGGTCGTTCCTGTTTTACCAGTGGGTGATCGGCCGTCGCGCTGTGCGCGCGGGCGAAACCGGTGACCTCGACGAGTTCGAGGCGGGCGCGCGGAGGATCGTCGCGGCCTGACGATTCCACCATCTAGTTTTGAGTCATTCACGATAAGTGCCATACTGGAGTGGATGGATACCGAGCTGGGGACTGCGCTTCGTGCCGCAGGCCTGCGCGTCACGCCGGGTCGGCTCGCCGTGCTCGAGGCGTTGGAGACGCATCCGCACTCCACCGCCGAGACACTGAGAGTGGTATCCGCGGCGGGACTCTCGATCCAGTCCGTGCACAATGTGCTCGCCGATCTGACGGCGGCGCGAATGATCCGGCGTACCGAGCCGGCCGGATCCGCCGCGCTCTACGAACGTCGAATCGGCGACAACCACCACCACGTGGTGTGCTCGGGCTGCGGAGCCGTGGCCGACGTCGACTGCATCCACGGTGAGGCCCCCTGCCTCACCGCGAGCAACACCAACGGCTTCACCATCGAGGCAGCCGAAATCACTTTCTGGGGGCGCTGCCCCCTCTGCCAGCACAAAATAACCACACCGAAGGAGACAGCATCGTGACCGAACCAACAACGAGCCAGACCGGAACCCCAGTTTCAAGCGATAGCCATTCGCTCACCGCCGGAAATGACGGCGTGACCGCACTGCACGACCGTTACCTGGTCGAGAAGCTTGCCCAATTCAACCGGGAGCGCATCCCGGAGCGGATCGTGCACGCCAAAGGCGGTGGGGCGTTCGGAACCTTTACCGTGACCGGAGACGTGTCGGCGTACACCAAGGCCGCGGTCTTCCAGCCGGGCACGACGACCGAAACTCTCCAGCGCTTCTCGAGCGTCGCGGGCGAGCAGGGCAGCCCTGACACCTGGCGCGACGTGCGCGGCTTCTCGGTGAAGTTCTACACGACGGAGGGCAACTACGACATCGTCGGAAACAACACCCCGGTGTTCTTCATCCGCGACGGGCTCAAGTTTCCCGACTTCATCCACTCCCAGAAGCGCCTGCCGGGCTCTGGCCTGCGAGATGCCGACATGCAGTGGGACTTCTGGACCCTCTCGCCGGAGTCAGCTCACCAGGTGACCTACCTCATGGGAGACCGTGGTTTGCCGCGCTCCTGGCGGGAGATGCCGGGCTTCGGCTCGCACACCTACCAGTGGATCAACGCGGCCGGCGAGCGATTCTGGGTCAAGTATCACTTCACCTCGAACCAGGGCAACGTGGAAATGGGCGGAGCCGAGGCCGAACTCATCGCCGGAGCGGATGCCGACTATTACCGTCGCGACCTGCATGACGCGATCGAGGCGGGCGATTTCCCCTCGTGGGACGTTCACGTGCAGGTGATGCCGTACGAAGAGGCGAAGACCTACCGTTTCAACCCCTTCGACCTCACCAAGGTCTGGCCGAAGGCGGACTATCCGCTGATCATGGTCGGCACCCACACGCTCGACCGCAACCCGGAGAACTTCTTCGCGCAGATCGAGCAGGCCGCGTTTTCGCCGGCCAACACCGTACCCGGAATCAGCATCAGCCCAGATAAAATGTTGATGGCTCGGGTGTTTTCTTATCCGGATGCCCAGCGTTATCGAGTCGGCGCCAACTATAACGAGATTCCGGTGAATGCCCCGAAGGCGGCCGTGAACAGCTACACCCAGGATGGTGCCGCACGGCACGGCTTCAAGCCGGCGTCCGCTCCCGTCTACGCCCCGAACTCGTTCGGTGGACCTGTGGCGGATCTCGCGGCAGCCGGCGAGGGCACCTGGGAGAGTGATGGTGAGCTGGTTTACGCCGCCGCCAGCCTGCACGCCGAAGACGACGACTTCGGCCAGGCCGGCACGCTCTACCGCGATGTGTATGACGATGCCGCCAAGCAGCGGTTCCTCCAGACGCTGACCGGCGCGGTCGGCGGCGTGCAGAGCGCCATGATCAAGGAACGCGCGATCCAGTACTGGACGAACGTGGATGCCTCCCTCGGTGCAGCTCTTCGGGTGGAGCTCTCGGCCGCGGCGGTGCTGGTCGAGTAGGTTCAGCGCGCCGCTGCGCCATCAATCTCCCGTTTTTCCTACCGCCGCCGTGTCTGAACACGGAGGCGGTAGGAAAAATAGGCGGGGGTCACGCCTCGAGGAAAAATGCGACGATCGGGCGCAACTCCGGAAGCGTTCTACAGCCGGCCGGCGGCTTTCAGCGCGATGTAGCGGTCGGCGAGGGCCGGCGGGAGGTCCGCGGGGGCGCCGGTGACGACATCCGCCCCCAATTGCCGGATGGCAGCCGAGACGCGGGTGGTGTCGAGCATGGCGCGCTCGGCGGCAGCGGCGCGGTAGACATCGTCCCGATCGCCGCGCTCGAGTGAAGCCGATAGCACCGAAGGGTCGGTCACGGAGGACACGACGACAGTGTGCTTGCGGGTGAGCTGCGGAAGCATCCCGAGTAGGCCGCGGCAACTGCCGGCCGCATCGATCGAGGTCATGAGCACGACGAGCGCGTGCTGGCTGGTCACCGAGCGCACGAGCGAGGGCACCGCCGACCAATCCATCTCGATGAGCTCGGGATCGATCGGGGCCATTACGGTGACCATTCGCGAGAGCAACTCCGGGCCGCTCGCCCCCCGGATTCGTCCGCGAACCCGTCGATCGAAGATCACGACATCCACCCGGTCGCCGGCCCGCGTGGCGAGAGCGGCAAGCAGCAGCGAGGATTCGAACGCGGTGTCGATCCGCGGCTCGTTGGCGATGCGAGCGGCAGAGGTGCGTCCGCTGTCGATCACGATCACCACGCGGCGGTCCCGTTCGGGCCGCCAGGTGCGCACGACCAGGTCGCTGCGCCGGGCGGTGGCGCGCCAGTCGATCGAACGCACGTCGTCGCCGCGCACGTATTCGCGCAGGCTGTCGAACTCCGTACCCTGCCCGCGAATCATCACACTGGTGCGCCCGTCGAGCTCTCGAAGGCGAGCGAGCCGGGACGGCAGGTGCTTGCGCGAGTTGAACGGCGGAAGCACCGTGATCGCGCCGGGAAGGTCGATGGTCGCCTGGCGGGCGAGGAGTCCGAGCGGTCCGAACGACCGCACCGTCACCTCCGCCGCGCGTCGTTCACCGCGCCGGAACGGGGTGAGCGATGTCTCGATCCGTCGTCGCTCGCCCACCGGCAGCACCAGCCGCGCCCGGGTCGGTGACGCGCCCGCGGAGGGCTGCCAGCCATCCCGCACGATGCCGCGAATCGTGCGTCGACCCACGTTGGTGAGCAGCAGGGCGGATGCCACGGTCTCGCCGAGGCGCACGCGCTCGGGCAGCTCCCGCTCCAGTCGCAGTTGCCGCGGGGAGCCCGCCAGCAGCAGGTCGAGCATCGCTACGAGCATCGCGAACAGGAGCCAGATACCGAGCAAGTCTGGCTGGTTCAGCAGGATGATCGGTACGATGCCGAGCGCGAGAAGCAGCACGAACCGACCCGACCATGCCATCAGAAGCCGCCGCTCATCTAGATCGGCACCTGTACCTGGCTGAGGATCGAGCGCAGGATTGCGTCCGGTGCCACGCCTTCGAGCTCCGCCTCTGGTCGCAGCTGGATGCGGTGCCGCCAGACCGGCAGCACCATCGCCTGCACATGGTCGGGCGTGATCGAGTCGAATCCATTGAGCCAGGCCCACGCCTTTGCGGCCGAGAGCAGAGCCGTCGTTCCGCGCGGGCTCACTCCGAGCTTTACGCTCGGGCTCTGGCGCGTTCCCCGGGCGAGGTCCACGATGTAGGCGAGCAGATCGGGGGATGCGCGCACCCGTCCAACCTCCTCCTGCGCGGCGGCGAGCTGCTCGGCATCCAGCACCGCGGTGACGCCCGCGGCCTCGAGGTTACGGGGATTGAACCCGGCGGCACTGCGAGTGAGCACCTCGACCTCGTCGGCCCACTCGGGGATCTCGAGCACGAGCTTGAGCAAAAAGCGGTCGAGCTGTGCCTCGGGCAGCGTGTAGGTGCCCTCGTACTCGATCGGGTTCTGCGTGGCCGCCACAATGAAAGGCACCGGCAACGGCCTGGTCTCGCCATCCACGCTCACCTGGCGCTCTTCCATCGCCTCGAGCAACGCTGACTGCGTCTTCGGGGGCGTGCGGTTGATCTCGTCGGCGAGCAGGATGTTCGTGAACACCGGACCGGCGCGGAAGTCGAATTCACCGCTTCGGGCGTCATAGACCAGCGAGCCCGTGACATCCCCCGGCATCAGGTCAGGGGTGAACTGCACTCGCTTCGTCTCGAGCTGCAACGCCCGGCTCAGGGTGCGTACGAGCAGGGTTTTCGCGACACCAGGCACCCCCTCGAGTAGGACGTGACCGCCGGCGAGCAGCGCGATCATGAGCCCGGTGACGGCGCCATCCTGACCGACCACGGCCTTACCCACTTCCCCGCGCACCCGGGCGAATTGCTCGCGAAGGGCGGGGGAGCCGCTCGGGGTATCGAGGGAGGGTGCAGCCAGGTCGGTCTCGGTCATTGGATAATTCTCCATGGTGGGTTTCGTATTTCAGGACGGACGGACGTCGCGAGCGACGAGCTGCTCGAGTTCGAGTAGCTCGTCGGAGAGCCGCACAAGATCACGGTCGGTGCGGGGCTCCGCTGTGAGCAGCAGGGAACGGATGTCGGCAGGATCGCGCGCGGTGATCCTCGAGACGGCCGCGATCACGTCATCCACCGTGGAGAGCCGCGGCAGGCCGCACAGCGTGGCCAGCCGGGAAACGGCACCGATGCGCAGCGAGTCGAGAGCCCGCAGTCGCGCCGCACCCTTCTGGTAGAGACGCGCCCGGCCCTCCATCGTCTCGCTCGCCCGCACGACGACCGGAAGGTTCTCGACCACGAGGGGCCCGAGGCGGCGTCCCCGCCAGAACGCGGCGACGATGGCGACGATGATGAGCAGCGTGGAGACCGAGCCGACCCAGGAGGGCGTGAGTTCGGCGATGCTCGGGCCGCTGATCGATGAGTCGTCGATCGTCGGCAGATACCAGACCAGCCGATTATTGTCGCCGAGGAGGGTGAGCGCGAGTGCAGCGTTGCCATGCTCGGCGATGTGCTCATTGGCGAAGGCGTCGGTCGTGCCGACGACTGTGATGTGTCGCCCCGCCCGGCTGATGTCGACGACCGAGAACGTGTTGGTGCCGCTGCCGAAGCATCCGGTCGCGTCCGCGGCACCGTCGATGATGCGGAATCCGGATCCGGCACCGGTCACTCGCCCGGCGGCGCGCGCGGCGGGCAGGTCGCAGCGGGCGGTGAGGGAGGCGCGGCCGACGACTCCCGCGAGACCGACCTCTGGCGCCAGGGCCTTGGCCTGCGCAAAGGTTGGGGCCAGCAGCACGACGTGCTGGGCGAGAGCGGCGAGGGAACGCAGCTGCGCGGAGTCGAGGTGGGACGCGGAGTCGACGAGGAACAGCGTCGAGCCGGGGGAGTCGCGCAGGGCGGAGCGGGCGCCCGCGAGGGTCGCGGGCACCGAGACATCCACTCCCCTTGCACGCAAAACCTCAGCGATCGCCTTGCTGCCGGCCGGTGCCGGATTGGTCGCCGAGAATGGCACACCGCCGGTCTTGGCGCCGGTGGTGGCGAACGCGATCACGGCGATCAGCACGAGGAAGACGGCCGCGATTATCCAGAACATGCCCTTACGGCTCGCGGCGCGAATCGTTGGGGTGAGGGTGGTGCCGTAAACCGTCACGGGGTCGTGACCGCGGACGACAATGCCGCACGGGCCGCGCGCAGGTCGCTCTCAAGGGCTGAGGCCGAGCGGTAGACCGCTTCGGTACCCGCCCGGCTGAGGTAGCGCACGTCGTCGAAAGCGGATGCCGCGGCCGAGAGCCGCTCCGAGAAGGCGGGTAGCACCGTACCTGCGCGGAGCGCGAAGTCCCGTGCGGTGGTGCCGGGGGAGACCGTGACCAGCGTACGTTCGGCGAGCCCGCGGGCGATCGAGCGGAAGATCTCCTCGATGGCGAGCACCCAGTCCGCCCGGGCCGCGGCCTCCTCGGCGGAACGGCGCATCGCGGAAGCATCCCGCGCATCGTCGTCGCCGAACAACGCACCGCCTCCCGCGCTTCGACGATTGAGCCTCGGGGCGCCGAAGATGAAGAAAGCCGCGACGAGGGCAGCGACCACGACGATTAGTGCGATTATCAGGATCGGGCCCTGGACGCCGGGCCCCCCGTCGATCTTCAGCGACTGCAGCCAGTCCCAGAATGCCTTCGACGCGCGGTCGAACCAGGTCGGTTGGGCGGCCCGGTATTCCGGTTTCGAGAGCTCCTGGATGATCCACCGCTGGCCCTCAGCGGAGTCCGGAGTCACCGGCACATCGAGTCGCACCAGGGCGAGAGTCGTCGCGATCAGGCCCACGGAGACCCGTCAGGAACCGGCGCCGGCGCGACCGGAGCGCCGTGCAGCAGCGGGCTGACCGCATTCGCGTTCCCCGACTGCTTCGCCTCGACATAGCGCACCAGTTCGAGGTCGAGCCCCTCCTTCCGGATGCGCAGGTCGAGGTAGATCAGTCCCGTCGTGGCCGACTGCACCACGGAGGTGATGGACTGGATCACGACGGCGATCACGACCGCAAGCAGGCCGACCACCACGAGAAGCACGGTCACTCCGCTGCCCTTCTGGCCCTGGGGGTCGAAGAGCACCGTTGCGAACTGGGTGACGATGGAAAGGGGAATCGAAGCCACCTGGCTCACGAAACCGATAATCGCTGCCACGAGAAGCGTGATTCCGAAGGTGCGCCAGAAATACCCCTCCGTGAGCGACCAGGAGCGGGCCACGGACTCGCGGATGCTGAGACGCTCGATCATGAGCACGCTCGCCACCAGGGAGAGCTTGGTGCTCAGCCAAACGTAGACGACCGCGAGACCGATGGACGCGAGGAAGCCGATCAGCACTGCGGCGATGACCCCTCCGGTGCCGAGGCTGACCACGAGCAACACAATGATGACCACGATGACACCGAGCACGACCGTCAAGGCAAGCACGACCAGCGCGGCCCAGCCGATCAGCGCTCCGATGCGGCCCCGAGCCCTTGTCCAGAGGGCCCGAAGCGTCAGTTTCTCGCCGACGGCGCCGCTCGAGACCTCGAGCACGATGATGCCCTGCAGCACGGCCGAGGCGATCACGGCGAGCAGCGCTGGGATGATCGAGGCCACGACGATGAGCCCGGTCGCACCGGCCGTGATCTGGTCTGTGTTCTGGCTGGTGCTCGAATTCACACGTGAGACGGCAGTGAAAGTGACCCCGGCCACCGCGAGGATCAGCACTAGGTAGACGCTGCCCTGGATGAGCAGCGCCGCGCCGAAGGTGGGCTTCGGGTTACGACGAAGCACCCGGAAAGACGCACCGAGGATCGTGCCGAGATCGAGTGGACGCAGGGGGATGAGGCCCGGCTTCGGCGGCGGGGTCCAGCCCGGTTGCGCGCCGCCAGAATAGGCGTAGCCGCTTCCCGCGCCGGAGTTCTGGCCGATGAAGCGCGGGTAGACCGGTTGCCCCACCGGAGGCATGATCGGAGGCACGGCGCCGCCGCTGGGTGGCACTGCTGCCCCCGGGCTCGCCCACTTCTGTTCGTCGGTCACTCGTGATCCCCTCGTCGCGCCACAGGATTAACGGTCCGGGCGTTCAGCGTCCGGGAGCTCTCCAGCCCATGGGATTATGCTTCCACACTCGACTACTCTTATGCGAAAGCAGCTGAGCCTGTCTCAGACCCGAACCGCCACATGAAGACCGGATGATGACCGCACGCATTCTCGTAGTCGATGATGACACCGCCCTCGCGGAAATGATCGGAATCGTGCTTCGCTCCGAGGGATTCGAACCTTCCTTCTGCGGAGACGGCAGTCTCGCGCTCGCCGCTTTTCGCGAGACGAAGCCCGATCTCGTGCTGCTCGACCTCATGCTGCCAGGAAAAGACGGCATCCAGGTCTGCGCGGAGATCCGCACTGAATCCGGCGTGCCGATTATCATGCTCACCGCCAAGTCCGATTCAACGGACGTCGTGCGCGGGCTCGAGAGCGGAGCCGACGACTACGTCGTCAAGCCTTTCAATCCCAAAGAACTTGTCGCCCGCATCCGCACCCGCCTGCGTCCGACGCCGACCGCTGCCACCAACCTGCTCCAGGTGGGTGACCTTCAGCTGGATGTCGCTGGCCACGAAGTGAAGCGCGGCACGACGAAAATCAACCTCACGCCGCTGGAGTTCGAGCTTCTTCTCGCGCTGGCTCTCAACCCGCAACAGGTCTTCACGCGCGAGATGCTGCTCGAACAGGTCTGGGGCTATCACTACAAGGCCGATACCCGACTCGTGAACGTGCACGTGCAACGCCTGCGCGCCAAGGTAGAAGAAGATCCGGACAACCCGCGCATCGTCATGACCGTGCGCGGAGTCGGCTATCGCGCGGGCTCAAGCAACTGAACCAAGCTATGAACTGCGGAAAGTCCGGCCGGGAAGAGCCTCGAACGTGAATAGCTTTGACTGGCGCTCCTACATCGACCGTCTCCTGCGATTCTGGCGGGGCTCGCTCCAATTCCGTACGGTCGCGATCACCGTGCTGCTCTCCGGATTCGCAGTCATCGTGATCGGGGCATTCCTCTCGGTGAGCATCTCCAACAACCTGTTTGCGTCGCGGAGCATCCAGGTACAACAGGAAGCCCGCACCATCCACAACCAGGCCCAGAGCACTTTCGATGCGGCGCAGCCGGCCAATGACCAGGCGCCGACGGTCGAGCTCGATATCGTGGCGAACTCCGTAACCGACAAGTTTCTGCCGTCGACCACCGCTCCGGCCAGTACCAAGTTCGCCATCAAACGCACGCCGGGGCAGGCCGAGACGCCGCAGAACATGCAGCCGGTGTCGTCCACGAACTTCCCCGACAGTGTCGTCACCGATTCCCTCCGGGCGAGAGTGGTCAAGGACGTTGCGCACGTGCAGTACCAGTCGGCGACGCTGCCGGATGGCTCGCCGGCTCTCGTCGTCGGATCGCAGGTGCGCGTGCCGACTGCTGGCAGCTACGAGCTGTACCTGGTCTATGACCTTTCCTCGGTTCAGACGACCCTTGGATATGTGCAACAGACCCTCGCCCTCGGCGGACTCGCGCTCGTGCTGCTGATCGGCGCGGTCACCTATACGGTGGTGCGGCTCGTTGTCGGGCCGATCAGGCTCGCCGCAGAAACCAGTGAGAAGCTGGCCGCTGGCCAGTTGGAGCAGCGCATTCCGGAGCGGGGGGACGACGTGATCGCCACCCTCGCCCGCTCATTCAATGGCATGGCCGATAGCCTCCAGCACCAGATCACCAAGCTTGCGGAGCTGTCGCGCCTTCAGCAGCGGTTCGTGTCGGATGTCTCGCACGAGCTGCGCACGCCGCTGACCACCATCCGGCTGGCGGGTGACGTTCTCTACGACCATCGGGATGACTTCGCTCCTGCGACGGCGCGCACTGCGGAACTTCTGCACACCCAGGTGCAACGGTTCGAAGTGCTGCTTGCCGATCTCCTCGAGGTAAGCCGCTATGACGCGGGCGCCGTGGAGCTCGAACTGGAACCAACCAACCTCGTGCGGCTGGTCGAAGATGCGGTCGAGGGGATGCAGCCGCTCGCCGAACAGCGCGGCTCCTCGCTGCGTTTCGTCGCGCCCGGCGGCTATTTCGAGGCGGAGATCGATGCCCGTCGCATTCGTCGCGTGCTGCGCAATCTGCTCGGTAATGCGGTGGAGCACGGTGAAGGCAAACCGATCGTCGTGATGGTCGATAGCAACGCGACAGCGATAGCGCTCACAGTGCGTGACTACGGCATCGGCATGAAAGCGGCGGATGTCTCGCGGGTCTTCGATCGCTTTTGGCGAGCAGACCCCTCCCGCCAGCGCACTATCGGGGGCACCGGTCTCGGCCTGGCGATCTCGCTGGAGGATGCGACGCTGCACGACGGTCGACTCGAAGTGTGGTCGGAACTCGGCATCGGCACGTGCTTTCGGCTGACCCTGCCCCGGGAACGCGGCCGTGCGATCGTCTCATCACCACTCGAACTGCCCCCGGACGACGCCGTTCATATCGAGGAGGTGCGCGATGCGTGACCACCGCCGACCGGGAGTCCTGGCCGCGGTGATCGCCGCCATGCTTCTCGCGCTCACCGGATGTGTGGGTATCCCCGGCTCCGGACCGGTGAATGCCGGGCTGTCGCTGAGCGAAGACAGCACCGGCTCGAACATCGCATTCAATCCGCAAGGTCCGGAGGCGGGAGCGAGCCAGCAGAGTATCCTCCGCGGGTTCGTCGCGTCATTCACCTCGGCGACTGGCGGCTACGCCGTATCCAAGCAGTTTCTCTCTTCCGATTTCAAGACCAAGTGGGATCCGCGCCAAAGCGTGCAGGTGCGTTCCGGCACGCCGAGTATCAGCCAGCTCGGTGCTGCTTCGCTCGCGTATTCGTTCGACACACTGGCCACGGTCGACAGCACGGGTGCCTACTCGCAGACCAGTCAGTCATTCACCCTGCCGTTTTCCTTTGTGAAGGAAGGCAACCAGTGGCGCATCAGTGCGGCATCGGATGGCATCGTGCTCGCAGACCAGACCTTCGAGCGCATTTTCCGACAGTATCCGCTCTACTTTCTCGATCAGCAGAACCAGTATTTCGTACCCGACGTGCGCTGGTACCCGATCGGTACGGCCTCGACCCGAATCGTGACCGCGCTTCTCGCCGGGCCGCCGGACTGGCTAAAGGGGGCGGCCTTCTCCCGGTTCCCGGACGGCACAAAGCTCTCGGATGCTGGCAGCGTCATCACCCCGGCCGACGGTGTAGCCCAGGTGGACCTCTCGAAGGAGGCACTCGTGGCCAGCGCGCGTGACCGCCAGAACATGTACCTGCAGCTCTCCCAGAGCCTGCGGTCAGTATCGAGCATCTCGCAGGTGCGCCTGTCGATCCAGGGCGCCCCCGTGCAGGCCGACGACCCGGGAACGGCCGGTCCGCAGGTCGACTTCTCCGTCAACAGCCAAGCGCTCGTGCTGCGCAGGAAAGAGTTCGGCTTCTACGCAAACAACCGCGTCGCCGATCTTGCGGGAATCAGCACTAAAGTGCTCTCTCTCGGTCCGCGGGATGCCACGATCTCATCCGACCAGCAGGAGGTCGCTGTTCTCGGCAGCGCGGGGGTCTCAGTTGTGCGCAAGACGGGCACGGTGGCTCTCATCGATCCGCGCCCGGATCTCATCGCTCCGTCACTCGACGAGGCCGGATACACCTGGTCGGTGCCGAAAAGCGCGCCGAACGCGATCAACGTCTACGACCCGTCCGGCACGGCCCACCCCATTTCTGCAAAGTTGCAGGACGGATCGCAGATGATCTCCCTCGCCGTGTCGCGGGAAGGTGCTCGAGTGCTCATGCTCCTGTCTACCCCCACGGGACCGAGACTCATGGTGGCGGCGATCCTGCGCAACGAAAAGCTCGAACCGACAGGAATCGGCCCGGCGGTAGTCGACGTCTCACTCGGCAACGGCGTGGCCGTCGACGCGACCTGGGTCGACCAGTGGACGGTCGGCACCCTTCTCACCGCCGACGGTCAATCGAGGGTCGAGCTGTATGCGATCGGTGGGCAGAAGACGGCGCTCAGCTCGCTCGTTCCCTCTCGCCAGATCGTCGGCGGCAACAAGGGCGAGAACGGACTGCACGTGCTCGGTCGCGACGACTCCACTCTCTACAGCTGGGGCGGAAGCAGCTGGCAGTCGGCCAAGGTCGCCGTGGACTTCATCGCCACCCAGCGCTAGTCCTGCACAGCCTCCCAACCGCCGGTGGCGTCCTCCGACCGGTGCCGACACGGTGATGCCGCGCCGACGGTACGGGCAGACTCCGGTCATGGCACTCACGATTCCTGATTCGCTGCGGGAGGCCGTTCTCGATGCCCTGGCGGTCGTTTTGCCCCTCGCCTGTGCCGGCTGTGATGTCGACGATCGCGCTCTCTGCTCGGGATGCCGCGGGCAGTTGCAGCCGCGCCCGTTCGCGCGACCTCTCGACGACGGCACGCCAGTGTGGGCTGCACTCGCCTATGACGGAGTGCCGCGCCGCGCCATCCTCGGCCTCAAAGAGCAGGGGCGCACGGATGTTGCACGAGCGCTGGCAGTGCCGCTGTGGAGCGCGGTCTCCAGCTCCATGCTTCAGGTGGGCTCCTCCGTTACCGGCTCGGTGGAACTCGCGATTCCCCCGGTGAACCGCGCGTCTTTCCGGCGGCGCGGCTACGATCCGGTGCGACTGCTCGCGCGGGCCGCTGGCCTGCCACGACCCGTGTCGGTGCTCGTCAACCTGCACGAGAGGGCAAGCCAAAAGACTCTCGATAGGGCGCAGCGTGCCGTGAATCTTGTCGGTTCGATGGCGGCGAGTAGACCGCTGAATGGACGAAGTTTTCTGGTGCTCGACGACGTCGTCACCACGGGTGCGACCCTCGCCGAGGTCATTCGCTCACTGCGTGATGGCGGCGCGGAGGTGGTGGGCGCAGCCGTACTCGCGGCGACGCCTCGGCATTCGCTGGGTTTGTCATCAGAGCTCGAGATAAGCCGTGACATCGACGCCTGACGAGGACTACGGTGGGCAAAAGAGGCGCGGAATTATCGCCTGGTTCACCCGGGCGACGTGCCGTCAACTCAACAGGAACTGGGGAGTGCCATGGAAATTTCCATCAACGGCCGCAACGTGGGAATCACGGATCGATTTCGGTCATATGCGACCGAGAAGGCCGAGAAGGTCCTCCATCTTGCAGACAAGGCCCTCGCTTTCGAAGTCAAGGTGAGCCGCCACAACGAGAAGAACGGGTCAAGCGGTGACGATCGGGTCGAACTCACCCTGATCGGACCGGGACCGCTCGTGCGGGCGGAGTCCAACGGATCCGACAAGTACGTCGCTCTTGATCTCGCACTCGACAAACTCGTCGAGCGACTGCGTCGGGCGAAGGACCGCCAGAAGGTGCACCGAGGACAGCATCGACCGGCCTCGATTCGCGAAGGGACCGCCGGTGGCTTCGGGGGCACCGACGTGACACCCGCGGATGCTGCTGTGATGGAGAAGGTGCGCACCGGTTCCATTGCCGTGATTGAAGATGCGATCCCGGAGGACGAGGAGGCGGCGTGGAGCCCTGTAGTCATCCGCAAGAAGGTGTTCGCGCAGGTTCCGATGACGGTGGATGACGCTCTTTACCATATGGAACTCGTCGGGCACGACTTCTACCTGTTCATGGACGCGGAAACCGATCGCCCGAGCGTCGTCTATCGCCGAAAGGGCTGGGACTACGGCGTCATCGGCCTCGACGATTCCACGAGCGAACTGCAGGAGCCCGCGGGGTCGCGCAAAATGCGCGGCTGAGGCTGGCAAAGAACAGGCCGTCCGCACCAAAGCTGTGGGGTCACTGCACACGCGGTGGCCCCACTTCTGGGTTATCCGCGGGGCGACCTCACTGCGCGGACGGGCCAGACCGTCGGCTATGCCACCGGCTAGTCTTGTTACTATTACGAACTGGTCACAGGCCCCGCTCCGCGGTGCTGTCGTGGCGTGTCCCCCATTCATCTGGAGTTAGCAGTGGCCAACGTTCTCGAGAAGGTCCTCCGTGTCGGCGAGGGTCGAGTCCTTCGACGACTGGACCGGTATGCGCAAGCGGTCAATCACCTGGAAGATGACTTCAGCGAACTCAGTGACGAGGACCTGAAGAAGGAGACCGTAGAGTTTCGCGAGCGGTATTCGAACGGCGAGTCGCTGGAAGACCTGCTGCCGGAAGCGTTCGCCGCCGTGCGTGAGGCAGCCAAGCGCACCCTTGGTATGCGTCACTTCGATGTGCAGCTCATGGGTGGCGCGGCGCTTCATCTCGGCAACATCGCCGAGATGAAGACCGGCGAGGGCAAGACGCTCGTCGCGACCCTCGCGGCCTACCTCAACGCCATCCCATCCCGTGGCGTGCATGTGATCACGGTCAACGATTACCTCGCGAGTTACCAGTCCGAGCTCATGGGCCGTATTTTTCGCGCGCTCGGAATGTCCACCGGTGTCATCCTCTCCGGCCAGACTCCGCTCGAGCGGCGTGAGCAGTACGAGGCCGACATCACCTACGGAACGAACAACGAGTTCGGGTTCGATTATCTTCGCGACAACATGGCCTGGCAGGCCAGCGACATGGTGCAGCGTGGGCACAATTACGCGATCGTCGACGAGGTCGACTCGATTCTCATCGATGAGGCTCGCACCCCGCTCATCATCTCGGGTCCCGCCTCCGGCGAAGCCAATCGCTGGTTTGCGGAGTTTGCGAACCTCGCAACGAAGCTCGTTCCGGATGTCGACTACGAGGTCGACGAGAAGAAGCGCACCGTCGGCGTACTCGAGCCCGGTATCGAAAAGGTCGAGGACTACCTCGGCATCGACAACCTGTACGAATCTGCCAACACTCCGCTTATCTCGTTCCTCAACAACTCGATCAAGGCATCCGCGCTGTTCAAAAAAGACAAGGACTACGTCGTGATGAACGGCGAAGTGCTCATCGTCGACGAGCACACCGGCCGTATCCTGATGGGCCGTCGCTACAACGAGGGCATCCACCAGGCGATCGAGGCGAAAGAGAACGTCGAGGTCAAGGCCGAGAACCAGACCCTCGCCACCGTGACCCTTCAAAACTATTTCCGGCTGTATAAGAAGCTCTCGGGCATGACCGGTACGGCCGAGACCGAGGCCGCCGAGTTCATGAGCACCTACAAGCTCGGCGTGGTCTCCATCCCCACCAACAAGCCCATGCTGCGCATCGACCAGTCCGACCTCGTCTACAAGAACGAGGAGGCCAAGTTCGGCCAGGTGGTGGAAGACATCGTCAAGCGGCACGACACGGGTCAGCCCGTGCTCGTGGGCACGACGAGCGTCGAGAAGAGCGAATACCTCTCGAAGCTCCTCGCCAAGCGTGGCGTGAAGCACGAGGTGCTCAACGCCAAGAATCACGCCCGCGAGGCCGCGATAGTGGCCCAGGCCGGCCGCCTCGGATCCGTCACCGTCGCCACCAATATGGCGGGGCGCGGCACTGACGTGATGCTCGGCGGCAATGCCGAGTTCCTCGCCGTGGCCGAAATGAACCAGCGCGGCCTCAGCCCGATCGACACTCCGGAGGAGTACGAGACGGAGTGGGTTACCGTCTTCGACCGGGTCAAGAGCGTCGTGCAGGAGGAAGCCGACAAGGTCGTCTCGGCCGGTGGGCTTTACGTGCTCGGTACCGAACGCCACGAGTCGCGCCGCATCGACAACCAACTGCGTGGTCGCTCCGGTCGCCAGGGTGACCCGGGCGAGAGCAGGTTTTACCTGTCTCTCACCGACGATCTCATGCGGCTGTTCAACTCTGCGGCCGCGGAATCCCTCATGGGCCGGGGGAGTGTGCCGGAGGACCTGGCGATCGAGTCGAAGGTCGTGAGCCGCGCGATCCGAAGCGCCCAAGGCCAGGTGGAGTCACGCAACGCGGAGATCCGCAAGAATGTGCTGAAATACGACGACGTGCTCAACCGCCAACGGGAGGCGATCTACGGCGACCGCCGGCACATCCTCGAGGGCGACGACCTTCAGGACCGCACCTCAAAGTTCCTCGAAGACGTGATCACCGAGGTCGTGGACGTGCACACCTCAGACGGACACGCCGACGACTGGGACTTCGAAGCACTGTGGACCGAACTTGGCACGCTGTATCCGGTGTCGATCACAATCGATGAACTGCTCAGCGAGGCGGGATCGCGCAACAAGGTGACCACCGGTTTCCTCACCGAGGAGATTCTGTCAGATGCCCGGGTGCAGTATGCGGCACGCACGACCGCCCTCGGAGAGCCCGCCATGCGCGAGCTCGAGCGTCGCGTCGTGCTCTCGGTAATCGATCGTCGCTGGCGCGACCACCTTTACGAGATGGACTACCTCAAAGATGGAATCGGTCTGCGCGCGATGGCTCAGCGCGATCCGCTGGTCGAGTACCAGCGTGA
Organism: Frigoribacterium sp.; assembly: GCA_025408445.1. Taxonomy (GTDB): domain Bacteria; phylum Actinomycetota; class Actinomycetes; order Actinomycetales; family Microbacteriaceae; genus Lacisediminihabitans. Next base: position 23,578 of record JANYIZ010000046.1, on the reverse strand, counting down.
GGGTTTCGCTCTCTATCAGAGCATGATGGGGCAGATCCGCGAAGAGTCCGTTGGCTTCCTGTTCAACCTCGAGGTCGAAGTGACCGGAGGAGGAGAGGCCACTGCTGCTGTTCCGACCGTGGCTGCCAAAGGACTCACCGGCAACGCCGCTCCCGTCGATCGTCTCAGCTACTCCGCACCCAACGCCGACAATCAGGGCGAGGTGGAGGTGCGCAATGCGCGCGGTCAGCTCGACCGGGCGTCCACGGCGAAGGCCCAGGAGGCGCAGGATGCGTCGGGCGGTGGGTCCTCCTTCGGTAAGGCCGCCACCGCTGAGGGCCAGCGTGGCACATTCGGCCAGAACAGTGGCGGTGCAGCCCCTGCCAACCGCGCGGAACGGCGCGCCCAGGACAAGCGCAAGAGCTGACCGGCCTCTCCGTGCTGCTGGGGAGATAACGCGCTGGGGTAACCCGCTCGCGCTTCCCGCCGCAGTGCTTAGGCTGGTCTCATGAGATCAAAGTTTTTGCTTATTGTCGGGCTCGCCGTCGGTTATGTTCTCGGAGCACACGCCGGACGCGAGCGCTTCGAGCAGATTGCTCGAGCGACCCGACGCCTGTGGGAGAGCTCCGGGGTGCGCAAGACCCGCATCGAAGTGGAGGGATACGCCCGCCAGCAGGCTCCCGCGGTACGCGCGAAGGCGGAATCGATAGCGAAGGCCACTCCCGCAGCAATCGCTGACAGCGTGCGCGCCACGGCGGATGCGGGTCGGAAGGTCGCCGATCGTACCGTGACGGTGGCCACTGACCTCGCCGAGCGGGTCACGTCAGTGGCGAAGGACGTCGCCGGGATGACCTCGACGACGGCGCGCGATGTCGCGGATCGCACTACCGGGCTGGCGAAGGATGTCGCGGATCGCACCACCGAGACCGCCGAGGAGTTTCGCGAGCGCGTTTCGATCACGGCGACCGAGCTGCGTGAACGGGGTGAGGAGGCTCGCGACCGGGTGGTGGTCAAGGCCAGCGAATCACGCGACGATGCGCTCGCCGAACTCGACGACGATGACGAGAATCCGGACCGCTGAGTCGTAGCTCGTAGCTCGTAGCTCGTAGCTCGTTCCTCGTCGCGCCACTAAAGTACGTTGATCGCGGTGGCCCGCCACCGGTTATCGAGCCCTTCCAGTCGCAGCGCGACCGCGCGGGTGCGGGCCCGATTGCGCACAATCACGACGGCTTCGACCACGCCGTCTCGCGGTTCGCAAATCGATGTCGATCCGATCGAAAAGGTGGGGCGCCGAACAACCTGGCCCGTGGCCTGGCGCGCGCGAGACGACAAGACCACCCGCTTGAGCAGGTGGCGATAGACATCATCCGTCACCCAGCGAGAGATTTGTTCGAGATCGCGTGCACCAGCGAGAATTTCGATCACGCAGCGCGTGAGGTTCTCGAGCAGCGGCTGGGGATTGGGCAGGGACGATCGCGATGCCGGCTGCGCACCGAAGAACTCGTCCGGTTGGAATGGTGAGCGGATAACTTTGCTCGGGAGGCCGCCGAACGGCGCGACCGGTGTGGGGTGCTGTGCTGGCCGTGCATCGCTCATGTGCGTGTCCCCACGAGGTTTGGGTCGAGGAAGGGTCTACCCCCGAAATGGGGGTGACGTCTTGAGGAGCCACTCAAGCAGCATTGGGGGCTTGCTGTCCATGCCCCAACGCGGGGGTGTGGATAACCCGCTCCGCCAGGGCACCACCGTCGCTAGCGTCGCTGCATGCGCTGGGACAATCTGTTCGATGATCTCGAGGGCCAGCTCGAACAGGAGCTCGGTGCCGAGGAGACCGATTTGCGGGCCGAGGAGGAGCGGCTTCGCCTCGGGCGACTCTCGATTCGCGACCGTCTTTTTGCGCTCGGCACGGAGCGTGACGACGGACCGGTGCGGGTTTCACTCGTGAATGGGTCAACGCTCGATCTGCGTCCGCGTACCTTCGGCCGCGACTGGATTTCGGGGGACGTGGTGGACCAGACCCTGCGAGGTGCGCAGTTCATCCTGCCTCTCGACGCGATCGCCGGCCTCCTACTCACCCGCTCGCAGGTGAGCAACAGCCTCGAAGAGCTTGCCGTGACCGAGTCCGAGCGCGGACTGTCTCGGCGACTCGGTCTCGCCTTCGTCTTACGAGATCTGTGTCGACGGCGTCAGTCGGTCGAGCTCGTGATGAGCGAGGGTGTGATCAGCGGCACGATCGATCGGGTGGGTCGGGATCACCTCGATCTCGCCGTGCACGAGGCAGGCACGGTTCGCCGTGAAAACCTGGTCTCGCACTACCGGATCGTGCCGTTTACCCGGCTGCTTTTCGTCAGGTTTTGAGTCCTACTCCACCGGGGTGCTGCCCGGTGCTCCGCGCAAGCCGAAGGAATATTCCGAGAGGCTCGCATAGTCGCACTGCTGCCAGAGGCTCATCCGCCTCGACTCCTCATACTTGGCCTCGATGTATGACTCGAGCACCGAGCGCTCCACCCGCCAATGCCCATGTCCCCCCACCTTGATTGCGGGCAGCTCGCCGGACCGCACGAGAGCGTACGCCTGGCTTGCGGAAATATTGAGCACGTCCGCAGTGTCGGCGAGCGTCAGGAATCGGCCGAGAGCGGCATCCTGGCCAGGGGAATCCGAGTGCGTCATGCCTCGATTATGGAGGGCGGACAATCCGCACGACGGGGGTGTGGATAACTTTCCCGCGGGGCCGCCGTGGTGGCGAACATGGAGTCCTGCAGCACGGATGCCGCAGGGACCGGAGGAATGTGGTGAGCACGATGAGGGTGCCGCGGCGCAGGACGGTGTCGAGCCGCCCGGCACCGTCCGGACGTGGCGCCGGCGACTCCGAGCGCACACCACGAGCGTTTTGGTTCGATCCGCGCTTCGCCATCGGCATTGCGCTCGTCGTCGGCTCGGTGCTCGGTGTGGTGGCCGTTGTCTCGGCCGCCGAGAGCAGCGTGTTCGTCTATGCCGCCCGATCATCCCTCAGCCTCGGCGACCGGGTGCATGCCTCCGACTTCGATGCGCGTAGCGTGCGCCTGGGTTCCCTTGGGGGCAAGTACCTCGTCGACGGCGACATCCCGCGCACTGGTTTCGTGGTCACGCGCGCGGTATCGGCGGGTGAACTCATTCCCGTCTCCGCCGTCGGCGATGTCCTCGGGTCGGCCGTTGCTTCGATCGTGGTGAGTGTGAGAGGCGAGCTCGCGCGGTCTATCGGAGACGGCAGCGTCGTCGATCTCTGGTGCGCGAAGGAGACAGAAGACAGCGTGTTCGGGCCCCCATCTGTGCTGGTCGCATCCGCGACGGTGGTTCGGGTGATCACCGCGGAAGGCGTGATCGCAGACCGATCGGAACAGTCGGTGGAACTGCTCGTGCCCCGCACGAAGACCGCGGCAGTGCTCGAGGCGATCGCTAACGCCGCCGCCCTGTCGCTCGTGCCGTCGAGCATCCCTGTGAGGGGCTGAGCAATGTCCACGGTTGCTCTGGCTCTCCCCCTAGAGCTCGAAGACAGCATTTCGATGCAGCTCGTGCGCCAGGGGTTCGAGCTATCGGTGCGGTGTTCCAGTGCCGACGAGCTCGCATCTCAGCTGGCCCAGACGGTACCGGACTTCGTGATCCTCGCAGCCTCAACTCGCTACCTCAACAACCGCCTCATAGTTGAAGCGGATGCCACCGGAGTGCGCATCGTCGCACTGGTCGCCACCGATTCGGAGCGTCGCTATGCGGCAAGCCTTGGCCTTCTCGAGGTGGTTGCCGCCGATGCCGACTGGGCGGAGATCGAGATGCTGTTGCTCGGGCATCCGGGTGCACAGGATGCCGCCGCGCAGCCGCGCAACGGTACGGTTATCGCCGTGTGGGGTCCAGCCGGCGCTCCGGGACGCACGTCGATGGCGATCTGCCTCGCCGCCGAACTCGCGACCGCCGGAGTGACGGTGGCTCTCGCTGACGTGGACACGCACAGCGGATCGATCGCCCCGGCCCTCGGTCTGCTCGATGAGGCTCCCGGCTTCGCGGCGGCCTGCCGTCTGGCCGGCGCCGATGCGCTCACAAGGCTCGAGCTGGAGCGCATTGGCCAGCGCTACCTCACGGCACGCGGCAGCTTCTGGGTGTTGACGGGAATCGGCCGTCCGAGTCGTTGGCCGGAGCTCTCCGGGGAGCGGGTGACTGCCGCCATTGCCTCCTGTCGAGAGTGGGTGGACTACACGATCCTCGATACCGGGGCAAGCCTCGAGAACGACGAAGAGATCAGCAGCGACCTGTTCGCGCCTCGGCGAAATGGAGCGACGATCGCGGCGCTGAGGGCCGCCGATGAGGTGGTTGCCGTCGGCGCGGCGGATCCCGTCGGACTCTCTCGCTTCCTCCGAGCACACGTGGACCTGTTGGAGACGATCGACACCGATCGAATCACGGTTGTAATGAATAAGCTGCGGGCGAGCGCGATCGGCCCCGGGGCATCAGGCCAAGTGCGCCAGACCCTGCAGCGTTTCGGTGGAATCGCAAATCCCGTTCTCGTGCCGCATGATCAGGCGGCTTTCGACGGCGCGATCCTCACCGGGCGCACAATCGTAGACATCGCGCCAAAGTCTCCCGCACGAATAGCGGTCGCTGCGCTTGTGCGACAGAAACTCTTGCCGCAGCCCGCACTGGCAGTTCGGCGAAACTGGTTGCACCGCACTGCCGTGCTGCCGGTGTAGTCGTTCTGCCGCAGAGGCTTGAGGGTAACTGCTCCCGGCGGGCTCACCTTCGATGCGCTGGCCCCACTCTAGGTGCGCGCTGGGGTTAGTGTGCCCGAAGCCCCTCGAGAAGCTCGTCCTTCTTCATCCGCGAGTATCCGACGATTCCAGCAGCACGGGCGTGCGCCCGAAGCGCGACGACGGTCCAGGCGAGGGAGGGTTCGGCAGGTTTCGGGGCCGGAGTCCGTCGCACGCGGGTCGCAGGGACTTTCGTTGCCGGGGCGACGTCGCGGGCTGGCGCCGCTTTCTTGGCCGGTGCTGTCTTTTTCAGTGCAACAGCTTTCTTTGCGGTGGCCCCGGCAGCCCGGGCTGCCTTCTTCTCGCTCTTTGCTGCATCCTTCTTTCGCTCGGACTTGGCGGCCTTCACCAGCTTCTTCTTGCCAGAGGCCTTCTTCGAGAGCTTCTTCTTCGAGTCTTTCTGTGCCACGCGTTCTCCTCGGGCCGGGCGCGGGGTGTTCCGCGCATTCGCCCCATTGTCTCGCAATACAGCTCGCAATACAGTTCGAGAGCGCAGGATCTCTTTTGGTTCGTTCGCGGAGTGGCTGGTGTGATTCTCATGAGCGGAAGTCATCCGATCGGTGCGGTGGCCGAATCGGGTGCGGCTGTCAGGCTGGGTGAGGGTGAGAGCGAGGCGCGGCTTCTGCTCCTTGAGCAGCAATTGGATCGAGACGCGGGAGCGCTCGACGACGCCATCTTCGCGGCTCGTCAGGCGATCGAACCACACGGGGGTGAGGCCCCGCGGAGACCCGCTTCGCGACTGCACCTCCCGGCACCTTCGTGTCGATGCGGCGCCGCCATCCGACGATCATCTTCTCTGCGGCGGCGACAGTGCTTTTGGTGCTCGTGATTCCACTCGCTTTGTCGGGGTGTACTACGGGGTTCGAGTCTTTGCCCATCGCAATCCCCCGCCCGACGAGGTGTGCATGCTCAGCACCGCCGCCGGCGATCACGATGACACAGTCTGCGCTAACGTGCGCTCTTTCGCTCGCTCGGAGCTTTCCAGCGCGCCGGTGAGCTATCACCTGAACCACGGGGTGACCGACTCCGCGGCGGGTGTGACCGAGGCATCCCGTCTGGCGTTTCGCTGGGGACCAGACTCCGGCCTCACCGTGCGCGTCATCGGCTGACACCGGCTGAAACCGGCCACCTCGCCAGCGCGCCTAAACTTGGACCCGTGTCGACGCTCTCAGACCTCGTTCTCTCCCAGGGTCGTTCCAACGACGCCGACGTCGAATGGCTGCATCTCCTCGTCGGTGACTGGCAACTCCTTGCCGACCTCGCATTCGCCGACATTGTGCTGTGGATTCCGACTCACGACGATGACTTCGTTGCGGTCGCGCACGCGCGACCGTCGAGCTCGGCGACGCTCTTTTATCGCGACTTCGTTGGCCAGGTGATAAAGCCAGAGTGGAAGGGCCAGGTAACCGAGGCGTTCCGCTCCGCGCAGATCGTGGATTCCGCCGCACCCGACTGGTACGAGGAGACCCCCACTCGAGTGCGGGCGGTGCCGGTGCTCCGACGGCTTTCGGTGACGGGAGCACAGACCACGGAGCATCCGATCGCTGTGATCACTCGCCATACCAACCTGAGCGAGGCACGAACTCCGAGCCGTCAGGAACTTACCTTCAATGAGTGCGCTAACGACCTGTTCGCGATGATCTGTGCCGGAGATTTTCCCGACCTTGGTGCCCCGACGGGGCCGCGGCGTGGTGCCCCTCGGGCATCCGACGGACTCCTGCGATTGGATGTTGACGGCATCGTCACCTTTGCCAGCCCGAATGGACTGTCGGCCTTCAACCGCATGGGGTTCGCCGGTGAACTCGAGGCCGAGTCGCTCGCCGAGGTCACCAACTCCCTGCTGAGTGGCAAGCTCGTGGTCGACGAGTCGCTGCCGCTCGTGGTTACAGGCCGGGCCCCGTGGCGCACCGATATCGAGGCCAAGGGGGTCACGGTCTCACTGCGCGCCATCCCGATCCGGGACCGCGGTGAGCGGGTCGGTGCAATCGTGCTGTGCCGGGATGTCACGGAGCTGCGTCACCAGGAGCGCGAACTCATCACCAAAGACGCGACTATCCGCGAAATCCATCATCGGGTCAAGAACAACCTACAGACCGTGGCGTCGTTGCTGCGGATCCAGGCACGACGTTCTCATTCGGACGAGGCCCGCGATTCACTCAACCAGGCGATGCGTCGGGTCGCGGCCATCGCGGTCGTTCACGACACCCTGAGTGAAGGGCTCACCCAGAATGTCGACTTTGACGTAGTCTTCGACCGGGTGCTCAAGCTCATCGCCGAGATAGCGTCCACGCACAACACCAAGGCGCATCCCACCTTCACCGGCAGTTTTGGAGCACTTCCGAGCGAATATGCGACGCCGCTATCCCTCGCGCTTACCGAACTTGTGACCAATGCAGTGGAACACGGCCTAGCCGGTCGCGAAGGTAACGTGGAGATTACCGCCGAGCGCTCAGAGGAGACCCTGACCGTGCAGGTGCGCGATAACGGCGGCGGTTTACCCGAGGGTAAGGTCGGCTCAGGGCTCGGCACCCAGATCGTGCGCACCCTTATTCAGGGTGAATTGGGTGGCACGATCGATTGGCACACCATGGTGGGCAGCGGCACCGAAGTGACCATCGAGATGCCGCTGGCTTGGCTCACCAAATAGCTAGCCAGCGGTCGTCCCGCTTCGATGCGCAGGCCCCACGCGGGGGTCGAGCGAGCCGAGAGCTAGGAGGCGCGACGGGCGCGAGCAGCGCGACGCTTGAGGGCACGTCGCTCGTCTTCGCTGAGGCCACCCCAAACGCCCGAGTCCTGGCTGGTCTCGAGCGCATACTGGAGGCACATCTCGGTGACGCTGCACCGGGCACACACAGCTTTGGCTTTATCGATCTGGTCGACAGCCGGACCGGTGTTCCCAACGGGGAAGAAGAGTTCGGGGTCGGCCGTGAGGCATGCGGCTTTGTCGCGCCAGTCCATCTGGGGGTGCTCCTTTTGTTGCGAACGCAGGGCCGTAGAGCCCTGAGCAGAGGTCATAGACCAAGCTTGGGGAAAGTTTTCAGGGGGTTCGGTGGATGCTCACGGCCCTGTGAGTGCAAATCAACCTCACATAGAATCTCATACTGAGTGTCGCAAATCAATAGTCGGGTGGGGTTCCATAGTGATGAGTGAACCGAGAGTCTCGCGCCGACCGGCGCTGTTACTCCTGCTGGTGGTTCTGCTGGCGCTCGAATGCGCCGCTCTGGCAGCGCTCGCTTGCTACCTCGTAGTCGAACTCCTGATTGCGCGCCCGGACTCCGTGGCGACGGCGATCGCTCTGCTGCTACTCGACCTGTTGGCGGCGATCTGGGTCGGAACAATGGCAGTCCACACCCTCCGGGGCAGGTCCTGGATTCGCGGTGGAGCGATCACCTGGCAGATACTGCAGATCGCGGTGGGCATCGGCAGTTTTCAGGCCCCGTTCTCACGCCCGGACATCGCTTGGCTGCTCATTCTGCCCGCCGCAGCGGTAATCATCCTTCTGTTCACCCCAACTGTGATCGCGGCGACCCGACGTCGCGACGAACTGCCCGAGGCCTGAACACTCAGGCGCAGGTCGATTCAGGCATCGAGGCCGAGCTTCTTTCGCAGCGACGCGACGTGGCCCGACGCCTTCACGTTGTAGAGCGGCAGAGTGATGGAACCGGTCTCGTCAACGACGAAAGTCGACCGGATCGTGCCCATCACAGTCTTGCCGTAGAGCGATTTCTCACCGAAAGCGCCGTAGGCATTGTGTACGGCGAGGTCGGGGTCGCTCAGCAGCGGGAAGTTGAGGCCTTGCTCTGACTGGAACTTCTTGAGCGCCGGTGCGGCGTCCTTCGAGATGCCGATGACCGTGTAGCCGGCCGATTTGAGGGAGTTGATGTTGTCGCGGAAGTCGCAGGCTTCGGTCGTGCAGCCCGGGGTTGATGCCGCGGGGTAAAAGTACACGACGACCTTGTCTCCGGCGAAATCACTGAGCGAAACGCGCGCGCCATCCTGGTCGTCGAGAGTGAAGGCGGGGGCGGTCTGCCCCACCTCGAGTCTGGTCGATGTAGTCACTTGCTTCTCCTTCGGCTGCGGCGAATACTGTCCACAATCCTACGGATCGAGCCGCTGCTGCGACCTGTTCGCGACAACCGGTTCTCGATGCTAATCTTTACCCTTGGTTCTCGCGTTTCTCATGGGGACCGATCGCACCTCTAGCTCAATTGGCAGAGCAACTGACTCTTAATCAGTGGGTTCCCGGTTCAAGTCCGGGGGGGTGCACCATCTCGACAAGCGGAAGTAGGCGAACAATGGCTACTTTCCTTTTCTAGTTTTTAGCCATTGCCCGTCTGAGGGCAAAAAAGCAATCCGCCGCCCTCTCGAAATGAGCGGACGACGGGACCGTAGAGGTCGAACTGGCAGGCTATGTGGGCTCAAGTGGGACGGCCACTACGCGACCCTGAACCGCCCCCTCCACGCCAAGTAGAATATGGAAAGGCTTGGTCAAATCCGCCATAGCCCAGAGCGCCGCGCAAGCCGAACGAGTTACGACCCACGGCCCAAAATCAGTTCGAATCGACCCAGTTCCTTCACGAGCTCCGCTGGCTCATCGAAATAGTCGCGCAGATCGGGATCTACAGCCTCCGTACCAGGATCGGCGTGTGCTTGCTTGTTGGCCTGCACCCACTCACTGAGATGCGTTGGACCAAGCACACCTTCTGCGTTCATGATGATCGTGGCTCGAGTATTGGGCGCACCGATCGCACCGAGCGCACCGAGCACACCGGAGAGTCGCCGAATTTGTACGAAGAGGGACAGAGCTGCTTCAACTGAACCGGCTCTGACGGAATCAGAGGAAATCTGAAGCGTGACTGCCACGTGGCCTCATTCTGACTCCGGGTTGAGGCAATACCGCGAGGATTTTAGTTTTCACCGAATTGTCGCCCTCTCACGGTTGAAGACGCTGCCTGGTCGGGCAACGGGAAGCCTATCGACCGGCCTATTTGTCTCGATAAGGGTGGAGGTCCTCGCAGAAGCGAGGACAGCAGAAGCACCACCGGAAGGTGGAGGAGTCATTGCGATTCCGGACCTTCCGCGTTTTGCTCCGCGATCCCAAGCGGCCTTCGTCGTGCGGGACAAACGGGCACATGATCGCGCCAGCGTTCGCCTGCCGGTCGACGACGATCAGCCGCAGGGTCGACGCTGTTGCGCATAGTCGGGTATCGGCGGCTCATCCGCCAGATGATGCTGGGGAAGCCCGTGGCCCGGACGTATCCGATCCACGAGGCGGCTGCGGCCGGTCGACGACGATCGGCCGACTCGCTGACGTCGCTGGCGAACACCCGTGAAGGCGCCAATCCTGAATGTCCCGATGGGCTACGGTGTGCCACACCGTCATTCCGTGGCAAGGGCGGCGTCGGCGTGGTGTGGAGCCGGAGGAAGCCCCAGTGGACGCAGGCAACCGTCGCATTGGCGAGGGACCATGCGCCCGTTTGTCAGCCGTGCTGTCGAAAGGAGGACCGCATGGCTGACGAAACGGCGCGCGGTCGCGTCGGCGCGCGCGCTTGTCCCGTCCGCTACGAAATCACGTCCCGGAGCAGCTCCTCATTCACGGAGGTACGGGCGCGCGAGACCACATACCCGACACCGAGCAGCCCGAACGGTAGCAGAACGAGAATCCAGCCGATGGCACTGAGGCCCCAGGCGGCGACTGTCGGATCGACGCCGTCGACCACAGTGCCGGCAAGCAGGCCGAAGCGAGAGATCAACAGGTACTCGCCGAGCACGAGGCCGATGGTGGCCAGAACAGGCGCGATCGTCGTCTGAAACACATTCTCCTCACCCTTGTGCGTGCGAAAGTAGGCAATGACGGCGATGCAGACGAGAATTTCAATGAGCACAATCGCCACGACAGACAGCCCGCTGAACCAGTAGAAGAGGGTGAGGATCGGGTCGAGTTTGAGTAGGGCGAAAAGCGCAATGACGATCCCGGTGATGATCGACGTGACGACGGATGCCGCGGCCGGCGCCCCCCGACGATTGACGGTGCCGAGCCTGGCCGGCAGGATCCCACCGCGGCCCATCGCGAAGAGGTAGCGACTGGCCGCATTCTGGAAGGCGAGAAGACCGGCGAACAGGCTCGAGAGCACCAGGATCGACATGACCGTCGCCATCCACTGTCCCACGTATTGCGCGGCTAGTGAGAACAGCACCTCCGCGGGAGCGGCAAGCGGAACTTTGGCGACGGTCGAGAGCGCGACGGTTTTCTCGACCACGTGGGAGGCGCCCATGCCGGTGACCATTGCGAAGGCAGTAAGTGCGAAGAGCACGGTAATCACGATCACCGAAAGGTAGGTGGCACGCGGCACGACCTTCTTGGGATCCCGCGATTCTTCACCGTAAATCGCGGTGGCCTCGAATCCGATGAAGGAGGCGAAGGCGAACGCGAAGGCGATGCCAGCCGATCCGGCGAGTCCGCCAGCGAGGATCGCGGCCGGGTTGAAGGATGCCAGGAAGTTGATGCCCTCCGGCCCGCCGCTCGCCAGGATGACCACCGACGTGACCACGAGCGCGGTGAGTTCGAGGAGCATGAGCACGCCGAGCACCCGTGCGCCCACGTCCACCCGCAGCAACGAGAGCACGGTCACCACCGCCCAGGAAACGAGAGACCACACCCACCACGGCAGGATTCCGACCTGGCCAGCCATGACCGCACCAAAGAAACCGAAGATCGCGAGCTGCACCGCCACATAAGCGAGAATCGAGACAAACGCCGAGGCGATACCCACATGGCGGCCGAGACCGCGACCGATGTAAGCGAAGAACGCTCCGGCGTTGGTGACCCTCTGGCTCATAGCGGCGTACCCCACGCTGAACAGCAGCAGGGTGATGCCGACGACCAGATAGGCGCCAGGAGCGGCCGCCCCATTGCCGAGCACGATGGCCACGGGCACGGCGCCAGTCATTCCGACAAGCGGAGCAGCGGCCGCGACGACGAAGAACACGATTCCGACAGTGCCGAGGCGACCCTTATTGAGAGAGGTTTGGGCGTCGGTATCGGAGGCGGGGGTCTCTTGCGCAAGTGCCATTGCGATACTCCTCATTGAGTTAGGGCGGGAGTGCAGTTCAGGGAGGCGATTATCGTGCGTATCCGAACGAGTTAGCTAACAATGACGAACGGGAGCCGTGCCGTCAAGTGCTTTCGAGAAGTTCATTTGGATACAAACAAGCGATCGAACTGGACTACACTCTGGCGCTATGACTGCTCTCAACGGATTTCTGGCCCCGCTGACACCGACCGGCGCGAGCGCCCTCGTGCCGAAGCCGCCGTGGTACTACTCCGGCACGTTGCTCACGGTGGAGTACCTCACCGACCCAGCCAATGTGCGGGCTATTCTTCCGTCCGATATCGAACTCTCGCCCGACCGCCCGGGCGCCGTCGCCATCATCTGGGCAGATTGGCAATCTTGCAGCGAAGGCGGCCTGGAATTGCTCGATCCGGTTCGCGCGCAATATCTCGAGGCCTTCGTGGTGGTGCGTTGCTCGCACCGCGGAGTCACCTTTAGCCGCTGCGTCGCCATCTGGGTCACCAAGGATTTCGCCATCGGCCGCGGATGGTTCCAGGGCTACCCCAAGAAACTCGGCTCCGTGCACGTCACGCGGCTGTTCTCGCATGGCAAGGCGACGCCACGGCTCGAAGCCGGGGCTCAGATCGGCGCTTCGCTCGCGGCCTACGATCATCGGCTAGCATCCGCCGTCGTAACGCTGCGCGAACCTTCCGAACACAATGGTTTCGTCAACGGGCACCGGATGCTGCACAACCGTTTCCTACCATCGATCAGCCAGGGGGAGGGCCTGTCACTTGATCAGCTCGTGGCGATGGGCACCATCGACGCTGACCTCGGGCCGGCGTGGCGCGGAGATGCTGAGCTTTCGCTCGCCGACTCACCGTGGGACGAGCTGCACTCGATCCTGCCGGTCGAAGAGATCCTTGGCGGATATTATCGCGAACTCGGTGTCACCTTCACCGGTGGAGAGCTCGTGGAGGATCGCTCCCGCGCGGTGTGAGATCCGACACCGCCGTGGGGTGTTGTGGCGCTGTGCAACATGATGCGGTGTGGTGCTGTACGAGACGATGCGGTGTGGTGCTGTGCGTGTCGGCTGACCCTAGGAACTCGCGGCGGTGGTGCCCGCGGCCCGCTTGCGCCGCTCCGCGAGGGAGGGTCTTTTGCGCGATCCGCACCTGATGGAGGGGGTTTTTCCGCTATTCGGCAGATTTCCCTCCTTCGCTGCTTATGCAGACGCCTGCAGCCTGCAGACGCCTGCAGCCGCAGAGGACTGCAGCTGCAGAGGCATGCACCTCCCTTACCGGGCGCAGGGCCTCCGACACCGCCACCGCTCCTCAGTAGTCCTCGAGATACTCCTGCAACTCCCATGGAGTCACATCGCGGGTGCCAGGGTCGTCGGTGGCGTGCTCGTAGCGCTCCACCTCATCCCGCTTCAACATGCTGAAGACGTCGACGATCGGAGCGCCGAGCGCCCCACGCAAAACGGTATCGGCGTCAAGCGCATCGAGAGCGGCGGTGAGGGTGGTCGGCAGCACTTCGGCGGCCTCATTTTCATAGGACCAGCCATCAGCGCTCGGCGGCACCTGTCGCCTGTGGATCAGTCCGTCGAGCCCGGCCGCGAGCACGGCCGCGATCATCAGGTACGGGTTGGCCGCCCCGTCGCCGATGCGAACCTCGAGACGCGTGCCTGCTCCGCGCTCCGGCGGCACCCGCACCATCGCACTGCGGTTATCGTGGCCCCAGTTCGCGCGGTACGGCGCGAGCGTGTCCGGACCCAAGCGCTTGTAGGCATTCACAGTGGGATTGGTAAATGCGGCGAGCGCGGGAGCGTGAGCCAGGATGCCTGCCATCAGGTGATTTGCGGTGGCTGAGAGCTGTCCGTCCGGCTCGCTCATCAGGTTGTTACCGGAGGCATCCACCACTGAGAAGTGAAGGTGGAAACCACTGCCGCCCTCATCGCTCCACGGCTTGCCGAGGAAGGTGGCGAGCTTGCCGGTGCGCGCCACGATGTCTTTGATCGCGGTCTTGAACAGGAAGGTGCGGTCCGCGGCGCGGAGAGCTTCGCCATGCCAGAGATTGATCTCGTACTGCGACGGGCTGAACTCGTGATTTCCGGCGACCACTCCGATATCCATGCGGTCGAGCATCCGAAGCAGGTGCAGGAAGGTGCCGTCGGGGTCGACCCAGGCGCCGGTCGTATAGACGCGACCAGTGCGGGTGAGCGCGCGCTGCCATTGGCCGGTCTCCCCGCGTTCGGCGATGTAGAACTCGAGCTCTGGACCGATCACCGCGGTGAGCCCGTGAGCGGTGTACTGCTCGATGACCCCGCGGAGTACCGACCGCGGCGCGAGGGCACTCGCGGCACCGTCGGGCTCGAAAGCGTCCGCAATAGCGAAGGCCACCCCCGGCTCCCACGGCATCAGCGTCACGGAAGTCGGATCGATGCGGCTCACGAGGTCCTGAAGCCCGGCGGACAGGATGTCGTTTCCGTCAAGCACCCCGCCCTGGGTCGTAGTCACCCACACGCCCTGGCAGAAGGTCGGGCCGGTGGTCGCGGTGCGCTCCAGTTGGCTCACGAGCAGGTCTTTCGATCTGGTGATGCCCAGAATGTCGGCATAGACCAGCCGCAATACGTCGATGCCCTGTTCCTCCAGCTGCGTGTGAAGAGCGGCTGCATCGATACTCATTTGTCCTCCGGCCCGGTAACCAGGGGCACTGGATCGTTCGGCCCTGAACGATTAGTGCGATACTAAGGCTAAATCCGGTCGACGACGACATCTGCGAAATTTTCGGCCCTCCGGATCGACAGGGAGGATGCGGATGCGCGCGCTCTTTGTGCAGCACGATCACGTGAGCCCCACCGGCCCGGTTTCCGATCGATTGCGAGAGCGCGGGTTCGAGGTGGATGAGCTCCTCATCGTGGACGAAAACCATGCCGGCCGCCCCAACGTGCACTTCGACTTTCCGGACGCAGCGGACTACGACCTGCTCGTGCCGATGGGTGCGCCATGGGGCGCCTGGGACGACGAGGAGATCGGCCGCTGGCTGGTGCCAGAGGTCGCCTGGCTGCGTGCCGCTCTTGACGCGGAGATCCCGGTGCTCGGTATCTGTTTCGGCGGCCAGTTGATGTCCCGTGCCCTTGGCGGGGCGGTCGCCGTCGCACGACGACCCGAGATCGGCTGGACGGCCGTGCACACCGATGATCCCCAGCTCGTGTCATCCGGTCCCTGGTTCGAATTCCACTACGACCGCTGGACAGTGCCCGCCGGAGCTCGCGAGATCGCTCGCACAGCCGCTGCCTCCCAGGCCTTCACCCACGGCAGCAGCCTTGCGGTGCAGTTTCACCCCGAACTCACCGCCGCCAGCCTCGAAGGCTGGCTGAACGCGGGTGGGGCTGAGAAGGTGGCGGCGGATGGCCAGGATCCGGACGCCCTGCTTGCACATACCCGCGCCGAGGAGACCGCATCCCGGACTCGCACCGCCGCCCTCGTGGATGCCTACCTGGAACGGGTTGCCGGGCTGCTGCCCGAGTCCGCGGTCGGCTAGCGAAGGGTTTCGAGAATCTCGATCACTCTCGCCGCATCCGTCTCCGGGTTGACGAAGGCGAGCCTCAGCACCGTCGCACCATCGAGAGTCGTCGGAACGCAGAGCATGGTGCCCTCGAGGGCCGTTGCATGGGACCACAGCTCGTAGTCGGCCGGCTGCCATCCGGGACGGTCGAATACCACGACCGAGAGTTCCGGTTCTCGCACGAGCCTGAGGTGATCGGATGCCCGGATCGCCGCCGCGACCGTGCGCGAGGTGTCGAGCGAGCGTTCGATGGCGTCACGATAGCGGTCCGTGCCGTGGGTGGCGAGGCTGAACCAGAGCGGGAGTCCGCGCGCTCGCCGACTGAGGTGCAGTGCGAGTTCGCTCGGATTCCAGGATTCGCGGTCGATGTGATCGAGGTAGCTTGCATGCTGCGAATGAGTCGCCCGAGCGAGAGCCGGTTCGCGATAGAGCAGGGCGCAACAGTCGTAGGGGGCGAAGAGCCACTTGTGCGGGTCGACGATGAAACTGTCGGCCGACTCGATGCCGTCGAAGAGCGCGCGCACGCTGGGGGCGGCGAGGCCGGCCCCGCCGTAGGCTCCGTCCACGTGCACCCACACCCCGAATTCGTGGGCGACGGCCGCGACATCCGCGAGGTCGTCGACGATGCCCTCGTTGGTCGTGCCCGCCGAAGCCACCACCGCGAAGACGTCGGGGGAGCGCTCGAGCACTGCTCGCAGGGCCACTCCGGTGAGGTGACCGCGGGCGTCCATCGGCACTTCTACGACGTCGACGTCGAGCGCCTTTGCTGCCGAGCGAATCGAGGAGTGCGCGTTAGCGGTGCAGGCGAGCTGCCAGCCGCCGGCCGGGCGACCTCCGCGGCGAGCCTTTGCGGTCTCGCGGGCGGTCATGAGGGCCGAGAGATTGCCGGAGGTACCGCCGGCGACGAAGCATCCGCCCGAGCTTTCTGGCCAGCCGAGCATGCCCGTGATCCAGGCCAGTGCCTCGTTCTCGGCATAGATTGCGCCTGCGCCGGCTTCCCATAAACCGGCGAAGATGTTCGCGGCGCTGGTGACGAGGTCGAAGGCGACCGCCGCACGGGTGGGCGCAGCGGCGATGTACGCGAGATTGAGTGGATCTTCCTGCGAGCGGGTGGCGGGCTCGAGTACGCGGTCGAACACGCTGAGCGCAGCTTCCGCTCCGATGCCGGATGCCGTAATCGTTGGCCCGGCATCCGCGGCGAGCTCGGTCGCCGACCGAGCGGTGGTGAGCGGATCGGTGTGCCGAACCACCCGTCGCGCGGCCCAGTCCGCGGCGAGTTCCACCGTCGCAGACTCATCTCCCCAGATGGGGTGAGACTCGGCGGGCTGCGACTCGGGCGGCTGAATTTGGTTGCTCATTTCGCGCTGGCCAACTCGACTCTCACGGGGAACCGTTTGATGCCGTTGACGAAGTTACTGCGCAGCTTGGAAACCTCCCCGAGTCGATGCATTCCGGTGATGCGGGGCAGCAGCTCTTCGTACATCACGCGGATCTCGAGCCTGGCCAGCGCGTTACCGAGACACATGTGCGGCCCACCCCGGCCAAATGCCATGTGTTCATTCGGGTTGCGCGTGACATCCATTCGGTACGGGTCGTCGAAGACTTCGGGATCCCGGTTACCGGCGGCGAACCACGGCACGACCTTGTCACCTTCCTTGATCTCCTGGCCATTGATCTCGGTGTCGTGGGTGGCCGTGCGGCGAAAGTGATAAACCGGACTCGCCAGCCGCAGGAATTCCTCGACAGCCCAGGGGATGAGCTCTGGTTTCTCTTGGAGAAGCGCGAGCTGGTCGGGGTTGTGCATGAGATAGTCCATCGAGTGGGTGATGGTGTGCCGGGTGGTCTCGTTGCCGGCGACGACGAGCAGCAGGAAGTAGCTGTTGAAGTCGCGTTCACTCAACGGGATGCCATCCATCGGCGTCTGGTTCACCAATCGCGAGACGAGGTCGGTGCCATCGCGACCGCGCCGCTGACGGGCGAGGTCGTTTCCATAGTCGAAGACCTCTTGGGCGGCGGGGGAGCGGAACGGCAGCAGCCGATATTTCTCGCTCTCCTCCGAATCTGCAAGCACATCGGTGTGCTCCGGATCGGAGTTACCCACCATTCGGTTGCCCCAGTCGATGAGCTTGTGGATATCGGCGTCGGGCACATCGAGCATGCGGGCGAGCACGCGGATCGGAAAGTCTGCGGCCACCTCGGCGACGAAGTCGAACTCGGTCTTGGCGAAGGCGGCATCGAGCGTTGAGGCGGTGAGCCCGCGCAGGAAGGTTTCGTAGCCGACCACGGCCTTGGGCGTGAACTCGCCTTGCATGAGCCGGCGAAGGGAGCGGTGCCGAACGCCGTCCGTCTCGAGCATCGACTTGCGCGCTTCGATCTGCTCGGCATCCAGCTCCTCGAGGTTGACGGTGCCGCGTTCGCTCGAGAAGGTCTCGGTGTCGCGAAGCACGCCCACGATGTCGTGGTACTTCGTCAGCGACCAGAAGCCGTGGTTCGGGGCATCCTCTTCGTCCCAATGCACGGGAGTATTCGCGCGAAGTTCGTCGAAGACCCGCCAGGGGTCGCCGGTCTCGAAGAGGTCCAGATCGGCCAGGGTGACACTCGTCGGTGAAGTCAACTCAGTCCTCGCAGTCAGGTCGTGGGATGTTGTTTGGACACGAACAAGTTCACGATAGGGCATCCGACTCTCGCGCGACAGGGCGGCGGAGCGTATCGGGCAGTCAATTAGAGTGAGCGGAGTCAGCATCGTCTGTGAGAAGGAGTCCCGATGGCCGGAGCGCACACCCTTGCCGAGACCGAGCGCCAGGTCGATGCCCGGCTCGGTGACCTGCGGCTCGACTACTCCGCGATGGCCGTCGCCTCTAATCTTTTTCGTGCGGCGAATGCGGTGCGCAATCACTTCGAACGCACCGTTCTTTCCGAGAACAACCTGTCGTGGACGGCCTTCGTCGTGCTGTGGGTCACCTGGATCTGGGAGCCGATCGAAACCCGCCAGATCGCCCTCGAGGGCGGCTTCTCCAAGGCCACCCTCACCGGGGTGCTGTCGACACTCGAGGGGCGTGGGTGGCTCGTGCGCGAGCGCAGCGCGAGCGACGGGCGACTCGTTGTCGTACAGCTGACACCCGCTGGCCGCACGCTGATGAACACCCTTTTCCCGGCGTTCAACCTCCAGGAGCAGCACATCGCGAGTCCGATCGATCCTTCACGTCGGGACGAATTCGCCGAAATGCTTCGCCTCGTGACCGCACATGTGGAGAAAGCCGAGTAGCCGGGTCGGTCACTTCCTCCGGGTGTTGTCCGTGGTGGAGTGCTACTCGAGGCCCCAGTTGCGGCACAGAACCGGCAGCCCGTGTTCGACCGCGTAGCCAACGGTCGGCCACTCGTGACCGGAATGTGGGGCCACGATTGTGACGGTTCGCATCCCCGCCACTCTCGCTGCACTTTCCAACGTCGCTGCGGTGCGGCGATACTTCGGATTGGTCGCCCCAACGGCGAAGATCGCCAGCGTGTCGGCGAAGGGTGCGCCCGCGGCGATCAGCGACCGCGGCTTGGCCGCTTCGTAGGCATCCGCTGACCCTCCGAACGCGGCCGTAATGGTCGCCTCTGCGCTTCCTCGGTGGGGCGCGATTTCCCCGGAGATGTCGAAAATACTGCCAAACAGGCCGGGAAATCGTGAGCCGAGCTGAATCGAGCAGGTGCCGCCCTGCGAATAGCCCCCGATCGCCCACTTGGTGCGATTGTTCATCACGTTGAGATGGGCGCGGATCCAGTTGGGTACGTCCACCGAAAGGTAGGTTGCAGAATTTCCGAGTGGCGAGTCCACGCACATCGGATTTGCGTAGGCCATTCCGAGTTGGTCGGGAATCACCACGATCGGTGCCAATCCCCGGTGGGTGCGGGCAAATCGATCGAGGATCGTCGGCATGTCGACGGTTGACACCATGTTGGTCGGAATTCCGGGTTGCCCCGACAGCATCACCAGAACCGGAAGGCGCGGAGGATGAGCGACAAGAGCAGCGGGGGGAAGGTAGATCACGGCGTCGCGCACGCTGAAACCAGACACCACACTCGGTATTCGGATGCTCCCGACTCGACCGTGGAGTGGCATGCTGCGAGGTTGGTGCCACTCTGACGGATCGCCACGAAAGGTCGGCGTCAACAGCGGAGGGAGGGAGAGGTCGGCGACCACGGTTTTGCCCACCAGCGACCCGACCGCAGGAAACTGATTGGTCTGGATGTTCACTCCCGCCGCCCCGGCAACGAGGAGAACGCTCGTGGCGACGACAACCCCGATCCAGCGCCGCCGAACACGGGAGTCACTGACAATGACCGCAAGCACCCCGAGCCCAGCCAGGCTGATAGCGAGCAGGAACCGATCACTCAAACCGGAAGTGCCAGTGAAGGTATTCAGCTGATTCCAGAGCAGCCAGCCGAGAATGCTCCCGGCGACGGCACCCGCCACGCCGGCCACCAGCGTGATCTTCCGGCGTCCGCGCGGCGTCCGAGCGACCAGCCCGAGCACCGCGATGAGGGCGAGTGCGCTGATGATGGCGGGAACAGGCCCGTCCACTAGGCGAATGCGCCATACAGCTTCAAACACAACACCCTCGACTCATTGCGGCGACGCTCACTTGAGATGCAGAACCTCAACAGGAGCAAAGCAAATGACAGTATTTTCACACTGTTCCGGCTGAGAAGGCGCCGGGGACACGGCCAGAGGGGATGGTTGTAGAGCCTCCCGAGATTCGCTATGGTCGTTCATTAGCATCCGAATGACTTTATGAGGAGTCGCCCGGCAGGAAGGTCGCGTGATAGACAGCACAGAAAGCTCGCACCGCGCGAAGCCTCACCGCGCGACATCTCACTGCATTGAGGTCGCGGGTGTCTCGGTCGACACACGCCATTACATCGGCGGCGAGCGCGTGGCATCCGATGCCTGCTTCTCCAACAGCTCGCCGATCGATGGCTCGTTTCTCGGGGAGATTTCCCGCGGTGGCGACTCAGAGGTGCAGCTGGCCGTCCAGGCCGCCCGGGATGCCTTCCCCGGCTGGGCGGCGACCTCACCGTCTGCGCGCGCCGCGATCCTGCACCGCATCGCTGACCTCGTCGAGCAAAATCTTGATGCGCTCGCCAACATGGAGACCCTCGACAACGGCGGACTGCTGCGCAGTAACCTGCGCGGGGTCATGCCGCGGGTCGCCCACAACTTCCGTTTCTTCGCCGACTGGCTCGTCGAGCACCTGGACGTCGAAGACTTCGAGACCCGCGGCCACACCAACCACGTCTCCTGGGATCCCTCCGGCGTCGCCGCGATCATCACCCCCTGGAACGCTCCGCTCATGCTCGCGACCTGGCGCATCGCCCCGGCGCTCGCCGCTGGAGACACCGTGGTGCTCAAGCCCGCGGAGTGGACGCCGCTCACGGCATCCTTCCTCGCCGACCTCACCAAGCAGGCCGGGCTCCCCGATGGCGTGTTCAACGTCGTGCAGGGCTACGGTGCCGAAGCCGGCGCCGCGCTCGTCGCGCATCCCGGTCTCAGCCGCATCTCCTTCACCGGCTCGGTGCCGACGGCCAAGACCATCGCGCGTGCGGCGGCCGAGAACCTCACCCCGTGCAGCTTCGAGCTTGGCGGCAAGAGTCCGTGCATCGTGCTCTCGGATGCGGACATCGAGCTCGCGGCATCCCTCGCGGTGGAGCAGTACGACAATGCCGGCCAGGTCTGCCTGTCGGGCACACGACTTCTCGTACACGAGAGTATCGCCGCCGAGTTCACCGCCGCGTTCACACGCAAGGTCGAGTCGCTCGTGCAGGGCGATCCGCGCGATCCGCTCAGCGACATCGGCCCGCAGGTACATCGCACCCATTTCGAACGCATCACCGGATTCGTTGACCGGGCGACGGCGGATGGCGCGACCATTGTCTTCGGGGGCGAGCAGAATTCTCGGCTCGGCGGTCTCTACTTCCGCCCCACCCTCGTGGACGACCCGACGCCCGGCAGCGAGATCGTGACGCAGGAGGTCTTCGGGCCGGTGCTCACCATGCAAACCTTCGCCACCGACGAGCAGGCGATCGAGCTCGCCAACGGCACAGAATTCGGTCTCGCCGCCGTGGTCGTCGCGGGCAACCGTGTCCATGCGGAGGCGATCACGACACGCCTGGTGGCCGGCACGATCTGGGTCAACTGCTTCTTCGTGCGCGATCTCCGGGCGCCCTTCGGCGGCTCGAAGAAGTCCGGGGTGGGCCGTGAGGGCGGCACCTGGTCTTTCGATTTCTACGCGGACGTGAAAAATACGGTCGTCGCTCCCAACGGATGGAAGGAATAGCTCATGGGTGAAATTGTCGGGGTGGGCCTCATCGCGCACGTGCCCACCATCATGCTGCCGGTTCAGACGCGCATGGAGCTCAACGAAGGGAAGGACTCCACGCTGGTCGCGGGCCTGGAGAAGTTGAGAGCGGATGTTTTCGAGTCCGACGAGTACGACACCGTCATCGTGCTCGACAGCCACTGGGCATCCACCGTCGAGTTCATTGTCACGTCTCAGGAACGCCGCCACGGGCTGTTCACCTCCGAGGAACTTCCGCGTGGCATGCACGGCGTGCCATTCGATTACCGGGGCGACCCTGAACTCGCCGAGCTCATCGGTGCCCAGGACGAGAAGAACGGCACCTGGATCACCCCGATAGACGACCCGGATCTTCCGGTGATGTACGCGACGATCAACCTCTGGAAGTACCTCGGAGAGGGGCTGCCCGACAAGAAGTGGATCAGCGTGAGTCTCTGCCAGACCGCGACGGATGAGGACTTCCTGCGCGCAGGGCGGGCCATCGGTGAGGCGATCGCGAAGAGCGATCGACGCGTGATCCTGCTTGCCTCCGGGGCCCTCTCGCACACCTTTTATAAGCTGCGCGAACTGCGCAAGCACGAGATGGCCGACCCGAGCCATATTTTCTCGGAAACGGCCCGCGTCGCCGACTGCGAGCGCCTCGACTGGTTCACGGCGGGCGACCACGCGAGGGTGCTCGAGACGATGCCAGCATTCCACAAGGTGCGCCCCGAGGGCATGTTCGGGCATTGGCTGCTCACGATCGGAGCGATCGGCGAGGAGGCGTGCACCGCTCCGGGAGTGCTCTACAGCGAGTACGAGAACTCGATCGGCACCGGCCAGGTGCATGTCTGGTTCCCGCGCCCCGAGGACGGTTTTCCGGCCGCGAAGAACCTGGTGCTGTCGCGTGAGTGACCCTGTGCTGACTGAGACCCGCCGCATCCTGCTCGACGGATTCGCCACCGAGGTGGTGCGCCGCGGCGACACCCTGGTTGCCGCCGACGGTCGTGAGGTGGGGGTGGATGACGCGCTGCACCTGCCGCCAACCGTGCCGTCGAAGATCATCGCGGTGCACCTCAACTATGCGAGCCGCACCGACGAATTCATGACGAAGCTTCCGGCGGCACCAACCTACTTCCACAAGCCGGTGACCGCGCTCAACAGCCATGGGGGATCGGTCGTTCGTCCCCAGGGCTGCAAGTGGCTCAACTTTGAGGGCGAGATCATCATCGTGATCGGCCGCACCTGCCGCAACGTGTCTCCGGCCGAAGCGGGCGACTACATCGCCGGCTACACGATCGGCAATGACTTCGGATTGCACGACTTCCGCGACACCGACGCGGGTTCGATGTTGCGGGTGAAGGGCAGCGACACTCTCGCCCCGGTAGGACCCGGGCTCGTGAGCGGCTGGGACTTCCGCGGCAAACAGATCCGCACGCTCGTGAATGGGGTCGTCAAACAAGACGACAACACTGCGAACATGGAGTGGGATATGAATTACCTCGTGGCCGACATCGCCCGCACCATCACCCTGAGCCCCGGCGACCTGCTCTTCTCCGGCACGCCGGCGTTCTCCCGCCCGGTTGAGCCGGGGGATATCGTCGAGGTCGAGGTCGAGGGCCTCGGCACCCTGCGCAACCTGATCGTCACCGGACCAACGGCCATCCGCACCGATGTCGGCGCCCAGCCCACCGAGAGCGAAGAGGTGGTCTCCACCGCGCTCGGGGGCGACTGGGAGTTCCGAGGCATCCGCACCCCCTCTAAAGACCTCTACCCGTCGACAGTGAAGGGCCAACAGTGATCAAGATCGAGGTCAACATGGAGCTCTGCCAGCATTACGGGCAGTGCGTGTTCGAGGCGCCGAGCCTCTTCAGCCTCAACGACG
>JANYIZ010000045.1 GCA_025408445.1 Frigoribacterium sp. | reverse complement strand
GAGCGGCGAGCAGGCGGCGAAACATCGTGCCCCAGACTAACCGCAATAGAGTTGCAGGATGCCCGGACCGATCGACCTGCACACCCACAGCAGCGTCTCCGACGGTACCGAGACCCCGACCGAGCTGGTGAAAGCGGCAGTCGCCGCGGGTCTCGGCACGGTGGCGATCACCGACCACGACTCGACGGCGGGTTGGCAGGAAGCCTTCGCCGCAGCATCCGGGACCGGCCTGACCGTGATTCCGGGAATGGAGCTCAGCACAAACTACGGTCCCGCGAGCGTCCATATGCTCGCCTACCTGTTTGATCAAGCGGATGCGATGATCATCGCTGAGACAGCGAGGATCCGTGACGGGCGGATGCATCGCGCCGAGCGCATCGTTGAACGCATCGCAGTCGACTACGACATCACCTGGGAAGAGGTTCTGGCCCAGTCGGTGGAGGGTGGCACTCTTGGGCGGCCGCACATCGCAGATGCGCTCGTTGCAAAGGGGCTGGTGAGCGACCGCAGCGCGGCGTTCGAGAGCATCCTGCACTGGCGGAGCGGCTATTACGAGAAGTATTACGCACCCTCACCCCTCGACGGCGTGCGGATGATCGTCGCTGCCGGCGGAGTGCCGGTCCTGGCGCATCCGGCCACGCAGGGTCGCTACCGGGTGATTGAGGAGCGCGCGATCGCAGAACTAGTGGCTGCCGGCCTCTTCGGTCTCGAAATCCACCACCGTGACAACACTGAGGACGGCAAGGTGCGCCTGTACGAGCTCGCCGCTAAGTACGACCTTGTGGTCACTGGCTCAAGCGACTATCACGGCGTAGGCAAGCACAACCGGCTGGCCGAGAACACGACGGAGCCAGAGGCCCTAGCGCGCATTGTGGCGGCCGGTACGGGATCGGCACCCTACCGCGGCTAGTGCGTGCCGTCCTGATCCGTGCCGTCCCGATGCGTGCCGAGCACCCACGCGCCGGTCAGCACGATGTTGTCCATCAGAAGCAACAGTTGCGGCTCGATGGACACGTGCGGGCTGGAGAAGCTCAGCTGGCAGAGACCGCGCAGGTCGGAAAACTCGAGCCAGTAGTCGACCAGAAGCAGTGGGGTTTCGGATGCCCCGAGCTCGGCCGCGCCGGCACCGACACGCGAGTGTCGGATGAACGGCCCGGCGAGCGTCTCGGCCCCCACGAGTTCCGCCTCCGCTTCGAGGGTGGACCGCAGTCGTTCGGTCAGGCGGTCGAGATGGCTCACGTCGCCGATAGCCGGACCGAGGGCATGCCAGTACATCGCAACGTTGAGCGCGAGCGCCGCAGTCTCGTTGAGCTGCAGCAGGTAGGCGAGAAAGCGACCGCCGGCCGAGGTGGCCCGCTCACAGCTCTGCCGCAATCAGCGCTCGAGTTCGGCGCGCAGCACGGGGGCGGACCCGAGGGCGGCCAGCTGCTGGTACACCAGGTGTGACACCTGCTCGTCACGCACCGCGGCATCCTCAAGCTCGATCACAAACCATTCGCGCGAGAGTGCAATGTCGAGCCCGACAACAGTCGATTACCGCGGGTCGAGCGGCAGTGTGGCCTCTTCGAGGCTGCCACCGGGGGCCGACGCCACCCAGGCGACACCGTCGTCTCCCGGCTGGGGCTGGAGGGACTGCAGCACGTCATCGACGATCGCCATCATCGGATGCGGGCCGGCCGGATCGAAGACCACTCGTTCGATCACGGTGCGGTACTGCTCGAGGAAGGGGGCGAGAGACTGCCCGCGCTGGAGTGCGAACTCCCGGTCGGGGTTGTCGGCGAGGTAGGCGGCAAGGGTTTCGGTCGACGAGAACAGGCAGAGCTCGTAGGGGGTGGGTCCGTCGGGGTATTCCGACTCGAAGACGCGCACCTGCAGCTCGCCTTCGGGCGTTCGGATTTGCGGTACGACGACGTAATCGTGACGGAGCGCCTGACCGATCGCCGCGACATCCTTGGCCGCAAGAGCCGCGGCGAGCGCGGCCGATCCGACCTCGGTCGTGCGGTCGATGAGAATCTCGCCGCCAGCGTCGCCGTCAGCTCGGCGCCGATCGTCTTCGGAATCAGTCATGGAGTTTCCCCGCGGTCGGCCCCTGGTGATTCGAAGATAGCCTGCATCCGGCCGGCTGCCTCCAAGTCGGCGGCTCCCTCAAACTCTCCGAGGTCGGTGAAATGACGGCTCGAGGTGCCTTTCGAGCTCGCGCTGCTGTCGAGGGATCCGTCGACAGCATAGAGTTCGATGCTCGCCCACCACCCGGTCTTCAGCACCGATTGCGCGCGGATTCGCACGCAGTAATAACCCGGCTCGAGGCCCGCGCCCGCAACCTCCACGCGGGCCCAGACGAGTGCGAGGTGGTCGTCGACGGGGGCGCTGATGTTGAGTTCGGCGACCCCGGTGCCCGGACCGCGCCCGTAGACCGCGATCGATAAGGGGAAGGCAAGAGCGCTGACCGGATTCTTCATCGCAACCGAATCGGTGTGTCCGACAGCACGGTGATGCCCTTTGACGGCCCGAACGGCCCGGGGATGATGTACTCCGGCGCGCCGCCGTGGACGCGGTAGACGGTCTGGCCCGGTTTCAGGTCGGCCACCGGCTTGGCAAGCAGCCGCTCCGAGTCGGCGAGCTCCGACGGCTTGAGCCGGATCGCCTGGCGGACAGTGAGCTTTTCGGCCTGTCCTGCTGCGATCTCCACTCCGGCTTTCGCGTTGATTCGCGCGACATCCGTGATCACCGACAGCAGGTCCTTTCCCCACTTGTCCCACCAGCTGTCCTTGAGGCCGTCGTACTTCGTGATGGCATGGATATCGTCGATGGCCGACTGCGCCGCCCGGTCCCGCGCCGACATGGCGTCGTGCACACGGCCCTGCGCGTTCGCGAGGTGAGCGTTCGCTCCCGCGGCATCCGAGTCGAGGCCATCCGCCAAGTTCGTGTAAGTGAGGGCCTGCTGAGGGTCGTGTTCATCAGCGGCGAGTCTCAGGTAGTGCTGCTTGTCGTTGGAGGCCGAGTCCGCCGCCGAGCGGGCGGAGCGGGCGAGAGTGAGGGCCTCCACGGATTCCCGTTGAGCGGCCTCGAGCGCCGGGGCGTACCGGCTGAGGGCATCCCCGGTCGCCCGATACCGCGCCTCCGCCTTGCCGATGTTGTCGGCGACCTTTCCGGATGTCTCGATGAGCGCATCGACGGATTGCGACACCACGGCGGAGCCGAGGTCGAGAGTGCGCAACTTGCGTTCGGCGTCTTTGATCGCGTCGGCGACCGCGAGATAGTCGCGCCCGCCGGAGAACACGATCCCGGGTTCGCCGGGTACCGGATCGGATCCGAGGTCGAGCGCACTCCAGTCCGACGGCCTCATCGAGCGCCCGCCGGGGTGGCCAGCGTTGCCGGGGTATCCGTCAGCGCCTTTCCGAGCTGCTGGTCGGTCTGTTCGAAGGCGTCGGCGATCGCAATCGAGGTCTTGGAGCGGGTGTCGATGTCGTCGACCATGGCCGCGCGCGCGTCGTCCCACTCGTGGGCGAAATCCTTCACGACGTCTTCGAGTCCGGAATGACCGACGGCTCCGGCGATCCGATCACTTCGCGTGTTAGCGTCCCGGAATTCCGCCGCGATCGACGAGAGGTGACTACCGAGGTCGCGCACATCCGCGGGGTTGAGGCTGAGATCCGGCACTTGGTCCTTTCCGATCAGCGTGCATCAGAAGAATACGGGCTGGCGCCGGACCGGTCGATGGAGAGGACTACCCGTGCTCGGGGAGTCGGCGAGTTCTGCATGGATTTCCCGCAGGGGATCTTCGCGGGGGAGTCGCACTAAAGGGTGCCTCTGCTTCGATCGGCGAAGATTCCGCCGAGTCCCTACGCGGCAGGAGGGGTGTTGCCGGTACCGCCACGACGCGAACGGGTGCGACGGCGACGCGTTGGCGAGGTGCCGTCGTGCGTTCCGCCGCCCTCGGCGCTTTCGCGCACGACATTGGTCGATCCCTCGGCGCGTTCGCGCGGTGGGCGTGCGCCGCCGGTGCGGCCGGTTCCGCCGTGGTCGCCGGAGCGACCACCGCGGTCCCCGGTACGGCTGCGGTCTCCGGCACCATCACGCGAGCCACCATCGCGGCTGCCGCCCGAGCGACCGCCACGGTCGCTGTCGGCGGGACGGGGTTCGCGCGCCCGAACTGGACCGGCAGAGGCGAGACGCCCCTTGGTGCCCTCCGGGATGTTGAGGTCGGTGAAGAGGTGTGGCGACGAGGAGTAGGTTTCGACCGGTTCCGGCTGGCCCATGTCGAGAGCCCTGTTGATGGCGGCCCACTTGTGCATGTCGTCCCAGTCGACGAAGGTCACGGCGATGCCGGTCTTGCCCGCGCGCCCCGTGCGCCCGGCGCGGTGAAGGTACGTGTCGTCGTCATCCGGAATGGTGTGGTTAATCACGTGGGTCACATCGTTGACGTCGATGCCGCGAGCCGCGACATCCGTGGCGATCAGGATGTCCTTCTTGCCGGCCTTGAACGCGGCCATCGCCCGCTCGCGCTGCTCTTGGTTGAGGTCGCCGTGCACGGCGGCGGCATTGAAGCCACGGTCGTTGAGCTCTTCGACGAGTTTGGCAGCGGCGCGCTTGGTCCGGGTGAAGACGACGGTCTTGCCGCGGCCCTCGGCCTGCAGGATGCGGGCGATGACCTCGTCCTTGTCCATCGAGTGGGCGCGGTAGACGACGTGCTTGATATTGGCCTGCGTGCGTCCCTCATCCGGATCCGTCGCGCGGATGTGGATGGGTCGGTTCATGAAGCGACGGGCGAGCGCGACAATGGGGCCGGGCATCGTTGCGGAGAACAGCATGGTGTGACGGGTGGGGGACGTCTGGGCGAAGAGCTTTTCGATGTCGGAGAGGAATCCGAGGTCGAGCATCTTGTCGGCCTCGTCGAGCACCATTACCGTGACGTCCTTGAGCGAGAGCATCCGCTGGCTCGCGAGGTCGAGAAGGCGGCCGGGGGTCCCGACGACAACCTGCGCTCCCGCCTTGAGCTGCTCGACCTGACCCTCGTAGGCCTTGCCGCCGTAAATCGCGGCCACCTGCGTGCCGCGATTGGATGCTGCAAGGGTGAGGTCTTCGGCAACCTGAACGCAAAGCTCGCGGGTCGGTACCACAACGAGAGCCTTAACACCGGGCTCGGGGTTCAGGCCGAGGGATTGTAGAAGGGGGAGACCGAAGCCGAGCGTCTTGCCCGTGCCGGTCTTGGCCTGGCCGATGATGTCCTGGCCACCGAGTCCCATGGGGATCGTCTGCACCTGGATCGGGAAGGGTTCGATAATGCCCTTGGTGGCGAGTGCGTCGACCATATCCTGGTCAATATTGAGATCTGAAAAAGTTGTAATGATTAGTGCCCTGTCTACAAGCGGCTACGCCCGCTTTGACTTGGGGCGTGCTGAGCCTCCACCAGAAATGGGAGGCATTGATCATAGTTTAGCCGCCCGCTACTTCGGAGCAGTTTTCGGGGCGGCCACCGGCCTGTCGCGGATAGGCTGTGCCGGTGGCCTTTTTGTTTCCCCGACGCCCTCGGCGCACTAATGTTCCCCGGTTGAAACCGCGGCGCGAGTCCGTTGCGCAGGTTGATCGCGTCGATCTCGCTGAACTGACCCCGGAGCTGCTTCCCTATCTTGGACAGGCCGCCTATGTGCAATTGGCGCTCTTCGAGACCCTCGGCCATGCCGTGAGTGTCGCGCCCACAGCGGCCTCAAAAGTCGCGGTCAGCCGGGTCGCGGCACTTTCGCTGGCGAAGCACCACGGCCTCGCCGCCGAGATCAAAAGGCTCGGACATGAACCGGGACCGACGATGGCACCCTTTGCCGCTCGAATCGATGATTACGCCCGAATCACCCTCGGGGCGGACTGGTACGAGATGCTCGTGACCGCGTATCTCACCTCCGGGCTTCTCGGTGACTTCCAACGTCAACTCGCGTCCGGCCTCCCGGCGGACGCGAGGGCGCGCATCATCCCGCTGCTGTCAAGCGACGACGGCCATGCCCTGCTTATCGACGAGCTGCGATCGGCCATTGACGCCAACCCGAGGCTCGCCTCCCGGCTGGCCGTGTGGGGGCGTCGTCTGGTGGGGGACACCCTTCTCATTGCGCGGTCATCCCTCGCGAATGTCGGTCACTCCCGTCGCGATGAAGCCCGCCTCGAGCCGGTCTTCACCGAACTCATCGCCGCTCACACGCGCCGGATGGATGCGCTCGGCCTGACCGCCTGACCAGTGCAGGCGCGTCGGCCGACTGAGTCACCCGATCTGTTCGGCCAGGGCGACGATGATGCCAGCAGGCCCGCGGAGATAACAGAGCCGGAAGCTGCTCTCGTACTTCGCCACCTCTCCGAGGAGTTCGGCGCCGTGGCCGCGGAGACGGTCGACTGTGCCGTCGATGTCGTCGACCGCGAACATGATGCGATGCAGGCCGAGTGTTTTGGGCGGCGGGTTCTCCGGCTCGGTGGCCACAGAGACGGGGGAGTGGTACCTGGTCAACTCCACCGCGCTATGACCGTCGGGGGTGCGCATCATCGCGATCTCGCTGCGGATGCCGCCGAGCCCGACCGTGAGGTCCGCCCACGGTCCCTCGATCTCCGCCCGGCCCTCCAGCTCCAAGCCAAGCTCGGCGAAGAAGGCGATTGCTGCATCGAGGTCATCGACGACGATGGCGACGTTGTCCATCCGCTGAACTGTCATGTGGCTGATCATAGTGAGCGCCGCCAGTCGGCGAGCAGTGCGCTGCTAGTCGTAACTGACCGCGAGGCGCCGGCCTTGCAGGTCGGCGAGGCAGTCTCGTATGGCCTGCAGCCGATCGGGGGAGAGTCCCACCCGACGCTCGAGCTCAGCCTCGATCTCCACTTGCTCCCGCGTGCGGTACGAGCGGGTCGGATCGCCGGGGAATTTCTTATCCGTGACGTTGCGGCAGTCGATTGACGGTTCCGTCGGCGAGTGACTTCAGGCGCGGCTGAGCTTCGTCAACAATTCCGCGTCGCTGGCCCTGCGCTGACGACCGAGGAGCGCACTGGCGAGGGCGGCGACAATACCCGCCGCCGCCAGGCTAGCCACCCAGATCCAGCCGCCGTCGAACTTCCACCCCATCCAGGTGAGTGCGGCCCAGACGACGGATGCCGCGATCGCGCCGATCGCGGGAACGAGCAGTACACCATGCGTGTCGCGCTTGGGCAGCCCGTACCGCGCGGCGAGGCCGAGGACGACACCGCCGAGCGTCACGAAGAGGAGCTCCACTGGTCAGGCCACGAAGCCGACGCGGCGGGACTCTTCCGACCCGATCTCGAGGTAGCCGAAGGTCGCGACGGGAACGACGTACACGTTGCCCTTCTGGTCGACGAGCTTGAAGAATTTGGAGTCTGCGGCGAGGGCCGCGGTGACGATGCCCTCGACTTCCGCCGACGACTGCGATGACTCGAGGTTGATCTCACGGGGGCTATTGGTAATGCCGATTCTTATGTCCACTCGCTCAGATTACGACAGTTGGCCCACTGCGAATCTCCCCGTTCTCTTTGGGCGCAACCGAACACCCTGCGGCAGGGCGGTGTCGCCGGCTCGCGCTACGTTGGGGCCATGGCGATCACGGGGTTCCGGCGGGAGGTGTCGCCACCCTCGCGCCCACGACCTCGTGAGCTCGATGCGTCACAGCAGGCCGTGCTCGACCTGGCTGACGACTCCTCTGCCGCGATCATCGGGGCGCCAGGGTCGGGAAAAACGGCAACCCTCATCGAGCTGGTGGCCCACCGCGTGGAGCAGCGGGGCTTTGCGCCGGAGGAACTTCTCGTGCTCACGTCGAGCCGCACAACGGCGACCCGGCTGCGGGACATCCTCGCCCTGCGACTCACGGTACCGACCAACGGGCCCATCGCCCGCACGGTCAACTCGCTGGCCTTCGAGATCGTCGGGAATGCCGCCCGCGCTGCCGGTGCCGAAGCTCCTCGGCTCGCGACCGGCGGCGACCAGGACAGCGACATCGCCCAGCTCATCGACGGACACCTCGAAGACGGATCGGGTCCGGCCTGGCCAGAGCAGCTCGCCCCGGAGGTGCGCCGACTGCGCGGATTCCGCACCGAGCTTCGTGAACTGCTCGGACGCTCCACGGAATACGGTGTCACTCCCGAACGCCTTCGCGCTCTCGGTGCTGACCGTGACCGGCCGGAATGGGTCGCGGCGGCCGACTTCTTCACCGACTACTTCTCGGTCGTCAGCAGCTCCCGCTCCAACCAGCTCGACTCGACCGAGCTCGTGCAGTTCGCGATCGCGGCGCTCGGGCGGGGCGAGGGCGGAGCATCCGTCGACCGGCTGCGTCTCGTTATCGTGGACGACCTGCAGGAGGCCACTCGATCGACCATCGGGTTGCTCGCAGCCCTCGCCGACCGGGGTGTCTCCGTGATCGTATTCGGCGATCCGGATGTTGCGGCTAACGCCTTCCGCGGCGGAGAGCCCGACGCCCTCGCCCGGCTCGGCGTTCTGCTCGCTCTTCCGAGTCTCTCCACCCTCACTCTTTCCACCGTGCACCGCCAGGGCGAGATACTGCGCGGTTTCACCCGGAGGATCACGGAACGCATCGGCACTGCTGGCGTGTTCGGGCAGCGGGAGGCGCAAGCCGCTCCCGCGTTCGTTCTTGACGGCTCGCCGGATTTCGCCCCCGTACTCTCCATCCTCGCCGAGAGCCCAGCGCGCCAGTGGGCGGGCATCGCCCGCCAACTGCGCGAGCGTCACCTGCTCGGTGGTATCGCCTGGAATCGGATGGCCGTCATCGTGCGAAGCGGATCGCAGCTGCCCCAGATTGCGCGGGCGCTCGCGCTCGCGGAGGTGCCGACCCGAACTGCGGTCGGGGGACGGGCGCTGCGAGACGACCATTCCGCTCGCGCGCTCCTCACGGTCGTCGATGTGGGAGTCGGGCGCACCGCACTCGACCCGGCGATCGCCGCTGGACTTCTCCTCGGACCCTTCGGTGGCCTCGACAAACTCGCTGTGCGCCGGGTGCGTCTCGCCCTCCGCGCCGAGGAACTGGCCGGGGGAGGCCATCGATCCAGTGACGAGCTGCTCGTCGAGGCGCTCGAGGCGCCGGGGAGGTTTGCCACTATCGACCACCGGGTCGGGCGCAACGCCGATCGCCTTGCCCGCACCCTCGATGCCATCGGGGTCGCGGCATCAGAGGGCGCGACCATCGAGGAACTGCTCTGGTTGGCCTGGGACCGCAGCGGTCTCGCCCCGGACTGGTTTGCCCGTGCCACTAGCGCCGGTATTGCGGCCGACGAGGCGAATCGCGATCTCGACGGTGTTGTCGCGCTCTTCACGGCGGCGAAGCGCTTCGTCGAGCGCCAGCCCGGCAGTACGGCGGGGATTTTCCTCGACGGAGTACTCGACGCCGAGGTACCGGAAGACACGCTCTCGCCGCAATCCCTGTCAGACGCGGTGCTCGTCACCACTGCCTCCGGCACGGTCGGGCTGGAGTTTGAGATCGTGGTCGTCGCCGCCCTGCAGGATGGGGTCTGGCCGAACCT
>JANYIZ010000044.1 GCA_025408445.1 Frigoribacterium sp. | reverse complement strand
CGGTGAGGTTGAAGACGATCGCGACGCCGTCGAGGTAGACCGGCAGGTTGAGCGCTCCGCCAGCTCCGCAGAGCGTAGCGGCAGCGGTCTGCTGCACGGGGCTGAGGGGCGAGTCGGAGCCCGCGAAGTCGTAGCTGCCGGCGAGCCAGTTGGTGACTCCACCACCCGAGCCCTGCGACTTGTCGTAGTTGATGGTGACACCAGCGGCCTGCGTCTTGAACGCGGCGATCCAGGCTGCCTCGGCGTTGGCCTGTGCGCTTGATCCTCCGGCGGTGATGGTGCCGGTGAGGTTCTTGTCGATCGCTGCGGAACTCGCCTTTGGCGTGTTGCTGGCGGCCGGCGTGCTTGGGGTGCTTGCACAAGAGGAGAGTGCGAGTGCGGCGACGAGCGCGAGTGCGCCCGCCGAAGCGGCGTGAGTGAACTTCACTGTGTTCCCTTCGGGATGGTGACTCCGGCAGGCGAGCAGCTTGTGGCTCGGCCGCCGGGAAGACCGGTGCTGGTCCAAGAGAAGACGCTATGTGCGGCGAGTGTCCACGATCGTCCTAGAAGGTGAACAAGAGGTTAACGAGCTTCGAATTATCACGCGGCTCGGGGCCCTAGGGAGAGGCCGGACCGTGCGTTTCTATGGCCACGAGCGGGGCATCCGGATGATCGGACGAGACATGCATCACCGTGAATTCCGAGGTAGATAACATTCCGGCCCGCCGCAGGGGCGCGTCGAGCGGCGTGTTGGTGAGCGCGGCCGTCTCGTCGATGATCTCCGGGATCACGGGTCCGTGGCTGCACAGAACCACTGCGATGCCGGCCGCAAGACGTTTGCGCACGGTTTTGCGCACGCGGGCGGTCCCGTCTTCGTAGGCGTCCTGGCTGATGCCGACAGACCGCTTCACGGTAAGTCCGGTGATAACCGCGACGGGTTCGATCGTGGCGAGGCAGCGCACCGCCGTGCTGCTGATGAGTTTTTGCGGCGCCCAGGCGGCGATGGCCGGAGCGACATTGTGAGACTGCTCGATGCCGCGGTGCAGCAGGGGGCGCGTGGCATCCGGTCCATCCCAGCTGCCCGGTGGCACCGCGCGGGCGTGGCGCAACACGATGATCGGGAAGGTACGGATGGTGCCGGCTTCCACGCGGGCCGAGAACCGATCGAGCACATCACGGTCGAGGTCGTAGCTGAGCGCCGCACGGGCCGCCGTGACCGAGAGCCATTGAACGGCGGCGACCTCCTTGTTTGCGACGAAAGTTGATTCGGAGATCGCGGCATCCGAAACTTCCGCCGACCAGTAGTGCACGATCTTCTCGCGCCCCCCTGGCATGGTGTATTCGGTCGTGCCGAGCGGGGCACCGAGGGCGATCACGAGCCCGGTTTCCTCGGCGATCTCACGAACGGCGGTCTGGGGCGGGGTTTCCCCCTGGTCGACTTTGCCCTTGGGGATGGAGACGTCTGCACGGTCACCGCGATGCACCACGAGCAGTTCGATACCGTCGGGGGTCTCGCGCCAACAGACTGCTCCAGCGGCTTGCACGACAGCGGGGCCGGTGAGGGTCAACGGACTACTCCGGTGCGCTTTCTCTGGGAAACCTGTTGCATGATCACGTTCTGCATGTCGTCGAGCAACGAGCCGTCATCCGCCCGGTAGTGACGCGTCCAGCTGCCGTCGGCCGCGAGCTTCCAGTGGGCGGTATCGTCAGACATCGCGAGATCGAACAGGTCTTCAATCTCGCGCAGGTGCTCGGGGTTGGTGAGCCGCACGAGCGCCTCCACCCGGCGATCCAGGTTGCGGTGCATCAGGTCGGCGCTGCCGATATAGACCAGCGGATCGCCACCATTGATGAATGAGAAGATGCGGGAGTGCTCGAGATAGCGCCCGAGAATTGACCGAACGTCGATGTTGCCGCTGAGTCCCTCGACTCCCGGTTTCACGCCGCAGATGCCGCGCACGAGCAGTTCGACGGGCACACCGGCCTCACTGGCCCGATAGAGGGCATCGATGATGGCCTCGTCGACGATCGAGTTGAGCTTGATCCGGATGCCAGAGGGCATGCCGTTTCGTGCGTTCTCTGCCTCGATACGGATGCGTTTGATCAGACCCTTGCGCAAGTGCAGCGGCGCCACGAGCAGTCGCTTGAACTTCTTCTCAATCGCGTAGCCGGAGAGTTCGTTGAACAGCCGAGTGAGGTCCTTACCGACGGTACCGCTTGCGGTGAGGAGTCCGAAGTCTTCATAGATTCGGCTCGTCTTGGGGTTGTAGTTGCCCGTGCCGATATGGCTGTAGTGCTTGAGCATGCCGTTCTCCTGGCGGATCACGAGCGCCAGCTTGCAGTGAGTCTTCAGGCCCACGAGACCGTAGACCACGTGCACGCCGGCTTTCTCGAGCTTGCGCGCCCAGGAGATGTTCGCCGACTCGTCAAAACGAGCCTTGATTTCGACCAGGGCGAGCACCTGCTTGCCGGCTTCGGCGGCCTGAATGAGCGCTTCGACGATCGGGCTGTCGCCGGAGGTGCGGTAGAGGGTCTGTTTGATGGCGAGCACGTTCGGATCGGTCGCGGCCTGTTCGAGAAAAGCCTGCACGCTCGTGGCGAAGGACTCATAAGGGTGGTGAAGCAGGATGTCCTGGCGCGCTATCGATCCGAAGATGTCCGGTGCAGCGTTGGGTTCGATCGGCATGAGCTGAGCCGCCGTCGTCGGAACGTGCCGACGGTACTTGAGCGTCGGGCGATCAATCTTGTTTAGCTCGAAGAGTCCGCCGAGGTCGAGGGGAGCGGGAAGCCGATAGACCTCCGAGTCGGTGATGTCGAGCTCCCGCACGAGCAGGTTGAGCGTGCGGTCATCCATGTCATCGGTGATCTCGAGGCGGATGGGCGGACCGAATCGCCGACGAAGCAGCTCGCGCTCGAGGGTCTGGATGAGGTTCTCTGACTCGTCTTCCTCCAGAACGACGTCCTCGTTGCGGGTGACGCGGAACTCATGGTGGTCGAGCACTTCCATGCCGGGAAACAGGTCACCGAGGTGGTTGGAAATGAGGTCTTCAAGTGGGATGAAGCGCAGAAGGCCGCTGCCGTCATCCGGTAGCTGCACGAAACGCGGCAGCATCGGCGGCACCTTGAGTCGAGCGAACTCGTCCTTACCGATCCTGGGGTTTCGTACCCGGATCGACAGGTTGAGCGAGAGTCCGGAGATATAAGGAAACGGATGCGCGGGGTCGACTGCCAGTGGCATCAGCACCGGGAAGATGCGGGCCGCGAAGATCTCGTCGAGGGAGTCACGATCGACCTGCCCGAGATCGGCCCAGGTTTCGATGTGGATCCCGGCGTCGTCGAGCTCCGGCTTGACGAGCTCGCGAAAGGCGAGAGCGTGGCGAGCCTGCAGCTCATGGACACGATCCTGAATCACGGCTAGTACTTCGGTCGGCGCCGCCCCGATGTTGGTGGGAACGGCAAGACCGGTGAGGATGCGGCGCTTGAGCCCTGCGATGCGCACCATGAAGAACTCGTCGAGATTGCTCGCGAAGATCGCGAGGAAGTTAGCCCGCTCGAGAAGGGGGAGTTCCGGATCTTCGGCGAGTTCGAGCACCCGGGTGTTGAAGGCCAGCCAGCTCAGCTCGCGGTCGAGGTAACGATCGGGCGGCAGGGTGCCGTCGTCGACCCAGGTGGACTCGTAGTCGTCGTCGTCGAGACTGTCGGTGGCCAATCCGGCGTCGCCTATATAGGTCTCGTTGCTCATACATTCATCATTGCACCTCGCCTCTTGCCCACATCGCGGGCAGTGTTAACGCGGGGTAAACGACTCAGGCGCGGGCGTACTGAATATCCAGTGAGTGCTCGCTGAATCCGAGCGAGCGGTACAGGGCAACGGCAGGCACATTGTCAGACTCGACGTACAGGGCGGCGGTGCGGATGCCGCGGGCGGCGAGCCGCGCGAACCCGGCGTCCATGAGCTGGCGGCCGAGCCCCTCACCCTGCCGCTCCGGGTCGACACCGACCACGTAGAACTCGCCGATCGGCTCCTCGATCTTCAGCCAGCAGTATCCGATCACGGCGTCTCCGTGCCGAAGCACGAGGAAGTCCTCGGCGTCGAACCACGGCTCGCGCATCAGCTCCTCAAGGTCGGCCTGGGATACCAAACCCTGTTCGGGGTGGAAGGCGAACGCGCGGGAGTTCAGCGCCAGCCAGGCCGCATCGTCGACCCCAGGGCGAAACGTGCTTCCAGCGGTCTGTGCGGCGGGGGTATCCTCCACCGGTGCGCGCAACTGGAGCAGGCGTCGCACCGGCGCGAACCCGTGGCTGGCCGCGAGAGCGCGGGCGGCCGGATGATCGCCGTGCGCCCAGATTTTTACGGTGGGATCGCTCTTCTTGAGGATCTCCTCGAGTACCCCGGTGCCGATCCCCCTCCCGCGCACAGCAGGATCCACCGCGAATTCAGCCTCGGTGGCGGAGTAGACGGCCGCCGCTCCATCCCGCTCGAGCAGCTGCTTCTCGCCGCTGCGCAGTTGCACGAGCGTGCCGTCCGAGAACGGCTGCTGGCGGTCGGCATCCCGGCATCGCTCGATGAGCCGAGCGAGCGAGTCAGGAATTGACGGCTTGGGCAAGGCGCTCGGTGTCGTCTTCGTAGAGGTTGAAGCGATAGCCGACGTTGCGCACGGTGCCGATCAACGATTCGAGGTCGCCGAGCTTCGCGCGCAGGCGCCGCACGTGCACATCCACGGTGCGGGTGCCGCCGAAGTAGTCGTAGCCCCATACCTCGCTGAGCAACTGCTCGCGGGTGAAGACGCGGGACGGATGCGTCGCGAGAAACCGCAGGAGCTCGAATTCTTTGAATGTGAGGTCGAGGGGTCGCCCATGCACCTTCGCCGAGTAGCTCGCTTCGTCGATGACCACGCCAGAGGCGTGGATTTTGTTGCTGGTCTTATCGAGTGCCTGGCGTCCGACGACGAGGCGGATGCGGGCATCCACTTCGGCGGGCCCCGCTGTCTCGAGGATCACGTCGTCCACGCCCCAGTCCGCACTCACGGCGGTGAGACCACCCTCGGTGAGGATGAGCATGAGAGGAACGTTCACACCGGTGGTGTTGAGGATCTTGCACAGCGACTTGGCACTTGCCAGGTCTCGCCGCGCGTCCACGAGAATGAGATCACAACTCGGCGCGGTGATGAGCGACGCCGGCTCGGCGGGGATCTGCCGCGTTCGGTGACTGAGAAGTCCGAGGGCGGGCAAGACATCGCTGTTGACGGCGGAGGTCAGGATCAATATCTGCGCCAACGAGTCCTCCAAGTGCCGATCAACAGTCTAAAGGCACTTGTGGGCCCCGTTAGGCGCGGGTAGGGCAGAATTAGGGCGTGACCCTCAACCAGCCCGCTACCCGCCTCGCGCTCACGAGCGTGGTTCCGGTGTGGTCGCTTGCGGTCGTCGGCTCTGTTCTCATCGGCTTGATCGCGCCCCGCTCGCAGTACCTCGACTGGTTAGCTCTCGTGCTCGCGGCGGATGTCCTGCTCACCTTCTGCATCCAGCTCGCGATAGTGCAAAAAGAAGGCCTTGTCGACCGCATGATGGCCTGCCTCGGCGGCTCGGTGCTGATTCTCGGCATCGCAACCCTCGTGCTTGGCACTCTGCAGCTGCGCGCCGCGTAGGATCGAAACATGTATCTCGGTCTTGAGCTGTTCTTCATCGGCCTGCTGATTCTCACCACTCTTGCCATCGGTTATGTCTCCGTCGTGGTGCTGTTCAACCTCTTCCGCGGCCAGCGCTAGTCCGGGCCGCCGTGATCGATCTACCGGTCAACCTGCCTGCTGAGCTGGTACCGCTGTCCTGGCTGATCGGCGTCTGGGAAGGAACCGGTGTCGTCAACTACGACGTCGGGGGCGAAACTCGCAATTACGAGTTCGGGCACCGAATGAGTTTCACCCACGACGGACTCCCGCACCTCAACTACACCTCGTACACCTGGCTGCTCGATGACGATCTCACTCCTCTTGCTACCGAAACCGGCTACTGGCGGCTCAGTAGGCAAGCAACCGAGGGCGATCCGGGGCCGGGGCTGCTCCCGGGGGTGGGGATCCAGCCATTCACGACCGCGCGCGCGGTCGAGACCCTGCGCAACGCGACAGACGGGTTTGACATCGAGGTATCGATTCTGCATCCGGGCGGGGTGAGCGAGCTCTATGTCGGCCAGGTGAAAGGCCCACGTATCGACCTGGCAACGGATGCGGTGATGCGTTCCGTGACTTCGAAAGAGCACACCGCTTCTACCCGTATCTACGGCTTGGTCGACAACCACATGCTCTGGGCGTGGGACCTGGCTGCTCTCGGCCAGGAACTCGCCACCCATGCCTCCGGAAGGTTGGCTCGCCTTGAGTGAGCTCACGCGAAGCGGTGCAGTGGATGGTAGCGGGGCGGATGCCGGTGTGGCCGCGCACTACGGCAACCCCCTCGCTGAGCAGCGCGCCCTCGCCGCGGGCGATGCGGTCGTCGACCTCTCCCATCGAGCAGTGCTTTCCATCTCCGGCGCCGATCGTCTCACCTGGATCAATTCGCTCACCTCGCAGAGCGTCACCGATCTGAAGCCTGGCCAGTCGAGCGAGACACTGCTCCTCGATGCGACCGGCCGACTCGAGTACGCCGTGCGACTGCTCGACGACGGTGTCGATCTCTGGCTGCTTCTCGAGCGCGAGGAAGCGCCCGGCCTGTTGGCCTGGCTCTCCACAATGGTGTTCATGCTGCGCGTCGAGCTGCGGGACCGCACGAACGAGCTCGCGACGATCGGCGCTTTCGGGTCGCCGCAGATTCTCGTCGCCTCACCCAACGGCGTGCCGCTCGTGTGGAACGACCCGTGGTCGGCCGTGACTCCCGGGGGTTGGCAGTATGCCGCCGTCGAGCATCACCCGGCGGTGCAGTGGACCTATAGCGAAATGCTCATTCCTCGCGCAACTCTCGCCGAACTCGACCTGCCGTTAGCCGGATTTCTCGCGCTAGAGGCCCTCCGTATTGCCGCGTGGCGGCCACGGCTGGCCACCGAGGGCGACGAGAAGACCATCCCGCACGAACTCGACTGGCTACGCTCGGCCGTGCACCTCACCAAGGGCTGCTACCGCGGGCAGGAAACGGTCGCCAAGGTGCACAATCTGGGGCATCCGCCGCGTCGCCTGGTGATGCTGCACCTCGACGGCTCCGACTCCGTGCTGCCGTCGCGCGGAGATGAGGTGCTGCTCGGCGAGAGCACGGTCGGGCATGTGACATCCGCCGCCCAACATTTCGAACTCGGTCCGATCGCGCTTGCGCTCGTCAAGCGCACCACCGATCCGCTTGCTGAACTCGCGGTGCGATCCGAGGGCATCCTCGTGCCAGCCGCCCAGGAGATCGTCGTGCCGCCCGACGCGGGAGCCGCTGCGAACGTGCCCCGACTGCCCCGTCTCGGCGCAGTCAAGCGCTGAGGATGAACGCGAGCAGCCTGCGCTCGGCGGTGCCGCACCTGTTCGACTTGCGGTCGTCGGGGGAGCGCGCCATCGATTCCCTGGTGCCGGCGCTGCAGATCGCGATCGCCGCCACCATCTCCTACGCTTTCGCCCATTTCGTGCTCGGGCACGCGTTGCCCCTGATCGCGGTCACTGTCACGATCTCGAGCCTGGGATTCGTGCGGGATGCCCGCCCGCTACGGGTGCTCGAAACGGCCGTGGGAATGGTCATCGGTATCGCACTGAGCGAAGTGATGGTGCTCCTCATCGGTCAGGGCACCTGGCAGATCGCGGTCGTGCTGATGATCACTCTGGTGGTGGCGCGAGTATTGTCCTCGAGCAATGCGTTCGCGATCGCCGCCGGGGTGCAGTCGATGCTGGTCATCCTGCTTCCGGTCCCGCCCGGTGGACCGTTCGTGCGCAGCATCGACGGTATCGTCGCCGGTGTCGTAGCGCTCGCCGTCACCGCGCTGCTCCCGAGAGATCCGAGACGTTTCGCTAGTCGGGACGCTCGCCGCCTGTTCGCCTCACTCACCGACGCGCTCGCCTCCCTCGTCATCGCACTGGAGAAGGCGGACGAACCCGCCGCGGAGCACGCCCTCGAGGGCCTGCGCGCGACTCAGCCGGTCATTGACAGCTGGGCGGCATCCCTCGACTCGGCGGCAGCCATCGCGCGCATTTCACCGTTCCTCCGTCGGTACCGGCCCGACCTGCTCGCCCAGGTTCGGGTGCTGCGCGGCATGGATCTCGCCACGCGCAACCTGCGAGTGATCGCCCGTCGCATCGACTTCCTCGTGCGCGACGGGGTGCCGCGGCCCGTGATCGCATCGATCATGGCGAGCCTCGGCACCTCGGTCGAGCTACTCGGCCAGAGCCTCGACGACCCATTGCTCGGGGACACCGTGCGAGTCGGACTCGTGGCGGTGGTCGAGAGGCTGCGTCCGGACACCGCCGTCAAGGGTGCGCCGGTGACCGACTCGGTCGTGATCCTGATGATGCGACCGCTGCTGGTCGACCTGCTCACCGCGGCCGACCTGCCGGTCGATAAGGCCCGCGCGCTGCTTCCCGAGGTGTAGCTGCGGGGTCTTCTCACCAGGCAAAACCCCGGGGTGCCACCGCAGCCCAGTCCACGGTCAGTTCACCGAGCTTCCAGCGAGAACGGCCGGCCTGCACCGGCCAGCCCGCTTCGACCAGTCCCTTGGCGGTGGCGATCCACCGCTGCGATGGGCCGTAGGCCGAGAGGGAAGCGTTCAGTTGCCAGTGTCGATCAAGGTCGAGAAGAAACTCGTGCACCCGTTCGCCCGGCACGTTGCGATGGATCAGCACCTTGGGAAGCCGCTCCGCCACGATGGACGGCCGTTCGAGGTCGGCGAGGCGCAGGCTCACCGTGAGGGTGCGCGGGCCGTCGGCCGCGACATCCACCCAGCTAGCCACAGAACCCACCTCATTGCAGGTGCCTTCGACCAGCACCCCGCCCGGCTCAAGGCGGGAGACCATGTGGTACCAGGCGGCGAAAACTTCGGATTCCCGATACTGCCGCAAAACATTGAGTGCGCGGATGATCGTTGCCGATCGTCCACCGGGCAATGGAACCTCGAATCCGCCAAGAGTGAAGCGCACGCCGGGGCGGGCGGAGATCGCTGCCAGTTTCACCCGCGCCGGATCGATCTCGAGGCCGACCACCTCTACCTTCGGCCGCACCCGGCCCAGGCGTTGGTGTAATTCGAGAGTC
Organism: Frigoribacterium sp.; assembly: GCA_025408445.1. Lineage (GTDB taxonomy): Bacteria > Actinomycetota > Actinomycetes > Actinomycetales > Microbacteriaceae > Lacisediminihabitans. Next base: position 21,872 of record JANYIZ010000044.1, on the reverse strand, counting down.
GTCGTCGCGGATGCTCCGTATCCAAGGTCCACCACGAGCGGATCGGTCGCACGGCGGAAGGCCGGAAGCTGCGCGATCCACCGGTCGACTCGGCGAAGGCGGTTGGTGCCGGTGGTCCCTCGCGTGATCGAACCGATGGGCATGACTCCAGTATCCCAGTGACTTTCCGCGCATCACTGCGGCGATTCTTGGGCCGAGGGAGTCCGGGCGCCGCCAATTGCAGGCGTCCCGGGGTGCAGGGCGCTCGGTAGAGTTGGCGCATGACGTACACGCTCATTCTTCTGCGCCACGGCAACTCCGATTGGAACAAGAAAAACCTGTTCACCGGTTGGGTGGATGTCGACCTGAGCGACCAGGGACGCGCCGAAGCTCGACGTGCGGGCGAGCTTCTCGCCGAGTCCGCAATCCTGCCGGACATCCAGTACACGAGCGTACTCAAGCGCGCGATCCATACCGCGGACATCGCCCTGGATGTCGCGGATCGCGACTGGATCGACGTGAAACGCAGCTGGCGGCTGAACGAGCGCCACTACGGCGCGCTGCAGGGAAAGGACAAGGCGCAGACCCTCGCCGAGTATGGACCGGAGCAGTTCCTGACCTGGCGTCGCTCATTCGACGTGCCGCCGCCGCCGCTGGCGGACGACAGCGAGTTCTCGCAGGCGCACGACCCGCGCTATGCCGGGCTCGGCGCGGATCTTCCGCGCACAGAGTCCCTCAAGTTGGTGATCGACCGGATGCTTCCCTACTGGGAATCCGAAATCACCGTTGACCTCGCCGCGGGCAAGACGGTGCTCGTGACCGCACACGGCAATTCACTTCGCGCCCTCGTGAAGCACCTCGACCACATTTCGGATGACGAGATTGCGGAACTCAATATCCCCACCGGCATCCCGCTTGTCTACACGCTTGACGAGACCTTCGCGCCGGTGAAACCGGGTGTATACCTCGACCCAGAGGCCGCTGCCGCCGGCGCTGCCGCGGTCGCAGCGCAGGGGGCTCAGAAGTAGCTCGCGAGCGATCCCGCCCGACCACCTCGGCTTTTTGCGACCATCTCCCTGTGTGAACAGCGAGGTGGTCGCAAAAACGGGAGATGGTGGGTGGGTGACGTTACGACCCTCCGGGGTGGATTCCTGCGGCTACCCAGTCGCCAGTGGCGAGGTACTGCACCTTCTTGGCGATGGATACGGCGTGGTCGGCGAAACGCTCGTGATAGCGCGACGCGAGAGTGGCATCCACTGTGTCAACGGCCCCACCCTTCCAGCTCTCGCCGAGCACTTTCTCAAACACGCTGAGGTGCAAGGCGTCGATCTGGTCGTCTTCGTTGCGGATCTCCTCTGCGAGCCGTACGTCTTCGGTGCGCAACAGTTCCGTCAGCTTGCGAGCGATCTGAACGTCGAGCCGGCCGAGTTCGGCGAAGGTGCTGCGGAGCGACTTCGGTACTACCTTGTCGGGAAAGCGGTATCGCGCGAGTTGGGCGATGTGCTCAGACATGTCTCCCATCCGCTCGAGCGAGGCGCTGATTCGCAGAGCACTCACCACGATGCGCAGGTCGCGGGCGACGGGCTGTTGCCGAGCGAGAATGTTGATGGCGAGCTCATCAAGTGCGATAGCCGCTGTGTCGATCCTGTCGTCGGCGGCGATGACGGCCTCGGCGAGGGACACGTTCGACTCATTGAAAGCGCGAGTGGCGTTGTCGATCGAGTTCTCTACGAGAGTCGCGATCTCCACTAGGCGTTCTTGCACCTCCGCCAGTTCCTGCTGGAATACCTCGCGCATCGTCTGAATCCCTTTCGCTGCGAGCCTTCGATTCCCGCACAGTTCTGCTCAACCCTCTCCCGCGCAGGTAAACAGCGCGGGAACCGCATCTGAACAACACGCCAAGTGCCGGAGCCGCATATGGTGCGGGGGTGAGCCAACCCGCCGAATGTAACTAATCTAGTCGCTATGGACTCCGCCCTGTTGGTGCCGCTCGCGCTGGCGTTCGGCGTCGTCGTCGGCGCGGGCGTTACAGCGGTACTGGTTACGTCCGCTCGTCGCGGCCAGCGGGCGGTGGATGTCGTGAGCACCGCGGTGCCAGACGGCGTCGACCAGGTGATCGAGGCCCTCGAATCCGCCGGAATCGTGCTCGACCCGTCCAACACGGTGGTGAAGGCGAGCCCGGGCGCGATGGCGTTCGGATTGGTGTGGAACCAGTCGCTGGTGCATCCCGAACTCGTGACGATAGTCGACCGGGTGCGACGCTACGGTGAGCCGATCACCCAGGAGCTCGAGCTCGCCAGGGGACCGTTCGGCGACGCGAATATCTACCTGTTTGTGCGAGTTGCGCGCCTCGGTGCGCGCTACATCCTGTTGCTCGCGGAGGACCGTACCGAGTCCTACCGGCTCGACGAGGTGCGACGGGACTTCGTCGCGAATATCAGCCACGAACTCAAGACACCGATCGGCGCGGTCGGCCTGCTCGCCGAGGCACTCGAGGCGGCATCCGATGAGCCGGACCAGGTGCGCCGTTTCGCCAAACGTCTCACCAAGGAAGCGGATCGGCTTGCCCGCATCACCCAGGAGATCATCGAGCTCTCCCGGCTGCAGGCAGCGGATGCCCTCACAAAGCCCGAGGTCGTGGAGATCGATCGTGTTGTCGCGCTTGCCATCGACCAGAACCGGGTCGCCGCGGAATCCGGCCGGGTTGCGATCGTCAGCGGCGGGGATGCCGGCGCGGAGGTCTACGGCGACGAGCCGCTCCTCGCGGTGGCCCTGCACAACCTCATCGCTAATGCAATCCAGTACTCGCCCAAGGGTTCGAGGGTCGGAGTGGGAGTGAAGAATGCTGACGGTATCGTCGAGATCGCGGTTACCGACCAGGGCATCGGTATCCCCGACGAGGAACTCGACCGGGTGTTCGAGCGCTTCTTCCGAATCGATCCGGCGCGTTCTCGCCATACCGGCGGATCGGGACTCGGCTTGAGCATCGTCAAGCACGTCGTGCAAAACCACGGCGGGGACATCCGGGTGTGGTCCCAGCCTGGCAATGGTTCGACCTTCACCATCCGACTGCCCAAGGCGTCTCTCGCTGTGGCAGCATCCCTGAAAGAGGCCTGAGTTGCGCATCCTGATCGTCGAAGACGAACCCTCCCTGAGCGAGCCGCTCGCCTTCCTTCTCGGGCGGGAGGGATACGAGACCTCGATCGCGGCGGACGGCAATTCCGCCCTCGCGGAATTCGACCGCAACAGTGCCGACCTCGTCCTCCTCGACCTGATGTTGCCCGGTATCGCCGGCACCGAGGTGTGCCGTGAGATCCGCACCCGCTCGCAGGTGCCGATCATCATGCTCACGGCGAAAGACAGTGAGGTGGATGTGGTGGTCGGCCTCGAGCTCGGCGCCGATGACTACGTGACGAAGCCCTACTCCACTCGTGAGTTGCTCGCCCGTATCCGAGCGGTTATGCGCCGTCGCGTGGAAGCGGACGAAGAAGACACCGCCATCCTGGAGTCCGGGGACGTGCGAATGGATGTCGATCGCCACACCGTCGCGGTGCGCGGTGTCGATACGGCCATGCCGCTCAAGGAATACGAGTTGCTCGAAGTGCTTCTGCGTAATTCCGGTCGGGTTCTCACTCGTGGGCAGCTCATCGACCGGGTCTGGGGCTCTGACTATTTCGGAGATACCAAGACGCTCGATGTGCACATCAAGCGCATCCGTTCCAAGATCGAAAAAGAACCGTCAGACCCGCAGATGCTTCTGACGGTGCGCGGACTGGGCTACCGCTTCGAACCCTGATGGTTTACGGGTCCTGCACGAACCGCAGCGCCGGGCTACTTGGTTGTCGTCGCCGATGGTGTGGGAACGGGGATAAGGGTCGGCTTCGCCGGGGGAGTCGCGGAGGGAAGAGGCGACGGTAACAGCTTCGAGTACTCGGTCAGGGAGCCGTCGAGCACCGGAACGAGCAGTTGCTCGCCGGTCAGCGTGCCGTACTGGACGAACACCGGGAGGAGCGATCCGGCCTTCGAGTTGATGCCGCTGAAAAGCAGCTGGCGCGTGTCGGACGAGCCGAAGGTCTTCACCTCTCCCGCGTCGAGCTGCACGCGGGTGTCGACTTTGCCCGACGCACCGCTTGCGGTGGTGCCGTCGTACTGGATGAGCACGTTCACCGTTTTCTCGCCGTCGTTGATGAGGTTGACGACGAAGCTCGCCTCCTGGCCGTCTTTGGTGAGAAGGAGTGCGTTGCGCACCTTCACCTGGCCGACGGTGGTGCCGACTCCGTCGCTGGGGTCGTAGTGCTTTAGCGTTGCCTGCGGCGCGAAGAAGCTGCATCCGGCGGTGGAGAGCAACAGCGAAGCCGCCACTGCGACGGTTGCGGCGATGCGAACTCTCACAGGACCCTCCAGAACGGACGAAGACGATGGGAAGACGCGGCCGAATGCCTCACGAATTCCTTTCGAAGTTTAGCCTACGGCCGCAGCCGCGGAGGCCAGAGCCCTTCAGCGCCAAACGCTCTGTGATAACGTCGTGGCCATTGAATTGGAGTGCTAGCAATGCTTTTCGAGGTCGATGAGACGGTCGTTTACCCGCGCCACGGCGCGGCGACGATCACCAATTTGTCGTCATACCCGGTTACAGACGGGCAGACCAATTGGTCGTGCCGCTACAGGACCGACGAACAGAAGGCCTCGACCATGCTCGATGAGGTTTTTGCATCCTGACACCGGGGGAACTGGCGCCCACTCCGGGATCGTCGTCGGCATCGTCGTCGTCGCGGCGGGAAGTGGGTCGCGGCTGGGGCATCCCGATCCGAAAGCATTCGTGCCCGTCGCTGGCCGCTCCATCCTCGCCCACGCCCTCGAGGGGGTATTCGGCAGCACTGAGCGGGCGCAGGTGGTGATTGTCGCCCCGGCAGACTGGGTCGCCGAAGCCCGCGATTTGGCTACCGCAGTCGCCGGTGCCGCTCACGAATCGGTGACCGTCGTCGTCGGTTCGGCCTCTCGCCAGGGCTCCGTTGCCGCGGGGCTCGCGGCGCTCGCGCCGGGCATCGAGATCGTGCTGGTGCATGATGCGGCACGGTCATTCACGCCGTCAGCGCAATTCGACGCGGTCATCAAAGCCGTGCGCCAGACCGGGGCGGGCGTCATTCCCGCACTTCCGGTCTCCGACACGATCAAGCGGGTGGGAGACGGGCGTGCGACAGCCACCATCGATCGGTCCGATCTCGTCGCTGTGCAGACTCCGCAGGGTTTCCCTCGCGCGCAACTCGCTTCCGCCTATGCCGAGGCATCAGCGGACCACACCGATGATGCGGCACTGTTCGCGGCCGCCGGTCACGACGTTCGGGTGATCGAGGGCGACTCCCAGGCATTCAAAATTACGACACCGTGGGACCTCCGCCGCGCTGAGTCCCTCATCCCCACGGTCGAGCGGGTCGAGCGGGTCGAGCGGGTCGAGACCCGCACCGGCATCGGTATCGATGTGCATGCCTTCGACACCGCCCGCCCTCTCTGGCTCGGCGGCGTGTTCTGGCCGGGCGAAGTCGGCCTTGCCGGCCACAGCGACGGGGATGCCGTGAGTCACGCCATCTGCGATGCACTGCTCTCCGCAGCGGGCCTCGGTGACCTCGGATCGAACTTCGGCACGGCCGAACCCCGGTTTGCGGATGCCCGTGGCGAAGTCTTCCTCTCGGCAACCGTCGAACTCGTGACCGCTGCGGGATTCATGATTAATAATGTGTCCGTGCAGGTGGTGGCCAACCATCCGAAAATCGGCACTCGCCGCAGCGAGATCGAAATGCGGCTCAGTGACTTTGTGGGCGCACCGGTGAGTGTCGCGGCAACAACCTCCGACCGGCTCGGATTCACCGGGCGGGGCGAAGGCCTCAGCGTCATCGCGACCTGCCTCCTCGAGCGCAATCGAGAGAGGCGCACTCGGTAGGCTGGTAAATGTGACAGTGCGCCTTTACGACTCCCGCTCGCAGGGGCTTCTCGATCTCGTGCCGATCGTCGAAGGGCACGTCGGCATCTATGTCTGCGGGCCGACCGTGCAGTCCTCGCCGCACATCGGACACTTACGGTCTGCCCTCGTATACGACCAGTGGCGCCGCTGGCTCAGCTATCGGGGCTTCGCCGTCACCCTGGTGCGTAATGTCACGGACATCGACGACAAGATCCTCGCGAGCGCGGCCACCGGCACGGAAGAGTGGTGGGCGCTCGCTTACCGGTACGAACTCGAGTTCAGTCGTGGGTACGAGCACCTCGGCATCCTCGCCCCCACCTACGAACCGCGCGCAACGGCGAGCATCCCGCAAATGCAGCGCCTGATCGCCGAGCTGGTCGAACGCGGGCATGCGTACGTGGCCGATGACTCGTCGGCAGATGTCTACTTCGATGTGGCGTCCTGGCCGACCTACGGCGAACTCACCAACCAAAAATCCGGCGATTTCGCGACCTCAGCGGATGTCCTGGGCCGCGGCAAGCGCGACCCCCGCGACTTCGCCCTGTGGAAGGGCCACAAGCCGGACGAGCCATCCTCGGCCTCCTATTCCTCGCCCTGGGGTGATGGACGGCCGGGCTGGCACATCGAGTGCTCGGCGATGGCGCAGCAGTATCTTGGCACCCGGTTTGACATCCACGGCGGCGGTCTCGATCTGCGCTTTCCGCACCATGAAAACGAATTGGCCCAGTCATCCGCCGCCGGGCACGGCTTCGCCAACGCCTGGGTGCACAACGGACTCGTGAATGTAAACGGGCAGAAGATGTCGAAGTCACTCGGCAACTCGATCTTCGCCGCCGAATTCCTCGAACGAGCCCGTCCGCTCGTGGTGCGCTACTACCTGGGATCCGCGCACTACCGCTCGACCATTGACTATCACGACGGCGCACTTCTCGAGGCGGAAGCTGCACTGGATCGCATCGAGGTCTTTCTCGATCGCGCCGCTCGACGCCTTGAGGGCACCCAGTTTGCGAGCAGTCGCCCGCAGAGAATACCCGATGAATTCGCCGAGGCGATGGATGACGATCTGGCCATCCCCCAGGCCATGGCGGTACTCCACGAGCAGGTTCGCGCCGGCAACGCGGCCCTCGACGCGGAGGATCTCGGCAGCGCCGCGGCCCTTCAGGGCCAGGTGCTGGCCATGACCGAAGTTCTCGGAATCAACCCGATGGCCGTAGAGTGGCGAACTGCTGCGGGTGATCCGGCGAGTGTAGCGCTCGCAATTCTCGTCGAGAGGTTGCTCGAGGACAGGGCCGCGGCTCGTAAGGCGCGCGATTTCAGTTCTGCCGATCGCATTCGCGATGAACTTGCCGCAGCCGGTATCCAGATCGAAGACACGCCCTCGGGGTCGCATTGGAGTCTTGACTAATGAAGAGCAGTGGAACCAACAAGCCGCGCGCGGGAGCCGTGCGCAAAAGCAGCACCGGCAAGCAGGTGGGTTCCGGCGGTCAGGGCCGCCAGGCGCTCGAGGGCAAGAAGCCCACACCGAAGGCGTCCGACCGTCCCTATCATCCCGCGGGGAAGCGCAAGGCGGCGAACGACCGTTTTGCCGCGGCCGGCGGGAAGCGTCCGTCGAGCACCGGTGCACCGCAGCGAACCGCGACTCGGGTGAGTAATCCGAAGCAGTCGGACGAGTTCGAGGTCGTCACCGGCCGCAACTCCGTGCTCGAGGCCCTCCGCGCCAAGATCCCGGTGACCGCCCTCTACATCGCGACACGCATCGAATATGATGACCGCGTCAAGGAGGTTATGCAGATCGCCACCAAGCGTGGCCTGCCGATCCTCGAGGTCATGCGCCCTGAGCTCGACCGTCTCGCGGGATTCGACTCTGTGCATCAGGGGCTCGCGCTCAAGGTGCCGCCGTATGAGTATGCGCATCCCACCGACCTTCTCGACAAGATCGTCGCCAGCGGCCGGGTGCCTTTGCTGGTCGCACTGGACGGAGTGACCGATCCGCGCAACCTCGGAGCGATCATCCGCTCGGTCGCCGCCTTCGGCGGTCATGGTGTGATCGTGCCGCAGCGTCGTTCGGTTGGGCTCACCGCCGCGGCCTGGAAGACCTCTGCCGGAGCCGCCGCGCGCACCCCCGTCGCAATGGCCTCGAATCTCACCCAGACGCTCAAGGCCTTCAAGGAGCGCGGCGTCTTCGTGCTCGGCCTCGACGGTGGCGGGGACACACCGTTGCCTGAGCTGTCCTGGGCGAAGGAACCCCTCGTCGTGGTTGTGGGCAGCGAGGGCAAGGGTCTTTCCCGCCTCGTCACCGAAACCTGCGATGCGATCGTGTCGATCCCAATCAATTCCTCGACGGAGTCCCTCAACGCCGGTATTGCCGCGAGCGTAACCCTCTACGAGATCTCTAAGCAGCGCGCGCGGAAGAAGTAGCCCCACTTTTTTGCCGATCGAGCAGGTCATGCCGATCGAGTATCGAGCGCGAGTCAGACCTTCGAGCGCCAGTCGTCCTCGGCAATGATGTCGACCGGTAATGTGATCGTGCCGGTCGCAGGTGCGATGACCGTGGCCTCGTCGCGACGATGGCGCAGCACGGTGTCCACATACGAACTCACGGCCTCTGCGAGCGGAACGTCGCGGTTCTCGTTCTGCGACAGGTACCAGCGGTGGTCGAGCAATTGGTGAAACACCTCCGCGGGCTCAAGCCGACCCTTGAGCTCGCGCGGGATGGCTCGGATCACCGGTTCGAAAACCTTGGCCAGCCACTCGTGCGCCACCATCTCTTCGTCCTCGCCCTGTTTGTTGAAGGTCGCGGTATAGGAGTCGAGGTCGTTGAGCAGCCGACGGGCCTGGTTTTCCTGGGCATCCAGCCCGGTGAGTCGCAGCAGGCGGCGTTGGTGGTGACCGGCGTCTACGACCTTCGGCTGGATGCGAACCTGCGAGCCGGTGTCATCGGTCTTGATGGCCAACTCTTCGATATCGAAGCCGAGTTCGTTGAGTCGCTCTACTCGCTCGTTGATGCGCCAGCGTTCGGAGGAGGAGAAGGATTCGGATCCGGTGAGCTCGATCCAGAGGCTGCGATACGCGGCGACGATACCGTTCGACACCTCCACTGGATCCAGTCCCTCCTCCAGTCGCCCACCCGCGGCAAGGTCGAGCAGCTCGCCCGCGATGTTCACGCGCGCGATCTCGAGGTCGTTCTCGCGCTGGCCGTTTGACAGCCCGTTGTAGAGCTGGCCGGTCTCAGCATCCACAAGATAGGCGGCGAACGAGCCGGCATCGCGACGGAAAAGAGTGTTGGAAAGCGAGACATCACCCCAGAAGAAGCCGATGATGTGCAGGCGTACCAGAAGCACGGCCAGTGCGTCGACAGTGCGCGTGGCGGTGTCGGGGCGAAGGGTCTGTGAGTACAGCGCTCGGTAGGGCAATGAGAATTTGAGATGCCGGGTGATAAGCACGGAGTCGAGATCGTCACCCTCGTCATCCGTGCGATTCGTGATCACCGCGACGGGGTCGACGCACGGCACATCGAGCTTCTGCAGAGTGCGCAGCATCTCGTATTCGCGACGGGCGAGCTCCGCGGATGTCTCCTTGATCGCGATCACGTAGCCGCTGAGGTGTACGAATCGAACCAGGTGTCGCGAGATACCCTTCGGCAAAGCGGCGATCACGCTGTCCGGCCACGTGTCGAGCGGCAGGTTCCATGGCAGGTCGAGGAGAGTGGGGTCGACCGTCGCCGAGGTGATGTTGAGGGAACCGCTCATGTGCTCTGCCTATCGGAGTCGCGCGTACGAAGGTGACAAAAAAATGCGGGCGACGACACAAGATCGTCGCCCGCACTCTCGGGTATTCGACGGGCTAGTCGACCACGGCCTTGCTCAAGCGGTCGCCCGACGCGATGTCGAACGCGTGCACGTGCGCCGGCTCGGGAAGGATGAAAACCGTGTCACCAGCGTTCGGATGTGAGCGTCCATCGACGCGAGCGACGATGTCGACGCGCGAGCCGTCGATGTCGGTGTGGCCGTAAAGGTAGCCATCCGCACCGAGCTCTTCGACAAGGTCGACCGCGACCTGGAGACCCTCACCCGAGGTGGAGACGCGCACGTCTTCCGGGCGAACTCCGATGGTGACCTTGGTGTTGTCGGTCTTTCCCATGGTGGCGCGGTCGAGCGCGGCGACCGCCGTGCCGAATTTGAGGCCACCCTCGACGAGGTCCGCTGTGAACAGATTCATCGCCGGGGAGCCGATGAAACCGGCCACAAAGACGTTCTTCGGGTTGGCGTAGAGGTCGCGGGGCGTTCCAACCTGCTGGAGCACGCCATCCTTCAGTACCGCGATGCGGTCACCCATGGTGAGCGCCTCGGTCTGGTCGTGCGTGACGTAAACGGTGGTGACGCCGAGTCGGCGCTGGAGGGATGCGATCTGGGTGCGAGTCTGCACACGCAGCTTGGCGTCGAGGTTGGAGAGCGGCTCGTCCATGAGGAACACCTGGGGCTGGCGCACGATCGCACGACCCATGGCGACGCGCTGGCGCTGGCCACCGGAGAGTGCTTTCGGCTTACGGCCGAGGTACGGCTCGAGGTCGAGAAGCTTGGCCGCTTCGAGCACGCGCGTCGCACGCTCGTCTTTATTGACGCCAGCGATCTTGAGTGCGAAGCCCATGTTCTCGGCGACCGTCATGTGCGGGTACAGCGCGTAGTTCTGGAAGACCATTGCGATGTCCCGATCCTTCGGCGGTACGTCGGTGACGTTGCGGTCTCCGATGAGGATGTTGCCGTCATTCACCTCTTCGAGGCCCGCGAGCATCCGCAAGGACGTGGACTTTCCGCACCCGGATGGGCCGACGAGCACAAGGAACTCGCCATCTGCAACATGCAGGTCGAGTGCGTCGACCGCCGGTTTCGTTGAGCCGGGGTAGAGGCGGGTTGCTTTGTCAAAAGTGACAGAGGCCATGGTTGTACGACTCCTTCACCGGCAGGTACGTGCCGGACGATCCGTAGTGAATGGATGGTGGTGCAGTGCCATTATGACACTGGAAATGGGCACACGGGCAGTGCAATTCCTCTGGAGAGCCCGGAATCTGTGGCACAGTAGCGTTTTCCCAGACAGCGTGTCTAGTGTTCTTAGGGCTCCGCTCACAGCAAACTGCAGCGGCTGACGGCCACGGCATTGATGGATAGCGAGTGAGGTTCGATGACCTACGACGGTTCGAGTGACAGCGGTCTCAGTAAAAATGAAAGGCGCGAGGCCGCGCGCGAGAAGTCCCGTGTGCTGCGCGAGCAGCAGAAGAAGAAGGACCGGCGTAGTCGCGTAATCCTGCAGGGGAGCCTTGCCGTGCTGGTGATTGCCATCGTCGCCGTTATCGGTCTCGTGATCGTGAACAGTGTGCGTCCGCCCTCGCCCGGTCCAGCAAACATGCTCAGTGACGGTATCAAGATTGGCGAGGGATTCAAGGCCGTGCCGACCGGCGCCCTCCAGCCGGATGATTCCCCGATCCCGTCCAAGACGAATGCCAAGAACGTGATCGACCTTCGCGTCTATATCGACTATCAGTGCTCCTACTGCGGCAACTTCGAGGCGACCAATGCTGCCCAAATTAAGAAATGGGTCTCGATCGGGGCGGCCACCCTGGAGATCCACCCGCTCGCCATCCTCGACCAGGCCTCGCTCGGCAAGAAGTATTCCACGCGATCCGCTAATGCGGCGGCATGCGTGGCGAACTATTCGCCCAACCAGTTCTTCGACTTCAGCGCCCTGCTCTTCACGAACCAGCCGAAGGAGAACACGGAGGGCCTTACCGATGACCAGATCATCGCGCTGACCCGAAAGGCCAAGGTGAGCAAGGCCGATTCGATCACAACCTGCATCACCGATCAGGAGTTTAAATCCTGGACCAATGCCGCGACGGAGCGTGCGACGACTGATCCTTTGGCCGGCACCGATGTTAAGAAGCTCGCCGGCACTCCGACCGTCATCATCAACGGCAAGAAGTATGCCGGAGCTATTGACAGCGCCGCCGACTTCGCCAACGCGGTGTCGAAGGCTTCGGGTGACAGCTTCAGTGAGGATTCAACGGCCACGCCGAGCCCGAATCCCTCGCCGTCGGCGAGCGCCGGCGAATAACAACCCTATGGTCAAGAAGGGCCGGGCCGCGAGGTCCGGCCCTTCTTTTTTGTGGTCAGTCCCGCAGCGCCGGCACCGGAGCCGAGGTGATGATCTTGCCCGGGTTGAACGTGTTCGTTGGGTCGGCCGAGTCGAACAGTCCCTGCATCACCGCGACCCCACTGGTCGAGATGTCCTGCTCGAGCCACGGGGCATGTTCGAGACCGACACCATGGTGGTGGGACACCGTTCCGCCCGAGTCGATGAAAGCCTGCTGGATGGCACTTTTGACCACGGCGTACTGGTCGAGCGAGTCTCCACTCGGCAGGTAGGCGAAGGTGAAATAGAGGCATGCTCCGGAGTGGTACGAGTGGGAGAGGTGGGCCATGATCCAGCCCTTCACCCCAATCTCGTCGAATGCGGCGTTGGCAACAGCCATCACGTTGTCATAGAGAGCGGGGAGCTTCGACCAGGGAGCCGAGGTCTCCGAGACATCCGCAGATCCGCCAAGGTCGAGCAGGAAGTCTCGAATGTACGGGGTATCGAATTTCTTCTGGTCGTAGAGTGCGCCGGGACCCTTGCCCACGCCGATACCGCCGTGCCGTTTGACGATGCGCCCGACGAGCTTCTCATTGCGAGCGACATGCTCGTCGCTGCCTTCGTAGCCGATGAAGGAGAGGCACATTTTGTCGGTGTCCCAGCCCTTCGACTTGAGGAAAACACCGAGGCCCTTGGTCACCAGACTCGAGATGCCCTTGCTCTCCTTGCTCGTAGCGAACGAGAACACCGTCTCCCGGCCGTCCGAGACTCGGGTGATGGAGGGGGTGGCATCGCTCTCCGAGATCTCCTTCATTGAGGCAAGACCGTCACTCCAGGTCGGGTAGAGGTAGGCCTGGATTTCGCGCTTAGCCGGGATGCGGTGCACCTGAACGGTAACCTCGGTGATCACGCCGAGCCGGCCTTCGCTGCCCAGGATCATCTCGCGAACACTCGGGCCGGTGGAAGCGCTCGGGATGGCGCGGATGACCAGCACGGTTCCCGGCCGCACAACGCGGAGGCCCTTGGCAATGTCTGCGATGTCGCCGTACTTGTCGGACTGCATTCCGGAGGAACGGGTGGCTACCCAGCCGCCGACGGTGGAGTGCGTGAAGCTGTCGGGAAAGTGGCCGATCGTCCAGCCGCGTTTCTCGAGCTGGGCTTCGAGGTCGGGGCCCTGTGCGCCGGCCTCGATGCGGGCCAGACCCGACCCTTCGTCGATGTCGATCACGCGGTTGAGTCGTCCGAGGTCGAGGGAGATCACGGTGCGGGTCTCATCGGCGAGCGGCTCAAGACTACCCACGATGTTGCTGCCGCCACCGAACGGAATGATCACGGCGTCGGCCGCGACGGCGGCATCCACCACCTGCTGCACCTCGGCCTCGTCGGCCGGGTAGACCACGACATCGGGGGTTCGGGCGAGGGACCCGGCTCGCACCCGGATGAGATCACGGATGCTCTTGCCGAAGGTGTGCACAACGCGGCTGAGGTCGTCCGTGATCACGTGATCGTCTCCGGCGATCGCTACGAGCTGCGCCAGGAAGTCTCTGCTTGCACGGCTGGCCGGCACATCGAGGTCGTCGAAGGACGGGGCCGCGACCGTGGGCGCTCCCGGCTCAAGGCCGAGGGCGAACGTGAGGAAGGGGGCGAATCCGGGCTTGTCGTCGTGATGGAACGCGACGCCATCCCGTCCCCAGCCCCACCACTTCATGTGCTGTACATCGGTCACTTCTGTGCTCCTCTTGTTGCGTAAGCCCGCGGCTATTTTCGCCGCGGCAGTTCGTGCCGACCGAGAATATCGGCCGAATGCAGTTCTCTCAGACGCAGGATCTCCTGGCGCGCGCGTTCGGCGAATTCTCCTTTGGATTCGCCCTCGGTGACGCGGAGCGGATCCCCGAAGACCACACCGACGGGAAATCTGCCGCGCTTCGGCCAGTTCGTACCGCGCGGGTGAGCGATGTGTGCTCCGATTAGGGCCACCGGGATGCAGGGCACATCACATGCCGCGGCCAGTGCTGCCGCGCCCGGCTTGAAGCGACCGAGCTCGCCGTCTTTCGATCGCGTGCCCTCCGGGAAGATAAGCACCGGGATGCCGCGCATCAGCAGCGAGCGTGCACTCGTCGACGAGGTTTGTGTCCCCGTTCGTCGCACCGGGAAAGCGTTGAAGAACAGCGCGGTGAGGCCACGACGCCACCACACGTTGAAAAAGTAATCCGCAGCGGCACCCGCGGCGAGGTACCGCGCGAGGGGGCGGGGTAGCGAGCCGACGATGAGGGGAGTATCGAGGTGGCTGGAGTGATTCGCCACAACGACGAATCCTCCCTTGACATCCTTGAGTTTCTCGCTTCGGATCACGGTGACGCGGGTGAGCGACCAGATGAGAGGTTTGAGGAGGGCACGCTGGGCAAGGAAGCGGGCGATCGCCTGGTACGGCGAGTTGAAACGATCGTGAAGCCGCTTGGCTGCGGATCGCGGGAGGGAGGGGCGGGAATTGAGTGGCATTCGCACCGTCACCGTGCCACAGGCTTCCGTCGCGATGACGAAATCGCGCCGGAAAAGGAACGGATGGCACTCTTCGGGGCGAGGCGGGCCAAGCCGATGAGAGCTCGGTAGCGAAGAGTAGGTATGGAAATCACAGTGCCTCGATCCACGTCGCGCAAGGCTGCGCTCACCAACTGTTCGGCGTCGAGCCACATAAAGTTTGGGATGCTGCTCGAACGGATGCCGGCCCGATCATGAAATTCCGTGCGAACCCATCCCGGGCAGAGCGCTGTCACGCCCACGCCGGTGCCCCGCAGTTCGACCGAGAGGCCCTCGGTGTACGAGGTGACCCACGCCTTGATGGACGAGTAGCTGCCCATAGTGAGGAAACCGGCGGTGCTCGAGACGTTTACGATCTTGCCGGAGCCTCGCTCTACCATTCCGCGGGCGGCGGCGCCGGACAGCACAAACACCGCGCGGCACATCACCTCGAAGCCGCGATCGAATTCGGACACGTCGATATCGAGGAGCGAGGCATGCATGCCGAATCCGGCATTGTTCACCAGAATTTCGATGGGACGACTCGGGTCGCTGAGGCGATGGACTACTCGAGCGACGTCACCCCGGTCTGCCAGGTCGGCCGACAGCACCTCGACGGTGCGACCGATAGCCCGCAACTCGGCAGCCATCTCGTCGAGGCGATCGACCGATCGAGCGACGAGAACGAGATCGTACCCACGCGCAGCGAGGAGTCGGGCGAACGCGGCACCAATGCCCGACGTCCCACCGGTGACGAGAGCTACACCCATGCCGTTAGGTTACGCTGCTCGCGGGGGACCGGATGCCTAAACGGGGGCTCCGATGGTAGCAAGGGCTTGAAATCATGACATTTGCGAATGGAGATTCCACTACGCACTTTCCGGCGGGTTCCGACAGGGCATCCCCGGCAAGATTCGATGTACGCGCCTTTGCCCGTAGTGCGCAGGGCAATCACCGCGAAACGCTCCGGCTCGACGAATTCGCCACCGACCCACTCTCTGGTGAAAGCCTCCGTGCGGTGCGCTACCTTGCTCGCCTCGAGAGCGGAACAATGGAGCAGTTGCGCAACCTGCTCGTGACGGCGACCCATAAAGATGCGCGAATCACCGCATTCCTGGTGACCTGGGCGTTCGAGAAGTTCTGGATCGCCGATGCCCTTGACGCCGTGCTCGAGGCGAACGGGCAGCGGAAGTCCCACGAGGCTGCCGAGGGGTCGACCCGTCGATCCAGAATCGAATCAGTGGAGCGCCGCGGACCCATTCGCCGGGCTATCACCGGACTGATTCAGGGCGTTCCGATCATCGGCGTGCACGTGACCTCGGGCCTGGTCGACGAGTGGATCACCCGTGCGGCATATGACCGGCTCGAGACTGCCAGCGCGAACCCAGCCCTCTCGTCGGCAATCTCCACCATCCTCGGCGTGAAGGCACGACATGTGGCCTTCTTCGACCACGAGGCACGTGAACGACTGGCGGATGACCCGCGCGCCGCCTCCCTCACCCGCAGGTCGCTCGAGCGCCAGGTGTGGCCGATTGGCGCCATCGATCGTGCCGACGACGACCGCTCGTTCTTCGAGTCGTTCGTGTTCGGCTCTGACGAGGGCCGCGCTCGTGCCGCGGATATCGGGCGCCGCGTCGCCGAGCTAACCGGCATGGACTCTCGCATCGGTGACGCCGTCGCCCGTAAGCTGCACGCGTGACTGCCGCCGACGAGACCGCGAAGAAGGCTCCCGCTCGCAAGTCAAGGGCAAAGCCGAAGGTCGCGACTGGGCCGGCGTCAAGCCTCGGCTCCTCGCACATCTTCCTCACCGGTGGCACCGGTTTCGTGGGGCAGGCGATCCTCGAACGGTTGCTGTCGTCGCACCCGGACACCACGATCTCGTTGCTCATCCGCTCCAAGGGCAGTACGAGTGCCACCGATCGCCTGGGCACCCTACTGCGCAAGCCGGTGTTCCGACTTTGGCGCGAACGGGTCGGGGACGACGAGGTAGAGCGTGCCGTGCGAGATCGGCTCCGGGTAGTCGAGGGCGACCTCGGTTCAGTGCCAGCGCTCCCGTCCGATGTGGATATCGTGATCCACAGCGCTTCGTCGGTGTCGTTCGACCCTCCCATCGACCAGGCCTTCGAGACGAATCTCGGAGGAGCGGTCTCGCTCTACACGGCCCTCCAGGAGAGCGGCGCCGATCCGCACGTCGTGCACGTGTCTACGGCGTATGTTGGCGGCATCCGCAAGGGAATCGTGCCGGAGGCGCGTCTCGCTCACTCCGTGGACTGGCGGAGCGAGTTCGAGGCGGCCCGCGATGCGCGGGTCCGCGTCGAAATGGCCTCACGCCAGCCGGAGACACTCCGTCGCCTGATCGGGGATGCTCGTGTCGAGCACGGCAAGGAGGGTCCACAGGCCGTCGCGAGGGCTGGCGAGGCCGCGCGAGTGGAATGGGTGCGTTCGCGTCTCGTTGACTACGGTCGCACGCGGGCGGAGAGCCTCGGCTGGACCGATGTCTACACACTCACCAAGGCATTCGCCGAGCGCGCAGCGGAGGAGCTGTGGGGAGATGTCGGTCATCGTTTGTCCGTGGTTCGCCCCGCGATTATCGAGAGTGCCTTGCGGCATCCTTTCCCCGGCTGGATCGACGGTTTCAAGGTGGCCGATCCCCTCATTCTCGCCTACGGCCGTGGACTTCTCCCCGAATTCCCCGGGCTTCCCGACAGTGTGCTCGACGTGATCCCGGTGGACTTCGTGGTCAATGCGATCGTTGCGATTGCCGCGCGCCCTGCCCCGGTCGCCCAGTACGTACATGTGAGCTCCGGCGCGAGCAACCCGCTGCCGATCCATCGCATGCTGCAGAACATGAAGGAATTCTTCACCACGAACCCGATGCCGCACGCCAGGGAAGGCCAGGTGCGCGTTCCGACCTGGAGTTTTCCGGGGGACCGCAAGGTGGAGCGTGCCCTGCGCAGCCAGGAGCGCTGGAATGACCGGCGAGAACAACTGCTCGAACGATTCCCGTCGACTGCCCGCACCCGCGCGCAGATCGCGAAGGTCACGTCCCGCCGCAGCGATCTCGAATCGCTGCGCAACTTTGCCGAGCTGTATCGCGCCTACGTGCAGACCGAGATCATCTTCGACGATCGACAGCTGCGTGCCCTCGGGAATTCCCTCGCACCTTCGCCAGAAGAGGACACCGGATTCGACGTGACGACGATCGACTGGGAGGACTACCTCCAGCGCGTTCACTTCCCAGCCATCACGACGCTCACTCGCGCATTCGCGGTGCGTCCCGCGGCGGCAGAGAAGGTGAAGAAGGCGCTTCCGGAGCGCACGGATGTCATGGCCGTTTTCGACCTCGAGGGCACTGTCGTCGACTCCAACATCGTCGAGCAGTACCTGTGGGTGCGCTCGGCCGGATTCCGGAAGGCGGCCTGGCCCGCCGAGGTAGCGAGCCTGCTCGGATCGCTCCCCGGCTACCTGAGCGCCGAGCGCAGAGACCGAGGCGAGTTCATCCGCGTCTTCCTTCGTCGGTACAGTGGCATGCCGGCAGCACGCCTCGAGAGCGTCGTCTCCGGCGGCTACCGCGAGACGCTGCTGCGACACACCATGCCGGCCGCCATCGCCCGCATCAAGGAACACCGGGCCGCAGGCCATCGCACCGTGCTCGTCACGGGATCCATCGGCACGCTCGTAGCGCCACTTGCGGATCTCTTCGACGAGGTGATCGCCGGGTCGATGCACGAGCGCGATGGTGTGCTCACCGGTTATCTCGCCCAGCCGCCGCTTGTCGACGAGGCCCGCGCTGCCTGGTTGCTGCGGTACGCCGAAACCAACGGTTTCGATCTCTCACAGAGTTACGGCTACGGTGACAGTCATGCCGACCTGGTCTGGCTCGAGCTGCTGGGAAACCCCAGCGCCGTCAATCCGGACACCAATCTGTCGCGCGAAGCGCAACGAAGAAGGTGGAGCATCCACAACTGGAAACGCGGATCCCACCCCACGGGTTCGTAACAGCCCGAAAGGAGCGGGAGAGTAGCCGCCTGGCCTCTTCCCACAGCACATGGCATTCGATGTAGACAAGTACACCGCGACCTCGGTCTCCGTGAATTGGGACGATCTCGACCTGGAGCGCTTTCACGAGCATCCGCTTCCCGAAGGATCCCTCCGGACGCTTCGATATATGGCGGATGTGGAATATCACACCGTTTGCTACACCCGCGACCTGCTCACCACCCCCTCCCATAAGGAAGCGGATATGAGCGCCTTCATGACAATGTGGAACCGCGAGGAGTTCTGGCATGGCGAGGCGCTGGCGACAGTTCTCGGCATCCACGGAATCGTTGTCGACTTCGATGAAATCAAGGCCGATCGGTTGAAGCTCGGGTGGAAGGACAAGCTCGACCCGATCAAGCAGTCCATTGCCGGCAAGCTCGTTGGCACGGACTTCGTGGCCGTGCACATGGCCTGGGGTGCCGCGAACGAGTGGTCGGCGATCACCGCCTATAACCGCATGGCCGAGCTCGAGGAAGACCCGGTGCTCGCCGAACTGCTCAAGCGGATCGCAAGGCAGGAGGCGCGCCACGTGGCGTTCTACACCTCCCAGGCCCGCGATCGCCTCGCCAAGAGTCGCAAGGCGCAGGTACTCGCGCGCTTCGCGCTCAAGAATTTCTGGGCTCCGGTCGGCTCAAGCATCATGGAACGCACCGAGGTCGTGCACGTGATGGGTCACCTCATGGGCGGACCCGAAGGCCGAAAGGGCGCCCGTAAGATCGACGCAGCCATCGCGGGCCTCCCCGGAATGGAAGGCCTCACGATCGTCGAAGACTCCCTGAACAAGCTCGGCGTCGCCGCCTGACCCCTGCCGGCCGTTCTCGGCATCCACCTCCCATTTTTGCGACCACCTCCGTGTGCAAACCTGCGGGTGGTCGCAAAAACGGGTGATGGATGTGGGGTGCGCGGCGCGGCGAGGGGGCTCGGCTTCGTTGCCGGAAGCGACCTCTCGTAAAGGAAATCTGCCGACTGACTGCCGTCGGCGCAAACGGGCCGGAGGGCGTGGAGTCGTTGCGAAAATCGGTCCCGCATCCGGCAGCGAGGAAATCCACGCAGGCACAGGTCGAGGGCGGCATCCGTTACGCCTCGTTTGCTGCGGATGACGGGCCGCCCGCGCGCAGGGAGCTGACGGTGGGAGGGCTCCAATTCTCCCAGACGCGCAAAAGGCCCTGCGAATCCGCCGGACCGCACATCCACCTCCCGTTTTTACGATCACCTCCCTGTGCAGACCTGCGGGTGCTCGCAAAAACGGGAGGTGGTTGCCGGGCGGAGTGGAGCCCCCTGTCGGATTCGAACCGACGACCCCCGCTTTACAAGAGCGGTGCTCTGGCCAACTGAGCTAAGGGGGCGAACGGGTATTCATATTACTTGCCGTGTGCGGGTCGTCGCGCCGGGGCCGATAACGTTGGACCTTATGACCCTCGTGCACCCGGTCCACTCGCGAACCGCCGTCGCGCTCGGGCTTCTCGGGGCCGTCATCGTTGGTGTGCTCACCGCCATCCAGTCCCGAGTGAACGGCGAGTTCGGCCGGGCACTCGCGGACGGTTATCTCGCCGCCGTCATCTCCTTCGGTTCGGGGCTCGTCATCCTGCTGGTTGCACTCGCCCTGTGGGCTCCGGGGCGGCGAGGACTGCGGGTGGCATTCGGATCCGTGCGCACGGGCACGACCCCGTGGTGGCACCTCTGCGGGGGAGCGGGCGGCGCCCTGTTCGTGCTCTCACAGGGCATCACCGGGGCGGTGCTCGGGATCGCGCTGTTCACCGTTGCCGCCGTCTGCGGCCAGACACTCAGTGGACTCGTGATTGATCGCAACGGTATCGGCCACACCCCGCCGGCCGCGATAACCATTACCCGCCTGGTCGGCTCCGCGCTGGCGCTCGCGGCGGTCGGAGTAGCCGTCTCGGCGGGCTTCGGCGGCGACATTCCGGCCTTGATGCTTCTGCTCCCCTTCGCGGCGGGGCTCGCGGTGGCCGTCCAGCAGGCCGTAAACGGGCAGGTGCGCCGCGTCGCGGGATCTGCGCTTGCGGCCACCTTCATGAACTTCCTCGTCGGCACGATCGTGCTGGTCGTCGTCTGCCTGGTGCATGAGGCCATCGTCGGGCTGCCCGAGCGGATGCCGACCAACCCGGTGCTCTACCTCGGCGGCCTCATCGGCACGATCTTCATCGGCGGCGCGGTGATCGTCGTGCGAGTCACCGGGGTTTTGCTTCTGGGGCTCGGCTCAGTGGCCGGTCAACTGGTGATGTCGCTCGTGCTCGACGTCGTGCTTCCGACGCCCGGCCAGGTAATTGTGAGCTCTACCGTAATCGGCACTCTGCTCACGCTCGTGGCGGTCATGATCGCCGCACTGCCATCTCGCCAGCTCGGAAAACTGCCGATCAGAGGACGCTGAGGTATTGCTCTGCGGGGAACGGCTTACGTTCGCCAGCTTTCTCGGCGCCGTCGCGACCGCCGACATAGAGCCAGCCGAGCAGTTGCTCGGTGTCGGCGAGACCGTGCATCACGCGTACCGGCAGCGAGCGGGTGAGGTGGCCGGAGCGCCACATGACACCCCAGCCCGCCTCATCCAACAACAGGCTGAGCGTGTGGGCAACGCCGGATGCCACGACCTCCTGCTCCCAGTCGGCCACCTTGTGACTCGGCTGGAATGATGCGACCACGGCGATGAGCAGGGATGCCCGCAGCGGCTTGTCGGCGAGCTTCGCCGCATCCTTCGCGTCCGCCCCGCTCGCCTCGGTGAACGCTACTCCGAGGCGGGCGCGAGCATCCCCGCGCAGTTCGATCAGCCGCCACGGACGCAGCGATCCGTGGTCGGCGACAGAGGCCGCGGCCGCGACGAGGGGTAGCAGCTCGGCGTGGCTGGGGGCGTCAGCCGTCACCCTTGGTTGCGAGCGGCGGCGGGTGACGGCTTCCAGGATCGACATCGACGGCTTAGCTTTCTTCGGTGAAGTCCAACGAGAGCGAGTTCATGCAGTACCGGTCGCCGGTGGGCGTCTGGTAGGCGTCGTCGAAGAGATGCCCGAGGTGCGAACCGCAGTTGGCGCAGAGTACCTCGGTGCGGGTCATCAAGAGGCTCTTGTCGGTCTTGAGGATTACGGCGTCGGGGTTGACCGATTCGTAGAAGCTCGGCCAGCCCGATCCGGACTCGAATTTGGTGTTGCTGGCGAAAAGCTCGGCATGACACGCGCCGCAGGTGTAGACCCCGGCGCGCTTCTCATCGAGCAGTGCCCCCGACCAGGGGCGCTCGGTGGCG
>JANYIZ010000043.1 GCA_025408445.1 Frigoribacterium sp. | reverse complement strand
CCGGGTTTCGCCACATTTGGCGCGGGTCGAGCTTGCGCAGGGCGCCAGGCAGGGCGGCCACGAGCTGGCGCGGCGTGAACGCGCTCGACTTGGTCGCCTGATCACTCTTGTTAGCGGGTTTCCGCTCGGAAGTGGGAGTTTCAATGACAGTAGACATTTTTAGTGCAGCCCTTCAGCAAGCGGTCCTAGCGCCAATACAGGGAAGTAGGTGAGAGCCGTCACGAGAACAGACACTCCGATGAGCAGGCCCACGAACTGAGGCCTGTGGGTGGGCAGGGTTCCCGCGGTAGCCGGTATCTTGTCTTGCGCCGCGAGCGACCCGGCAAGAGCCAGTACGAACACGATCGGCAGGAACCTGCCGAGGAGCATCGCGACGCCAAGCGCGGTGTTGAACCAGGGGGTGTTTGCCGTGAGTCCAGCGAAGGCGGAACCGTTGTTGTTCGCGGCGGACGTGAACGCGTACAACACTTCTGACAGTCCGTGCAGTCCGGGATTGAAGATGGAGGTCTTCAGAACATCCGCCCGTACCGCCGGTATCGCAAAGCTGAGCGCCGTGCCTGCCAAGGCCAGTGTCGGAGTGATCAGAATGTAGATGCTCGCGAGCTTGATCTCGCGCGGGCCGATCTTCTTTCCCAGGTATTCCGGGGTACGTCCGACCAGCAGGCCCGCGATAAAGACGGCGATGACCGCGAGAATCAGCATTCCGTAGAGACCCGATCCGCCCCCACCGGGCGCGACCTCACCCAGCATCATGTTGAACATGGCCATGAAGCCACCGAGCGAGGTGAACGAATCGTGCATGGAGTTCACCGCTCCGGTGGATGTCAGAGTGGATGTCGTCGCGAACAGCGTGGATCCCCAGATCCCGAACCGTTGCTCCTTGCCTTCCATCGCGCCGCCGGCAAGCCGGGTGGCCGCGCCGCCGGTGAGTGTCTCGAAGAGCGTCATGGCGGTGAGCGAGACGGCGAAGATCGAGGCCATCACCGCGAGGATCGCGGTGCCCTGGCGCTTGTCTCCGACCATTTGGCCGAAGGTGCGGGTGAGTGCGAACGGAATCGCAAGCATGAGGAAGATCTCGAACAGGTTCGTCCAGGCGGTGGGATTCTCAAATGGATGCGACGAATTCGCGTTGTAGAACCCACCGCCGTTGTTGCCAAGCATCTTGATCGCTTCTTGCGAAGCAACCGGGCCACCGGGAATCGACTGTGAACCGCCGGTGATGGTGGCGACGGAGTCGAACCCGTTGAAGTTCTGGATGACCCCGCCGGCGATCAGGATGATCGCGGCGATGAACGAGAGCGGCAACAGCAGTCGAAGCGACGAGCGGGTGAGGTCCACCCAGAAGTTACCGACGGTTCCGGACTTGCGATAGGCGAGTCCGCGGATCAGCGCGATCGCGACCGCGATACCGACAGCGACGGAGAGGAAGTTCTGCACGACCAGTCCGCCCAGCTGGACCGCGTATCCCATCGTCACGTCCGGCGAGTACGACTGCCAGTCGGTGTTGGCGACGAAGGACGCCGCCGTATTGAAGGAGAGCCCTTCGGGGATTGCCGGAAAGCCAAGCGAGTAGGGAAGCACGGCCTGGAGACGCTGCATCGCGTAGAGCAGCAGCACACCCACGAGCGAGAAGATCAGAACGCTGCGCAGGTAGAGACGCCAGGACTGCTCGGAATCCGAATCCACACCGATGACGCGGTAGAAACCGCGTTCGACCCTGAGGTCATTCGATGTGGTGAACATTCTCGCCATGTAGTCGCCAAGAGGACGATAGACAAGCGCGAGAAGGACCACGAGAGTCAGGATCTGGAGGATCCCAAAGAGTACGACCATCAGAATCGCTCCGGTTTCACGAGGGCGAACACGAGGTAGACGAGCGATGCGACGGCAAGAATCGCCGCGACAAGGGTGAAAACGATCACAGCTTCTCTACCCCCCGGGCGACGACGCCGACCACCGCAAAAACGGCGATCGTGACGAGGACGTACACAATGTCGAGCACGGATAGCTCCATTCGATTTCGTTCGCGGAACCCTGGATTGGGCCCAATGCCAGAGAGGCACAGCACATGAGTAGACACCCTCCCCTCACGCCGTATCGGTTTGCTCACGAAGTCCTAACGGCCAGGCGCGAAAACCTAACGAATACCTAACGTCGGCCCGGCGCCTGATATCCGCTGGCCTGACCGGAAGGAAGTGTCAGGATCTGGCGTGCTTACCCACAGATTCGCTGCGCCGCGGCATCAAGCCGTGCGACGAGCCGTGCTCGACCTTCCCCTCAACGAGAGGTCGGCTCTTGGACATGCATCACACGAACGCCACGGCGCTTCGTGTGGCGTCCAGCAAGCCCGTCACGTTCGGCAAGGGAGACCTCCTCGCGGGGGAGACGCGGCCAGCGCGATTCGCATCCAACGGGCCAGCGCGATCCCGGCGGCCAATAGCGAGTGCCGCCAATGAAACGATGGCGGAGGGCGTGGGATTCGAACCCACGAGACATTTCTGCCCACCAGTTTTCAAGACTGGCTCCATCGGCCGCTCGGACAGCCCTCCAGAATACAAGCCGAGCTTAGCCGAAGCCCCCGAAGTCGAAACTCCGTCCCTCAAGCAATCGACTTGGTAGTTGTTGCGACTTTGGAAGCCCGCAAGTCACAACAACTACCAAGTCGATTGAGGGGAGCGGGATCTCGGCCGGGTCGACCAGCACGTGCTCAGAACGTACGGAACAGCTCCGCGACACCGTCCTCGAGGTCGGTGAGGGTGACCTCGTTGGCAACGGCGAGCACCTCATCCGGAGCCTGTCCCATGGCGACCCCTCGCCCACTCTCGGAGGCCCACCGGAGCATGTCGATGTCATTGCGTCCGTCGCCAACGGCGATCACTCGCGATCGGGGAATGTCAAGCCAGTCGCGCACCCGTTCGAGCGCCGTCGCCTTGTTCACTCCATCCGGGGCGATGTCGAGCCAGGCCGTCCAGCCCACGTTATAGGTGACCTTGTGCAGGCCCATCTTTTCTACGATCGACAGGAACTCCTCGATCGCGTGCTCAGGCGAGATCACGACGACGCGGGTGGCCTGATGCTCGCCCAACTGCTCGAATGGCACTTTCTCGCTCAGCGCACCGAGGGCCGAATCGGGAAAGAAGCCCGTGTAACGAAAAAAACCCTCCTCGTCTTCGACGGCGTAGCTGGCGTCGCGGAGGCTCTCTCGAATGGTTGCGAGTACCCCCGACGGGTCGAACGAATCGACGGCGACGCGCGAGTAGCCGGTCAGCGCGTCCTCGTCGCGTCCGAGGGTGATGGCACCGTTGGAGCAGACGACATAGCGCGGTGTGAGCTGGAATCGCTCGAGTACCGGAAGGGTCATCGACACGGAACGACCGGTGGCGAGCATGACCTCGTGACCGGCATCCCGCACCCGCTGCACCTCGGCGATCACCCGCGGCGAGACGACCCCGTCTTCGTGCATCAACGTTCCGTCGATGTCGAGCGCGACCAACCAGGGATCGATCACGCGACCGGCTCCATTACTTCCAGCCCACCGAGGTATGGCTGCAACTCCGACGGCACCCGCACCGAGCCATCCGCCTGCTGGTGCGTTTCGAGAATCGCGACCAACCAGCGCGTCGTCGCAAGCGTACCGTTGAGGGTCGCGACCGGTGTCGTTTTGCCCGATTCGAGGCGGTAGCGGATGTCGAGTCGCCGAGCCTGATAGGTCGTGCAGTTGCTCGTCGATGTGAGCTCGCGGTATTCGCCCTGGGTGGGGACCCACGCTTCGATGTCGAACTTGCGCGCCGCGCTCGATCCGAGATCCCCGGCGGCGACATCGATCACGCGATAGCTGAGGCCACAGGCCTGCAGCATCGATTCCTGGAAGGCGACGAGCCTGTCGTGCTCGGCCTCGGCATCCTCCGGAAGCACATAACTGAACATCTCGAGCTTGTTGAACTGGTGCACACGCAGGATGCCGCGGGTGTCTTTTCCGCCGGATCCAGCCTCTCGGCGATAGCAGGTAGACCACCCGGCGTAGCGCAGCGGGCCAGCCGAGAGGTCGAGGATCTCGTCGGAGTGGAACCCGGCGAGCGCCACTTCGCTCGTGCCGGTGAGATAGAGGTCGTCGGCGGGCAGATAGTAAATCTCGTCGGCGTGGGCGCCGAGGTATCCGGTGCCGTCCATGATCTCGGGGCGCACAAGCGTCGGTGTGATGAGGGGTTCGAAGCCCTCGGAGAGCGCCTTGTCGAGGGCCATGTTCATGAGTGCGATCTCGAGCCGGGCGCCGATTCCGCGCAGGAAGTAGAACCGGCTACCCGAGACTTTTGCGCCGCGGGTCATGTCGATGGCGCGCAGCTTCTCACCGAGCTCGAGATGATCGCGCGGTTCGAATTCGAAGACGGGCTTATCGCCGACCTCCCGAAGCGTGACGAAGTTCTCTTCGCCGCCGGCCGGAACGCCGTCGATGATGGGGTTAGCGATACTTCGCGCCGAGCGGGTGAATTCCGCCTCGGCATCGGCCGCAACCTGGGCGAGGTCTTTCACGCGCGCGGCGAGACCCTGGGCCTCACCGAGCAGGCTGACCTTCGCTTCCCCCGTGGACTGCGCGACCTGTTTACCGAGCGCCTTCTGCGTCGCCCGCAGGGTCTCCGACTCGGAGATCGCTGAGCGGCGTTTCAGATCGGCGTCGACCGCCACGTCGACGAGCCCGTCGGACTCACCTCGCGCGCGCTGCGATGCCTTGAAAACTTCGGGATTGTCACGGAGCAGCTGCGAATCAATCACCCCTCCAGTCTATTGAGCAATACCGTACCGTTGGTCACGTGTCAGCCTCGCCACCGCCCACGGACCGCCACGCCGCCGTCGTGTACAACCCCATCAAGGTCGACCTACCCCGACTCGAAGCCCGGGTCGCCGAGGCGGAGACCGCGGCCGGATGGGGGCCGACCCAATGGCACTCCACCTCGCTAGAGGACGCCGGGCAGAGCGTCACGAGGACCGCGGTCGAGCAGGGAGCGGCTGTCGTGATCGCGGCCGGCGGCGACGGCACCGTCCGCGCCGTGGCGGAGGCGCTGCGCGAGTCAGGCGTGCCGATCGCACTGATCCCGTCCGGCACGGGCAACCTGCTCGCCCGCAATCTCGAACTCCCTCTCACCGACCCGCTCGGTTCCATTCGCACGGCCTTCACCGGCTCCGATCGCCGGATCGACCTCGGCATCGCCGAAATCGAGCGCGCCGATGGCAGCAGAGAACAGCACACCTTCGTGGTGATGGCCGGCCTCGGCCTCGACGCAAAGATGATCGCCCTCACCAATCCAAAGCTGAAGAAAGCGGTCGGATGGCTCGCCTACATCGATGCCGGAGTGCGCGCCATCCCCAACCTCAAGCCGATAAAGCTGCGCTTCAGCATCGACGGGGCGCCCGAGCGAACGACGAGCGTGCACACGATCATCGTCGGCAACTGCGGCTCCCTGCCCGGTGGCATCCTGCTCCTCCCCGATGCAAAACCGGACGATGGCGTGCTGGACATCGCCGCGCTCAAACCCAGCGGACCTTTTGGCTGGCTCAAGGTGTGGAACAAAGTGACCTGGGAGAACGGTGTACTGCGTAAAAGCGCGCTGGGCCGGTCGATCATCGACCTCACCACCGATGTGAAAGACGTGCTCTACTCCACCGGCACCGACCTGCGGATGACGGTGGAGCATCCGCAGGAGTTCCAGCTCGACGGCGACGAGTTCGGCGAGGCCAAATCCGTTCACGCCTGGGTGGACCCCGGCGCACTTACGGTGAAGGTTGCGGCGTAACCTCCTCATCTTCCGCTGGCGTCCCTGGCCAGCGGGCCACGCAAAGGAAGAGCAGGCCGACCCCAGAGGCGAGGCCTACGAGGGCGAGGATGTCAGCAATCCACGACATGGTCTGCATGAGTACCAAGGGCCCGGGCGTGGCGTATTCGACGTCCGTGAAGCTCTGGACAGTTGTCGACGTGTTCCAACACATCACGATCGCGGCTCCGAGGAGCACCGCGGTCGTGACGATGAGTGCGCGCTCCACACCCATCATCAGCGCCTCCGCGCCGCGAGGAAAAAGCCGACGCCGACAAGGGCCAGGAAGCCGATGGTGACGAGCGGAGCGGCGAAGGTGAAGGTGAGTGCCTGGGCGAATCGGAAGGACACGGAATCGGGCATTAACCCCTCGGAAGACATGCCGATCAGGGTGTACCGGACGGTGAGCCAGGTACCGAGACCGATGAATATGATGCCCGTGATGATGATGAGGACGATGTAGGGATTGCGTCGTCGACGAACAGGCTCGCCCTTTATTGGCAGTACATCGGCTACCGGTACATCGGCTACCGGTACATCGGCTACGGGCACATCGGGTACCGG
>JANYIZ010000042.1 GCA_025408445.1 Frigoribacterium sp. | reverse complement strand
CCGCTGTTCAGCGCGATGAGCAGGTCGAGCGACTCGGCCTCGCGCACCTCGCCAACCACGAGCCGGTCAGGGCGCATCCGGAGGGCTTCCTTGATGAGTCGCCGCAGCGTGATCTCGCCCGTGCCCTCGAGACTGGGCTGGCGGCACTGCATGCCAACCACATCCCGGGCGGCGAGGTCGAGTTCGAAGGTCTCCTCGACGGTGACGATGCGTTCGCCGGTGCGCGCCCCGGAGAGCAGCGCGTTTAGCAGCGTGGTCTTGCCGCTCTGGGTCGCGCCGGAGACGAGGATGTTCTGCCCGGACAGCACGCAGACGCGCAGGAACTCGGCGGCCTGCTGGCTGAGCGAACCGAGGGCGACGAGGCGCTGCAGGTCTCGGATGCGCTTGGTGAACTTGCGAATGTTGACGGCCCAGTGCCGCTGAGTGACGTCCGGTATCACGACATGCAGCCGCGATCCGTCGGGCAGCGAGGCATCCACGAAAGGCGAGGAGAGATCGACTCGACGACCGGTGGATTGCAGCATCCGCTCCACCAGGTCGCGCACCTCGGTGTCGGTGAGCAGCACGCTCGTGAGCTCGGGTACCCCGTTGCGGGCAATGAAGACCTTTGAGGGCCCGTTGATCCAGATTTCCTCGATGTCCGGATCGTCGAAGAACGGCTGGAGCGCCCCGAACCCGGTGATCGAGGCCAGGATCTCGCGGGCCGCTCTGTGCTCGTCGACCAGCATCGGCAGGGAGCCGCCGAGGGCGCGTTCGCTATAGCGCCGCACCTCTTCGCGCACGTAGCGGTCGACAACCGTGTGGTCCGACCTGGCCCGGCCACCACCGAGGTCGACCCCGTCGCGACGCACCCGTTCCCGCACTTGCTCGGCGATCAGCGTGACGGCGGTAGACATCCCCACATCATGGGTCGACGAGTCTTGCCGGCGTCGAGGTTATCCACAGGCACGCTGTGTGCTGCCGATCAGAGCGACGGGAGCCAGGGTGTAAACGGGAGAACCGCTAACGAGCGCGTCGACGACGAGTCCCGCGCAGCACGATCGACGCACAGCGCAGAGGTGTGCCAACCACGAGAGCGATCATGCCGCTCCACGAGCGGTCGAATCGACCGAGAGCGCGCTTGCGATCCCATGCCCGGCGCAGGACTCCGCCGAGCACGCCCTTTTCCAATTCCTTGAGCGGGAAGTCGCCGGTTGTACGCCTGATGAGGAGCTCGTTGACTCCCTCGACCCAATCGTTCTGCTCGGCGGCATGGAAGTAGTTGTCGTCGAGCCAGGTGGCGTTCGGGTGGCGGAATCGCCCCTCGACCACGTCGCCACAGTCGCCGAAGAGTCCGCTGCCGTCGAACACGACGTTGATGAGCTTTGCACTGACCCCGGAGTCCTTGACGATGATCACCGGAATGGACAGTGCGATGGCCTCGATCGCGGCGGTTGAACTGACCGTGACGAGCCCGACGGCTCCGGCGAGGTGGTCGGACATAGCGCCCCCAGCCACGACGAGATTGTGGGGAGCGGGTGGGTCGAGCTCCCCGATCAAATCGGCGTAGTCAAAGCGCTCGCCGTGCGTCTGCTGTTCACCGCGGGCGGCTCGCACCTTCACGACGACCCGCAGGTATGGATGCCGACGTGCCGACTCAGCGAGCCAGCTGAGCAGCGCGAGACGGTCGACCTTCCGTGCCGGAACCGTCGCCTGCGTCGCGAAGATGACCTCGCCGTTCTGATTGCGACCCCGGGTCTTCTGCGGAAGCGGCTTCCGCGGAAGGAACGGCAGGGTGGCGAGCCCGAAGAGCATCTCGATCCCCATGTGCGACGCAAGCTCCTCGAATTCGCGGATCTCCCGCCTCGAGTGCAACACGAAATAGTCGACCTGCGCGCGATGGGAGACGGCCAGCTTCGACGCCGGGATCGAGATCCCCGGTAGCCCGCTGACGATCACCGGCCGCACGACCGAGGCCCCGACAATGGCGCGCACCACCACCGGCACCAGAGGTCCGCGCACCGACAGGAGCACGACATCCGGCTTGAGGGTGGCGATTGCCACCGCGAGGGCGGAGAGATCGAGGATCGGCGGCGCGCCGATGGTCGCTACCGTTCCGATCAAAGCAGCAGCGAGTTGGTCTGCGCTCGGCAGCACCGGGCTTGCGAGCACGATCAACGACCCCCGCCAGTGGCCAGGAGCCTGCCCGAGCAGGGCCGCTCCCCACTTGACGTAGGAGTCAGAGTCCGCGATCGCCAGCACAGTGACCCTGTCGGACAGTGCCGATTCGGATTCCCGCGGGGAGGCACCGGATGCGGCCGCATCGTCCGCCACAGCGCGGGTGATGGTCATACGTGAACACACTTGAGCTTCGCCAGGGGGGTGAGCTCGCCCGGGAAGACCCGCTTCACGCCGTCGCCCAGCGCTTCGCCGATGATCCGGATATCGCGCACCAGGTGTTCGAAACGCCGAGGCTCGAGCGACGCAGCATGGTCCGATCCCCACGGGGTGCGATCGAGGGTGATCTGGCGCTCGACAACGGCGGCGCCGAGGGCAACTGCGGCAATGGAGATTTGCGGCCCACACTCGTGACCGGAGTGGCCGATCGGCACACCGGGGTAACGATTTTGAAGGGTGGTGATGGTGCGCAGGTTCGCTTCTTCCGCGGGCAGCGGATAGCGGGAGGTTGCGTGCAGGATCACGGAGATCGCCGGGCTGCGCTTCTGGAACTTGACCGCCTGGGCGCCCGCATCCGCGGCGACATCGATGAGCTGGATCGCCGTGTCGACGCTGCCGTTGTGGTTGACGCCGATTTCCGCCATCACGTAGACCGGTGCACCGTCGCCGAGCTCTGAGGTGCCGATCTGGACAGTCATGAGTGCTCCAATTGTGAGGAGGCCGACGGACGCAGTGAGGAAGTCGGATCGACGAGGGGCGCGATCGTATTCGCAAGCCTGAGCTGGTCGAGAGTATCGATCTCGATGCCGGTGCGCTCATCGACGATGGCGACACCGACCCTGCCGAAGAAACGGAAGCGGGCCCGGCTGAATCCACTGGCGCGCATCACGTAGAAGCCGCCGGTCTCTTGGAACTGCGGCTCACGATCCTGCCGTCGGGAACGCACGGAGGGGTCATGGTTGATCCCCGTCGCCCGCCCCTGGTCGTCGAGCTGCCAGAGGAAGGCGAAGGTCTCGACGGCGGAGAAAACCACGTCTTCCCTGCCGCTTCGAACC
>JANYIZ010000041.1 GCA_025408445.1 Frigoribacterium sp. | reverse complement strand
AGGGATTCGAGGAGCTCGACCCGGGCGACCAGCTCGTTGATGTCGTCCTCCGGCAGGGAGAACGAGGTTCCCTTCCACGTGGGCGCATAGAGAATGATTTGCCTGTCATCGATTGCGACTCCCCCGTCCATAAGGCTTGCGTGGGTCGCAGCGACCCCCGTCGCATCCAGCAACTGGCGGTCGACTCGCGGATAGCCTTCCTCGATGACCCGGCCCCGGTAGATCTGGCCCAACAGATGAGCCTTCTCGTAGAGGTGCTCGGTCATGAAGGGGCTCGTCGAAAGCAGGAAGTCCGCCGAGAGAAAGTTGCGGATCACATTGGTGACGCGGGTCGCCGAGGCGTCGATGTCGTATCCCATGCGCTTGAGCGGGGTGCCATGCCAGGTGTTCAAGTACTTCTGGCCCGACCGCTTGCCGAACTCGGGCGGAAACGTGGCGTTGTTGACCAGAAAGCCGGCAATGGCGAGCGCCCGGAAGTAGGCGAAGGATCCGGGCCGCACGAACCGCACTGAGCGCGACCTTGCGAATTCGCGCACGGCGGCCGGATTCTCCCGCTTGCTCGCCAGGACCCAGACGTGGGTGAATCCAGCGAAACCCGGTTCGTCGAGCAGCGCCCGGAAGATCGCCTCCGGATTACAGAGCATGCCATTACCGGCGAAGGACTCGTACAGCACCATCCTGGGGCGCACGGCCCGGCGCCGCCAGAACGCGTAGACCTCCGTCTTCACGGCCTGGAGCACGCGTTGAGTCAGGTTGGCACTGCGACGCCGGACGGCGGAGAACCCTGGCACCTCCGACATCCTGATCACCTATTCACTATAAAGATCTGCCGAGCCTCCCGCGCCGCGTAGAAGACGATCAGGTAGCCCGCCAGCGCGTCCGCCCACCACCATCCGAAGTAAGCATCGACCAGCACGGCCACGAGCACTGCGACAGCCACCATCCCGTCGATGAAAGTCACCCGCGCTTCCATCGCCAGCACCGGATTGCCGAGCCCACGGCCGGTGCGATGTTTTCCGCCCGCCAGCGCGAACATGACCAGAGCCGTGAGGGCCGTCCAGGCGATTGCCCCGACGCCGGGGTGAGCGTGATGCTGGGTGACCAGGGCAACGCTCGACTGCACGAACAGGTAAAGGGCGAGGGCCACAAAAGCCACACCGATCAAGCGGAGAGCACGATGCTGGCGCTCTGCGCCGGACCCCGACAATTCCCAGATCACGATGACACTCGCTCCGATCTCGATCAGACTGTCCAGCCCGAATCCGGCGAGTGCGACGGATGACGCGCTCAGGGCAAGCACGGCGAGAACGCCGACCCCCACGACGTTCCAGCCCAGGGTGGCGAACTCCAGGATGAACCCTCGACGGCGAAGGGTGCCGGCGCGATCCTCAGAGGCGGACATTGCCCACCCCGAGCACGCCGAACGCTACCAGCCAAACGAAAACCGATGTGCTCGCGAGGCTGAGCAGGATGTGGGCGCGTTCTCCGGCCAGCGCTGACGGTAGCGAATCACTTCGTCGCTGATCTCGCCGTCGCTGATCTCGCCGTCGCTGATCTCGCCGTCGCTGATCTCGCCAATGACTGACGAAGAAGGCGAACGCAAAGGCAAGCATCGTCAGGGTGATGACACGGACGAGAGCGGAGGGTGGTTGCCCGAGCACGAGTGCAGACATCTGGTGGAATGCGATCACTCCCCACGGCACGATGCCGATCGCCGCGCCGAACCAGAGCGGAAGCATCCGCTCGCTCGCCGACCGGACAGCTCGCTCCTGGAGCACACTGAACAGCGTCATTCCGCTGGTGATTGCGTAGCTGAGCACGAGAGCTCCGATATCGCTGATGCCGTTCAACTGGGCGACGAGGAAGAGGGTGATCGACGAGCTGAAGACAAATTCGATCCACCGGGCTGTATGCCGGTTGGAGAACACGCCAGAGGAATAGTGCGGGAAGACGGTCGCTATCACAACGACCAGGCGCGAAACCGCCACCAGCAGGGCGAGCACGGCCACGCCAGCTCCGATGTCGACCGCGAAGAGCACGATGCGCACCCGGCCGTCGGGCAACCCGAGGGTGATCGGCAGGACCACGCGCGAGCGAGCCGTGGCGAGAATGATCCCGAGCACGACCGCCTGCACGAGAAGTAGCATGCCGGCGAGGCCGGACAGGCGGCGGAGGCCGGCGCCCGTTACATCCTCCCCATCACCGGGGACAGGCGCAATCAACGCCCCGTCATCCGCCATTGATCTGATGGTGCGCATTCGAGCAGCACCGCGCTAGGGGCGGGTCGACAGGCCGTTCGAACATGACGCTATTTTAGTTCGCCTGCGGCGGCCGAAATCCCTACGACTGGATGTTCTTGGTCGCGAATCGGCTATAGGCGAGGGCGCCGAAGATCACGATGTAGCAGAGCTGCACCACCGCATTCGTACCGAAGGAGGCCCAGTCGAGCGGTTGCCGCAGAAGATCGGCGAACCCTAGCCAGTAGTGGCTGAACAGCCAGGGATGAAGCCAGGCGAGTTGGGGAAGGATGTCGAGAATCTGGGCGACGACGGATACCACGACGGTCGCGGCCATCGCTCCGACCGGCACGTCGGTGAGCGTCGAGATGAACAGGCCGATTGCGGAGAGTCCCAGCAGGGAGAGCGATACGTAGGCGGCGACCAGGAGGGACCGGAGGAGAGCCTCCGGCACGCTGATCACATCGCCGGACAGCAGTGTCACCGGGCCGACCGGGAAGAGTGCCGCGCCGATGAGAAGCCCGGCCACCGTGAGAATCAGAGCCGCAGCGAGGCAGAACGCGGCTGCGCCCGCGTATTTGACCAGCAGCAGTCGCACACGACCGGCTGGCGCGACGAGCAGGTAACGCAGGGTGCCCTGGCCCGCCTCGCCCGCGATAGTGTCCCCGGCCACTACGCCGATGGTGAGCGGCAGAAAGAGGGGGATCGCCACGACCATGCTGGTGAAGCCGACGAACAGCCCGTTCTGGGTCACACGGGAGAGGAAGGGTGGGCCCTCCCCGGCAGCAAGGGTGCTGGTTGACAGGCGCACCGCGATAGCGAGCAGGATCGGGATCAGAGCGACGGCTGCCAGCATCGCCCAGGTGCGCCTTCGACGGAAGAGCACGGACAGTTCCGACCACAGCAGATCCCAGCCCGCGGTGCGACGATCCGGGATTACTTCGATGCGAGCGCTCTCACTGGACGACATCGAAACCTTCTCCGGTCAGGGCGACGAATCGTTCTTCGAGGCTGGGTTCCTCCACCGAGAATGCGCGGATCCGAACCCCGGCCGACTGAAGGGCGGAGGCGATTGTCTCCGGTTCCGCCACCTCGTCGCGCACAGGGGCAAGCACCCAAGTCGCGGTGCCGTCCATGTGCGACCGCTCGGCCGCGAGGCCGAGGTGGCGCAGCGTCTCAACCGCTAAATCCGCGTCCGGGGTCAGCACCCGAACGCGGGCAGTGTCGACTCCGCGGAGCTCGGCGAGGGTACCCTGAGCGACGATGTTACCGGCACTCATCACCGCGGCGTGGGTGCACATCTGGGCCACCTCGCTGAGAAGGTGACTCGACACGAACACCGTGGTGCCCTCCGCGGCCAGCGCCCCGACAAGGCTGCGCACCTCGCGGGTTCCCTGGGGATCGAGTCCGTTGGTCGGCTCATCGAGTACGAGGAGCTCGCGCGGCCGCAAGAGGGCGTTCGCGATGCCAAGGCGCTGCTTCATTCCGAGCGAGTAGGCGTGCACCTTCTTCTGCGCGGCATTACCCAGCCCCACTCGCTCCAGGGCGGAGTCGATCCGCGCGGAGCGGCTGCGAGAGGAGGCATAGCGATCGGCGGAGTCGTAACGTCGTAGGTTGTCGATCCCGGAGAGGTATGGATAAAACGCGGGGCCCTCAACCAGCGCTCCCACACGCGGAAGTACGGTGTGCAGCCTGTCGGGCATTCGTTCCCCCAGCACCCGAACGGTGCCGCTCGTCGGCTGCACCAGCCCGAGAAACATGCGGATGCTCGTAGTCTTGCCCGATCCGTTTGGGCCGAGGAATCCGAAGACGGATCCACTCGGAACCGCAAGATCAATTGAATTGACAGCCGTCTGCTGGCCGAATCGTTTGGTGAGTCCCTCGGTCACGATCGCGAAATCGGCAGCCGGGACCGTCACTTGCCGGCGGCGGCTTGGAGCTGAGCCAGGGGTACCGAACCGACGAACACCCGGCCGTCGGTGGCGATGAAGACGTTGACAAGGGAGGTCGAGAGGGCGCGGCCGCCCGACACCTTGGTCGCGATCTGGGCCAGGAGAGCGTTGTCAGAAATCTCTTTCGGAACGGAGGTCGCGGCGAACTCCGCGATCGAACCCCAACCCGTGCCCGTGACGGTGGGGATGTCGGCGACCATCGAGCCCAGAGTTTTCTTTTCGCCCGTAGTCGTGCCCTGTGGCAATTTTTGTTCGACCACGGTGGCGCCGACCGGTGGGGTGAAGGTGAAGACGTTGGCGTCGGGAGTCGAGAATTCCACAGCGCTGAAGCCAACCTGTACCGCAGGGCTCTTTTGACCCTTCGCCAGGACCGTGACCTCGAGCGGGAGGCCTGTCTGGGAGTCAACGTCGATCGTCACCGACGCGACCAGAGTGTTCGACGATTTCGGCGTGAGAACCAGCGAGTAGGTGCTTCGTCCGGCGACGGTGCGGTCAGTGCCGACGGAGACCTTGGTGCTCGGATCCGCACGATCGAGCAACTCTTTCGCCAATTCGGACGGGTTGGAGACGTCGACACCGACGGCGGCATTGATGCCGCTGAGTTTTGTCTTCACCGAGGTGGAGAGATCGGCCGGGATTGCTGCGTGGGTGGCGGTGTTGGTTTGAGAATCGTAGGACCAGACATCCGTTCCATTGCTCACGAGGTTGCGCTCGGCCAGCTTGTCTTCGAGCTGGATTCGCACCTTTTGAGGATCACCGGCCACCTTCGAACTGTCGACGAATACTCGCGCGGTGTGCGATCCACTCACGAGACCGAGCGCAGTGGTGAGGGCACTATTCGATGCGCCTTTCGGCACAAAGTCCTCCATACCCTTGGGAACGGATGCTGACATCGAATCGATCATTGACTGTGACATACCGCTGCTCAGGCTCAGCGCCGGAAGGCCGAGGTCGGAGGTCGACTGCACCGTGCCGGAGAAGTCAGTGCCTGCGCTGCTCGCGATCATCAGCAGCACCTGCTTCGCCGACCGGTCGGGCAGGGGGCTAGCCGCTCCCGCCTGCAGCGGAAGCACGATGACGCCCGCGACGACGACGGCGGGAACGACGATGGCTGGCAGCCATTTGACGATATTGCGAGGCACGGTCGAAAACCTTTTTCTCAGAGGGTAAAGCCTTAGGTGATACAGCTCCTAAGCTAAGCGGCGGAACTGACAATTGGCCGTGGCTGAGTGGATGCTGAGCCGGCTGCCGAGCACCGACTCACGGAAGATCATGCGGCTCACCGCGCTGCAACGAACCATGGTGCGGCTCATCCTGGTCTGGGTGATGCGATCCCGCTCAGACCGGCGATGCTCTCACCCCGCGATATGCTCCCCTACGAGAATGAAGGCCTAACGCAACGCGAGGGAACGGCGGCAGAGATGAGGGCACCCGATCCCCTGCGCCGTGATCCGATCGCCGAGGCGAAGCGACAGTGGGATGAACGGGGCTGGACGGATGCCTCGGAGGGCATGGCTGCAGTCACCTCCATCATGCGCACCCAACAAATTCTGCTCTCCCGCATCGACGGGGTGCTCAAGAGATTCGACCTCACCTTCGCCCGATTCGAGCTTCTCGCCCTCCTGAGTTTCGCCCGCTCCGGGACCCTGCCTATGGTCAAGGCAAGCGCCCGCCTCCAAGTGCATCCGACCAGCGTCACCAACGCGGTGGATCGTCTCGAGCGCGCGGGTCTCGTTCGCCGGGTCGCTCACCCCACCGATGGACGCGGCACGCTGGTTGAGATCACTCCTGAGGGGCGAGTACGAGCGCTCGCTGCGACACGGGAACTCAACTCCGTAGTGTTTTCACGGCCCGGCTTCAGCGCGACGGAACTCGTCGAACTCAACGGCATGCTCGGGAGATTCCGCCGCGACGCCGGTGACTTCGGTGACGACTCGTCAGACGACCGGTCGTCTCACGAAGCCTGAACCCGTCCAGCTGAATGACGGGGTTTCGTGCGCGAGAAATGCTGTGGCCCCGATCTCTGGGTCGTCACTTGCCGCCGCCTCGCGCTGCCAGGCATCGCCGATCGCGGCGGCATCCTCTCCCGCCGCGAACGCGTGGACCAGCTGCTTCATCGCCTGGATCGAAAGCTGGGAGCGGCTGGCGAGCATCCCGGCGAACGAATCGACCGCTGCCCACAGCCCAGGCGCGGGATGCACCTGCGAGAGCATCCCGAGCGAGACGGCCTGCCCGCTACTGATGAGCTCGCCACTGAAGAGCAGGTATTTCGCAGTCGCCGGACCGACGATGCTCACCAGGCGCTGGATGCCGGACAGTGGGTAGATGATGCCGATACGCGCGGGCGTGATGCCGAATGTCGCGCGGTCGGACGCGATGCGGACGTCACAGGCGGCCGCGATCTGCCAGCCTCCCCCGACGCAGAAGCCGTCGATTGCCGCGACGGTGGGTTTGGGGAATTCGGCGAGCGCGTTCTCGGCCACGGTCACGAGTCCGCCGTCCGGCATGCCCGGCGCGTGGAGGATGCGTGCGAGATCGCGGATGTCCGCGCCAGAGGAGAAGTCTTCGCCGGCGCCGCGCACCACCAAGACCTTCACACTCGGATCGGAGGCGAGCTCGGAGAGCGCCTCGGGCAGCCGGTGCCACATCTTCACGGTCAGGGAGTTTCGCTTTCCGACGTTCTCGATCGTGAGAGTCGCGATTGTGCCTCTCGTCTCGACTGCGATGCCCGCCACGATCAGTCCTCAGACACGGCGACGATCCCGGCCGCCACCAGTCCGGCAACCTGGTGCTCGCTGAGTCCAAGTTCGGAGAGCACAGCCCGGGTATCCTCCCCGAGTGACGGTGGGGCCTTGCGGATGCGCGGCGCAACCCCGTCGAGGGAGATCGGCCCCCGAAGCAGTGGCAGGTCCGTGCCATCGGTACGCGTGACGTGCTTGACCATGTCAAGGTGTTGCACCTGCGGATCGGCAAATGCCTGGGCATAGTTGTAGATGGGCCCGGCGGGGATGCGCGCCCGCCTCAGGGCTTCGACCCATTCGATGCCCGACCGGGCGGCAAGGGCCACTTCGAGCCTTGCCGCGAGAGCCGACCGATGAGCGGTGCGGAACTTTCCGGTCGCGAAATCCGGCTCGTCGGCGAGCGCCGGGTCTCCGACGAGAGCGCACAGGTCGCGCCAGTGCTTGTCGTTCCCGACCGCGATGATGATCGGGATGTCCGCGGTCTCGAAGACCCCGTAGGGTGCTAGCACGGGATGGTTGTTGCCCTGCGGCGTGGGGATCTCCCCCAGGCTGAGGTAACGCTGCCCCTGGAATACCGAGATGGCGAGGGCTGCCTCGAGCAGCGATGTCGAGACCGAGAGACCATGCCCGGTGCGCTCCCGTCCCACGAGTGCCGCAGCGATTCCGACCGCGGTGAAAACACCGGCGAAGATATCGATGATGGGGATGCCCACCCGGTACATCGTGTCCGCGTCCTCGCCCGTGACCGACATGACACCCGACATTCCCTGCGCCACCTGGTCGAGGCCGGCCGTCTGGCTGAGCGGACCGGTGCTCCCGAATCCGCTCACGGAGGCGACGATCAAAGCGGGCTTTTCGGCGCGAAGCTCATCGGGATCCAGCCCGATGTCCGTCATCACCCCCGGGCGGAAGTTCTCGACGACAACGTCGGCGGCGAGCGCCAGTCGTCGAAGTAATGCCTGGCCCTCCGGAGCGTAGAAGTCGAGCGCGATCGACGATTTACCGCGATTGACGGAGTCGAAGTACAGGCTGTGGTCGTTTTCAAACGGGGGCCAGCCGCGGGTCGAGTCGCCGCCTTTCACGCTCTCCACCTTGGTGATGGTCGCGCCGAGGTCGGCGAGCAGCGCCGTCGCGTAGGGGCCGGCGAGCGCGCGCGTGAGGTCGAGGACGACGATGCCGTTCAGCGGGGCGGGTTCCGCCGTCCCGGCCTTTTCCGTCCCAGCATCCCCCGTCACGGCCTCGGTCATGAGCGCAGCTTGATGTTGATCTGCTTGGTCTGGGTGAAGCCGGCGAGCATGCCTTCGAGCGATACCTCTCGACCGATCCCGCTCTGCTTGTAGCCACCGTATGACTGGCCGACCACCTGGCCACCGCCCTGATTCACCTGGATCCAGCCGGCGTCGACCCGGTGGGCTGTGTTGAGCGCCGCGTCGAGGTCGTGGCTCCACACGAAGGCGGCCAGCCCGTAATTGGAGTCATTGGCCATCTGCACCACTTCGTCCACCTCTCGCCACGGAATGGCGACGAGTACCGGCCCGAAGATCTCCTCCTGCGCGAGACGGAAGTCGTTGCGCGCGCCCGCGAAGACAGTCGGCAGGTGATAAAACCCCTCCGTGAGCGCGCCCTCAGACGGCGCGGAACCACCGAGAGCGACGGTCATGGCAGGGTTTGAGCGGCCGTCCGCCAGATAGTCGTCGATCGAAGCGTGCTGTTTGCCGTTGATGATCGCTCCCATATCGGAGCTCTCGTCGAGCGGATCACCGACCCTCAGCGCGCCGAGTCGGCCGACCAGGCGATCGAGCACCTCGTCGTAGATGTCCGCGTGCAGGAAGAGGCGCGATCCGGCCGTGCAGCTCTGTCCCTGGCGAGTGAAGCGCGAAGCGAGAAGCAATCCGTCGATGAGGTCGTCGTCGACGGCATCCGGAAAGACGATCGAGGGGTTCTTGCCGCCGAGTTCGAGCGAGACGTGGGCCAGACGTTCTCCCGCCTGGCGGCCGACGCCGCGGCCCACCTCGGTGGAGCCGGTGAAGGAGACCTTGTCGACTCCAGGATGCGTCGCGAGCGCGGATCCGATGAGGCTTCCGCGACCGGTCAGCGCGTTGACTACGCCCGCGGGGAGGTGCCGGTTGCACACCTCCGCGAGCAGCAGGATGGTCAGCGGGGCGTCATCCGCGGCCTTGAGGATCACGGTGTTTCCCGCGGCGAGTGCGGCCGGCACTTTGAAGCCGGCGATCATGAGAGGCGAGTTCCACGGCAGGATGCAGGCGACCACGCCAAGCGGCTCAAGTCGGGTGTACTGCAGCTGGTTGTCGCCGGCCGGCAGGGTCGTCCCTTTGACTTCTCCGGCGATGCCAGAGAAATATCGGAACAGTGCGACGAGGGTCGTCACCTCCGGGCGAGCCTGGGTACGCAGCGCGTTACCGGTGTCAAGGGCCGTCAGGCGAGCGAAGTGTTCCGCCCGTGCCTCGATCTCGTCGGCGATGCGGGCGAGAGCTCGCGCCCGTTCGGTGAAGTGTCGTGCCCGCCAGTCGGGGAACGCGGCCCTGGCCGCAGCCACCGCCCGGTCGACATCCTCCACCCCCGCCGCCGGAACCCGGCAGATCACGCTGCCGCGATGGGCAGGGTTGGCAACCTCGCGCCACTCCTCGGTGGTCGAGTGCACCTTCTGCCCTCCGATCCACATGGGTTGGTCGGGTCCGCGAGTCGTCGAGTAGGTGTCTACGGCGCCATCGAGGAGTGTGGTGTCAGTCATGCGGTGGTTCCTATCGGATCGAGAAGTGTGGCGAATCGAGAAGTCTGGCGAATCGAGAAGCTCTATCGGTTCGTGAAAGTCGGGGCGCGCTTCTCGATGAAGGCGCGCATCCCCTCCTTTTGGTCGTCGATGGCGAATATGGAGTGGAAGACCCGGCGCTCGAAACGGAGGCCGGCATCCAGCGTCGTCTCGAAGGCCGCGTTCACCGCCTCCTTGGCGAGCATTGCGACCGGGAGGGACATCCCGGCGATCGTGGTCGCGGTGGCGAGGGCGTTCTCGAGCAGGTCGTCGGCTGCCACGACCCTGGCGACGAGACCCGCGCGTTCGGCTTCGCCCGCGTCGATCGTGCGCCCCGTCAGGATCAGTTCCATGGCCTTGGCCTTGCCGACCGCGCGGGTGAGTCGTTGAGAGCCACCGATGCCGGGGATCACTCCCAGCTTGATCTCCGGCTGGCCGAACTTCGCGGTGTCGGCGGCGATGATGAAATCGCACAGCATGGCGAGCTCGCACCCGCCGCCGAGGGCGTGACCGGAGACCGCGGCGATGAGCGGAGTGCGCACCGCGGCGAGCCGATCCCAGCCAGAGAACCAGTCGGCGAGGTACATATCCATGTAGGTCTGGGTGGACATTTCCTTGATGTCCGCCCCGGCGGCGAAAACACGAGCCGATCCGGTGAGCACGATCGCTCCGATACCGGTATCGGCATCGAGCTCGGTCGCGGCTGTCACCACGTCGGTCATCAGGGCCAGGTTCAGCGCGTTGAGCGCCTCTGGCCGGTTGAGCGTGATGAGCCCGACGCGTCCCCGCCGTTCGAGCAGGATGTTCTGGTAGTCGGTCATGCCGCCGCGCCTCCCGAATTATTGCGGATGGTGTTAATAATGGCCGAGAAGTCGAGACCGGCCCCGCCCTCATCCGCGAACCGTCGATAGATGGATGCCGCGAGGGGCCCGAGCTCGGCGGCGGTACCGGTCGCCTCGAGGGCTCCGAGCGCGAGCCCGAGGTCTTTTGCCATGAGGGCGCCAGCGAAGCCGGGCTGGTAGTCGCGATTGGCCGGGCTCGCGGGCACCGGTCCCGGCACCGGGCAGTTGGTGGTGAGTGCCCAGCACTGGCCGGATGCCGTGGATGCGACATCGAAGAGCGCCTGGTTCGACAGGCCGAGCTTCTCCCCGAGCACGAATGCCTCACTCACGGCGATCATCGAGATACCGAGGATCAGGTTGTTGCAGATCTTCGCGGCCTGGCCGGCTCCCGAGTCGCCGCAGTGCACGATCCGGCCGCCCATCACGGAAAGGATCGGCTCGGCGACGGCGAAGTCCGCCTCGTCGGCGCCGACCATGAAGGTGAGAGTGCCGGCGGTCGCCCCTCCGACACCACCCGAGACCGGGGCATCCATTCCCCGATGCCCGGCAGTAACGGCAAGGGAGCGCGCGGTGCGGGCGTCGTCGACATCGATCGTGGAGGAATCGATGAACAGGGTGCCGGGAGTCGCTGCGGCCAACAGTCCTTCTCTGTAGGCATCGATCACGTGCTTTCCGCTGGGAAACATGGTGATCACAATCTCGACGTCCGTGACAGCCCCCACAGCCTCAGCCGCGATGATCACCCCGCTGTCCTTGGCGTGGTCGAGGGCAGCGGGCACTGGGTCGAATCCGACGACGGTGTGGCCAGCCTTCACAAGATTGGCGGCCATCGGTGCGCCCATGTTGCCGAGCCCGAGGAAAGCGATTCTGGTCATTCGATTCTCCTGTCCCTGGCGCCTGCCATCGGTGACAGGCGGAGTTCACGATCTCCGAGGCTCTCGAAATAGGCCTCGATGTCTGGCCGCCGCACGTCACCGAGGGTAGGAGGCGACCAGCGCGGGGCGCGATCCTTGTCGATCACCTGCGCCCGCACTCCCTCCACGAGCTCGGTCCCCTGCGTGAACCGCAGAGACACGCGGAATTCCTGGTCGAGCACCTCTTCGAGGGTGTCGAGTGCCCGCGCCCGGCGAAGGGACTCGAGGGCGACACTCACCGCTGTCGGCGACTTGGTGAGGATGGACAACGCAGCACGCTGTGCGTCAGCATGCGGCGAGGATTCGAGACGCGCGACGATCTCCCGTGCGTCGTTCGAGGCATAGCATTCGTCGATCCATTGCCTCTGTTGCAGGAGGACGGATGCGGGAGGGGCGGTTGCCACTTCCGCAATTGCATCCGCCGCCGAACGAGTCTCGAGCGCGACGGCCAGGTCGGCGAGCCGGTCGCTTGTCACGAAGTGATCGGCCAGGCCGAGAGCGATTGCATCGGCGCCGGTGACCGATCCCGCGGTGAGGGCGAGGTGAGTGCCGAGTTCGCCGGGAGCGCGGGACAGCAGAAAGGTTCCGCCGACATCCGGCACGAACCCGATGCCGGTCTCGGGCATCCCGAGCCTGGTTCGTTCGGTCACGACGCGAAAGGACCCGTGCGCGGACACCCCGACCCCACCACCGAGAACAACGCCGTCCATGAAGGCGACGTAGGGCTTCGAATAGCGGGCGATGTGTGCATTGAGCGCGTATTCATCCGCCCAGAATGACGCGGATGCCGCGCCGCCGACCTTCTCATCGGTGCCGATGGCATCGGTGTAAATCGCGATGATGTCCCCGCCGGCACAGAGGCCGCGGTCACCAGCGCCGGAGATGAGCACGGTCGCTACGGAGTCGTCGGACTCCCACTTCTCGAGAGCGGCCGCGATCGTGATCACCATCGAGTGGGTGAGGGCATTG
Source organism: Frigoribacterium sp. (assembly GCA_025408445.1). Lineage (GTDB taxonomy): Bacteria > Actinomycetota > Actinomycetes > Actinomycetales > Microbacteriaceae > Lacisediminihabitans. The sequence continues at coordinate 31,075 of JANYIZ010000041.1, read as the reverse complement.
ATGGACTTCGGGCGGTTGAGCACGAGGTGGCCGAGATGACCGCGTCGATACACCAACACGTCGCCGCTCTCGCCCATCGGACTCTCGCCCATCGGACTCTCGACCATCAGGCTTCCGCCAGGCTTCGGCCGATGATGAGTCGCATGATCTCGTTGGTCCCTTCGAGAATCTGGTGCACCCGCAGGTCTCGGACGATGCGTTCCAGTCCATACTCCGCCAAATAGCCGTAGCCGCCGTGCAACTGGATGGCCGCATTCGCGACAGTGAATCCCGCATCGGTCGCAACGCGCTTCGCCATCGCGCACAGGCGCACCAGGTCGGCATCGCCCCGGTCGAGGGCATCGGCGGCACGGGCGAGCAGGGTACGGGCGGTCTCAAGCTCGGTGTCCATGTCGGCGAGTTGAAAGAGCAGTGCCTGCTGGTTGATCAGCGGGCCGCCAAAGGCAGTGCGCTGCTTGAGATAGGAAACGGTCTTGTCGAGCGCAGCCTGGCCACCGCCGAGCGAACAGGCTCCCATGTTGATCCGTCCGCCGTTCAGCCCGCTCATCGCGATGCCAAAACCATCGCCCTCCTTCCCGAGCAGGTTGTCGGCCGACACCCGAACCCCGTCGAAGACGACCTGGCGCGTCGGTTGCGCATGCCAGCCCATTTTCTTCTCGAGCGGCCCGAAGCTGAGCCCGGGAGTGCCCGCTGGCACGACGATCGCACTGATGCCGTGGCTCCCGGTATCGGCTGTGCGTGCCATCACGATGTAAAAAGCTGAAGAACCGGCGCCCGAGATGAACTGCTTCACGCCGTCGATGACGTAGTCGTCGCCCACTCGCACAGCCCGCGTGCTCAGTGCCGCAGCATCCGATCCCGCTCCGGGTTCGGTCAGGCAATAACTGCCGAGGGCCTCCATGGTTGAGAGCTGCGGCACCCATTCGGCACGCTGGGTGTCGTCGCCGAAACTGTCGATCATCCAGGTGACCATGTTGTGGATCGAGATGTAGGCGGCGATTGTCGTGTCGCCCTTGGCCAGTTCCTCGAAGATGAGCACGGAGTCGGCGCGGGTCAGACCCGACCCACCGAACTGCTCACGGGCGTAGATACCGCCCATACCGAGCTCACCGGCCTGGCGCAATAACTCCACCGGGAAGTAGTGCGTCTCGTCCCATTCGGCCGCATGGGGAGCGAGCGATTCGGTCGCGAATTGGCGCACCATCTGCACAATCGCCTTCTGGTCTTCGGATAATCCGTACATCGGCCGCCTTTGCCCTTGCTCATCCTGATCCTTAACGCCAGTGTTCTTTGCAGGTCCTGTGCGTCATAATGAATTTACTAGGACATCCAAGTAATCGCCAGTAAATGACCGGTGCGTACAGGCCAATGCCCACTTCGGCCAGCCCGATGACCAAAGATTTCGATGAGGAAACCGGAGAGTGTGATGAAGATCGCAGTGCTCGTGAAAGAGGTGCCCGACACCTGGGGCGATCGGCGCATCGACCCCTCGACGAAGCGCGTGGATCGCAGCGGTGACGTCGTGATCGACGAGATCAATGAGAAGGCTGTCGAAGCCGCGCTCCTCGTCAAGGAGGCCAACTCGGGGAGCGACGTGACCGTCGTGACCATGGGGCCAGCGAGCGCACTTGATGCGATCCGCAAGTCGCTGGCGATGGGGGCCGACCGAGGCATCCACATCATCGACAACGGGCTCACTGGATCGGATGTTGTGCAAACTTCCGCGGCGCTCGCCGCAGCCCTCGACGGCCGCGGCTTCGACCTCGTGATCACCGGTAACGAATCGACGGACGGTCGAAGCGCCGCAGTGCCGGCGATGCTTGCCGAGCGGCTCGGGCTGGCCCAGCTCACCTTCTTGCGCACCCTCACCGTGTCTGCGGACGGTGGCTCGGGTGGCACAGTCACCGGCGAACGTGTCACCACGGAGGGACACGTCGAACTTCGTGCCTCCCTTCCCGCCCTCGTATCCGTTACCGAACAGATTGCCGAAGCGCGCTATCCGAACTTCAAGGGCATCATGTCTGCCAAGAAGAAGCCGGTCGAGGTACTCGCACTGGCCGATCTTCCCCTCGCAGCCGGCGACACCGGTGCTGACAACTCCTGGTCGGTCGTCGCGGAGGTCACGGCTCGCCCCCCGCGCTCCGGCGGCACCATCATCAAGGACGACGGCACCGCGGGAACACAGGTTGCCGAGTTCCTCGCGGCATCAAAACTGATTTAGCACACACTCTGGTTGAGGAAGAAGGCACACATGACACAGGTACTTGTTCTGGTCGAACTCGCGGATGGCGCGCTCGACAGCAGCACTTCGGAACTGCTTGCGGCCGCCGCCCAGCTCGGTTCTCCCGCCGCAGTGATCGTCGTTGAGCCGGGAGCAGCAGCCGGGCTCGCCGCCGAACTGGGCGCACTCGGCGCCGGTACCGTCTTCGTCGCGTCGCGGGAGGGGGCTGGTTCCCAGCTTGTCACCCCGCAGGTCGCGGCTCTGAAGGCCGCTGTCGCGGCGTCCGGAGACGTCTCCGCCGTCATTGTGAGCAACTCCACCGATGGCCGCGAAGCAGGCGCTCGACTGGCGATCCGGATCGACGCCGCGTACCAGAGCGACGCCGTCGGGATTGCCTCCGTAAACGGCGGGGTCGTCGTCACCCAACAGGCATTCGGCGGCTCCTATGCCGTCACCGCTGGAACCGGCCGCGGTATCCCCGTCATCTCCCTTCGCCCGCATTCGATCGAGGGAGCGGCACCGGCCGCAGCCGGAACCGTCCACGAGATCGATATCTCGGGTGATACCACCGCGACCACGGAGATCACCGCCCGCCATGAGCAGGCGCAGGCCTCTGAGCGTCCCACCCTGCAGACCGCCGACATCGTGGTCTCCGGCGGTCGCGGACTCGGGTCGAAAGAGAAGTTCGAGCTCGTCGAGCAACTCGCCGACTCCCTGGGAGCGGCGGTCGGGGCATCCCGCGCCGCGGTCGACGCCGGATACTGCGACCACAACATGCAGGTCGGGCAGACCGGGGTAACCGTGTCGCCAAACCTCTACATCGCCCTCGGCATCTCCGGCGCGATCCAGCACCGGGCAGGAATGCAGAGCGCCAAGACGATCATCGCGATCAACAAAGACGCGGACTCGCCCATCTTTGAAGTCGCCGACTTCGGAGTGGTCGGAGACCTCTTCACGGTGGTGCCGCAGCTCATCGACGCCGTCAACGCCCGGAGGGGTTGAGTGGGCGCGTTTCGCGAAAGCCGCTGGTTCCGGCTCGTCTGGATCGTGCCGGCCATTCTCGTCGCGCTGTTCCTCCTTGTTCTGGCCGCGCGCGGCATCCGTGCTCTTCCGGCGGTGCAGTCCTTCATGCGCGACTTCCCCGGAGAGTCGAAGCTGCCCGAGGGAGCCCCGACCGGCTTCCCGGCCTGGCTCGGTTGGCAGCACTTCCTCAATTCGTTCTTCATCCTCTTTATCATTCGCACCGGATGGCAGGTGCGCACCACCAAACGGCCACCGGCCTACTGGACCCGCACCAACACCGGTCTGCTTCGAACGAAAAATCCGCCGGTGAGAATCGGGCTTCATCTCTGGCTGCACCTCAGCCTTGATACGCTCTGGATTCTCAACGGGGTGATCTTCTTCGTGCTCATCTTCGCCACCGGGCAGTGGGTTCGCATCGTGCCGATTCACTGGGACATCTTCCCGAACGCTGTATCGGTTGGTATCCAGTACGCCTCGTTCAACTGGCCGACCGAGAACGGCTGGGTCAACTACAACGCGCTTCAGACGCTCTCCTACTTTGTCGTCACCTTCATCGCGGCGCCCCTTGCGCTGATCACGGGAATCCGGATGACCCCGGGTCTCGCCGACCGGTTCAAGCGGTTCGACCGGGTATTTCCGCTTCCGGTGGCCCGTGCCATCCACTACCCGGTGATGCTCTTCTTCGCCGCGTTCATCGCCGTGCATGTGACTCTGGTTCTGGTAACCGGAGCCCTCCGCAACCTCAATCACATGTACGCCTCGCGGGACGACTACACCTGGTGGGGCGCGGGTATCTTCGCGATCTCGCTCATCGTCATGGCGGCGGCCTGGGTCGCTGTCCGCCCCGCGATCCTCAGTTCGCTCGCCGGACTCACCGGTTCCGTTCGACGCTGACCTGGCCGGAGGCGCCGTGCGGGCGGGAGCGCTTATTCGCTGTGAATGCCGCGCTCAATCGACCACGACACCGAGGTGGCCCGCGAACAGTGGTGCGAAGAGCGAAAGCTGGTACTCGTCAATCGTCACGCCGCGAAGACCCTCCAGCCCGGTGACGGTGCGAAGAGAAGTTGACCGGATATCGACGTCCGCCAGAGCTGCGCGGGTGACATCGAGGGTCTCAAGTCGGCAATTGCGCAGTTCGATGCGAGTACCGCGACAGCCGCCCAGATCAAGGTCGGTGATCGTGCAGTCCTCGATCAGGAGATCGGTGATCTTCGAGGCGCGGAGATTGAGGTAATCGATCTTGCCGCCGCGCACGTGGACAGACGCCAGATCCGCTTCGAACAGTTCGGCCGAACCCCACCGCGGATTTTCGATGAGTACCTCGCGCCAGTGTGTTCGCGCGGCCAACAGGGACGGGGCGAAGGAGTCAGTGTTCCGGCTCTCGGAGAACCGTGCGCCCCGCAGCTGCGCGTCGTCGAGGGTGACCGACGAGAAGTCACACTCCGTGAATGACGTGCCGGTGAGGTCATATCCGGTGAGATCGGAGTCGCGGTAGTGCTCACGGTCCCGCTCATCACGGTCGATGAGAAGCCGCCCGTCGATCGCGTCAAGAGCGGGAAGCGATAACGGTGAGATCCGGGGCGGCCTGGCGGGAGCAGTCACGGCATCCACTCTTGCACGTCAGTGCGTCTCGACGGCTATCCACCGACTGGCGTGGTAGTCGAGACGCGAATCCACATACCGGTAGCCTGAGCGCACAACCGTTCGAGGGGGAACCGGAACATGGCCGAACCATGCTCTAAAGCGCTCGGCGCGACACCTCTGGAGAAGGGGATCATCGTCGAGGGTGCCAGCCCGTCGGCGCTGGACTATCGCAGGTTTGCCGGGCTGGCGCTGTTCCCTCGATCGTTCTCAGATCTCGGCAGTACCACCCAGTGCCCCGCCTGCCAGACCGCGCTGGTCACCACGACCTGCCGGGCCTGCGACCTCGACCTCACCCACCCCTCTGCCAGTGAGATCGTGACCCTCTCTCTGGATGCCGCGACACTGCTCGATCGACGGCTCGCGGTGATCGGCAAAATCCGCTGGGATACGGCACAGGCGCGCTCCGCGGCCGCTATGGCCGCCGAGGAGCAGGATGCCGCCGCGGCCGAAGAGACCCGCACGCACACCATCGACGCGCCGATGCCGCTCCCCCGAATTGCCAGCAACGCTGGCACCAGCCCGACCCATTCCGCTCCCCCAGAAGTGCCAGCCGAGAGCGCAACCACCGTCGCGCCTTCTCCCCGCCGCTCGAGCGTGCAGGTGATCCTGCTCATCGTGGGAATTTCGCTGCTGTCGGTCGCCGCGGTCTTCTTCCTCGTGTACGCCTTCATCAACTTCGGTATCCTCGGTCGCTCGCTCATCATCGCCGCGGTCACGGTAGCCTCATTCGTGATCGCGTCGAGCCTGCGACGTCGCTCCCTCACCGCTACCGCCGAGGGGATCGCGGTGCTCGCCGTCGTGCTCGTCTATCTGGATGCGTTCGCGATCCGCGCCAATGATTTCTTCGGCAGCGGAGGCACCGACGGTTCGTCGTTCTGGGGGGCGGCGCTCGTTGTCACCGCGGCCGTCTTCCTCGCCTGGCATCGATTGTCCGGCCTTCGTACGGCCCACATCGTCGGCTTCGCCGCGATCGTGCCCGGCATCGCCCTCCTGGTTGGAGGCCTGAGCCAGGCTGCGGATGACGGCAGCCGACTGTTCATCGCCTTCGCCTCGGCGACGCTGGCCGGGGTCGTCCACCACTGGACCCGCCACCCGGCGACGGCGACGCATCCGGCCCGTGAAGGTCGGCCCGAGCGCCTCATCGTGCGTGGGCTCACCGGGATTGCCCTGTTCGGCGCTCTCGCCACGGCATCGGCTGTCGCGCCGAGCCAGCCGATGGCGTCGAGCCCGGCATTCTTCGCCGTCGCCGGCCTTGCCGCGCTGCACGCCTGGCTGTTCGGGCGTTCCTCACCGGAAGAACCCATGCTCTCCGCGGCAGTTTTTGCCGGTACCGGTGGTCTGGCCGCGGCAGTCTCCGTGGCATCGGGGGCTCTCCGCCTCGGCGACCCCGCCGTCACCGTCATCGCTGCGCCGGTCGCAGCAGCCGTCATCACCCTCGGGCTCGAACTGCTCTGGCACCGGTCGAGTGGCACAACCGGTGCGGCATCATCCCATCGGCGGAGCGCGTTTGTCGCCACGATCGCGGCGGCAACGGTCGCGGGTATCGCTCTGTTATTTCCCCTCGCCGTCGCCGCAGGGACCACAGCGACCGCAGTCTTCCGAGCCGTCTCCTCCTCGTGGGCTCTCGCCCCTCAGGACGAACTGGTGCATCCTGCCGCTATCGCTGATTTGGCCGTTGCCGCATTGGCGCTCTGCTGCCTGCTTGCCACGGCCGCGTGGTCGATTGGCGGAACACTGAAGCGGCGCGTTTCGACTCTCGTCTGGTTCGGTGCGGCCGTACTTGTCGTGGCCGTGCCATTACTCACCGGCCTCACCGCGGTGCTTGCGGGGTGGCTTATTCTCGCCGCAGCCGCGCTCGGCTCGCTTCTCTGGTCACACCGCCGCCACTTCGGCCCACCGCTCCGTGCTCCTCTTCTGGTGCTCCTCGCCACCTCGGGCACCCTCGGCTACCTGGTCGGGTGGGGTAGCACCGGCACGTGGTGGATCGGATCGATCGTGGTTGTCGCCGTGCTGTTGACCGGTCGACTCCTTCCGGCAAGCCCCCTCGGCCGGGCGACTGCGTTGGGAGCGGCTGCCCTCGTCGTACTCATCGGTGCCGCAGCCGCTGCGCGCCAACTGGCACTCCCGGCTCTCCCCGATCCCACGCCCGACGCCGACAATGCCTTCCGTGCCGTCAGCATCATCGCCATCGTGCTGCTCGTGCTGTCCGGTTTCCGAGTGCACGCCCACCTCTCGTCGCTCGATCGCCGTGTCATCTTCTGGATCGGCGGCGCGGCGGCCGTGTCGTCTTTCGTCATCCTGTCCCTGTCGGTCGGGGGACTCTCTGCACGCGAGCGGGTCTCGCTGCTTCTGCCGGAGCCCGGCACGAGCCTCGCCGTGAACACTGCCCTCCTCGCGGCGCTGCTGATCGTGGTGATGCGGCCAGTCGCCTCTCGACTCCGCTGGGAGAGCGTCGCCGCATCCGTCGCTCTCGCCCCCACCCTCACGTTGGTCGTGGACTCGTTTGCCCGGGTGATCGACCTCCCCGAGCTCGCGCGTTCCGTCGGGTCGATCTCCGCAGCCCTCCTCGCTGCCGTCGGTGTGCTCGTCGCCGCTGTCCTGCGGCGCCGTGCGCCGACCCCCGCCGCCGGCGAACCGCACCGGGGCATTCTGCGCAGCGATCGTCGGCCGCGGGAACTCGGAATACTGATCGTCGCCGTGCCCAGCGTCGCCATCGGGGTGGACCGGCACGACTCGGTGACCTGGCTCGTGCTGGTGTTCGCAGCGCTCGTCACGCTCATGCTGGCGACGGGTCCCGATGGGCTGGTCGGCTCCACCTCTCCGAGACGGCACCTCGGCTGGGGTGCCTTGGCCCTTGCAACGGCGGGTCTCTGGTGGCGGCTCGGCGATTCGAGGGTCCAGGACCTCGAGCCCTACGTGCTGCCGCTGACCGGCGTGCTGCTGCTCGTCGCGCTGTTCCTCTGGCGGGCGAACCGGTCGGCGGCGGCCTCGGCGCCGGATCTCGTCACGCCGGTGATCACGCTGGTTGCACTTCTGGTGGCGATTCTGCCTCTCGGCGCGGTCGCTGCCAGCGGGCCACTCCTCCGTGCCGTTGTCGTCGCTGTGGTCTCGGCTGCTCTTGCAGTAGCGGGCAGCTCCCCCGTCGGAACATCCCGGTCACGCCCGTATCTCGACGCGGTCGCGCTCACCGGTGCCCTCGGCATCCTCACGGTCGTCGTTGGTCGGTGCGCATTTCTCCGCTCGCAATCCGGCACCCCCGACATCCGTCTCGACGCCTGGTTAGCCACGGGGCTCCTCGTGCTGATCATCGCTGCGTTCAGGCAGGCGAGGACCGCGTCGCGATACATCAAGGACACCGCCTGGCGGACGATCGCGAGCCAGGTGCTCGGGGTGCTCGGCCTTGCGGTCGTGCTCGGGTTTGAGCTCACGGCGTTTGAGGACACCGCGCTCGGCTCGCTGCGTGCGATCGCAGTGATCCTCCTCTTCTGCGCGCTTCACGTGATCACTTTTCTGATCGAACGCGCGCCCTTCACGCGAGCCATCGGCTGGATAGCAATCGTCGGCGCGGGAATCGCCGTCATCGGAGCGCTCCTCACCGGGGCGATCCACCCGGTCGAGCTCGGCACCATCCCCGTCGCCGGTGCGCTCGTCGTCACCGGTGCCCTAACCCTGTCGCGAACGCCGACCGCCCGCACCTGGCCCTGGCTCGCACCGGGCGTGGCGGTGCTACTGGTTCCTTCGCTGATCGCGACGGCGGATCATCCTCCGCTGTGGCGGCTGGTGGGGCTTGGCGTCGTCGGCGTGACGATCATCATCGTGAGTGCCGTGCTGCGGCTCCAGGCGCCCTTCTTGCTCGCTGTGATCGTGGTGTTGATCCATGCGATCGTCACCTTCGCGCCTCAGATCCGGGCGATCTACGAGTCGGTGGAATGGTGGCTCTGGTTCGTGCCGGTAGGAATCGCCGTCGTGGTCTTCGCGGCACGATTCGAGAAGAGTGTGTTGCGGATGCACAGTGTCGCGATGCGCATCCGTGCGCTGCGCTGAGGGCTCTGAATGTCACCCGACGCGAGGATTCACCACGACCCCCATTCGGGGGTCTGTCCTGTCCCCTCTAAGGGGGACTATTGTGGGGCCACCGCACCCGAACAGCCCTTTGCGGTAGGGCAAATTTCCACAGGAGCTTCCCGATGCCCTCAGTGAACGACCACTCCCCCGTGCCCGCCGGTTGGTACCGCGATCCGCTCGGCCTCCCGCAGCTGCGCTGGTGGAACGGCCTCAGCTGGACCAATCGAATCGAAGAACACCGTCCAGAGATTCAGCTGGCGACTCCCGAGCCCATCGATTCACGCCTGGTCGGCGCGCGCTAGACCGGGCTCAACTGTGGCATGGCTGATCAGAGCGCTGCAGCCGGGCCAGAACCGCGAGAACACGGCGGTGGTCGTTGCGCGCATCGTCGAGACCTAATTTCTCGAAAACTCGATGTGACGTTCTTCCCCACTGCTCCCGTACCAACGAACAGCGCGGTGGCAATCGCCGCATTCGTGCGACCTTCCGCCATGTGCGTCACAGCTTCACGCTCCCTGGGCGTGAGCGAGCCGGGCGGGTCGTGTCGGCGCCTGAGTGACTGTGCAACGACTTCGGGGTCGGGCACCGTTCCGCCCGATGCGATCCGTTCGATCGCTTCTTCAAGTTCTGCAAGCGACGCGATTCGATCCTTGAACAGATCGCTGATACCGCCGTTGCCCGATGACAGCAGTTCCCTGGCGCACGAGATCTCCACACACTGAGAGAGCAACAGGATGCCGAGATTTGTCATCAATTCGCGAGCCCGATGGCGCCGCACGGAATCGTCGACGACAAGCACTCGAAGTGGGGATCTGGTCACGCCAGCACCCTCAGGCGCGGCACGCCGTGGAGTCAGCCCACCGATGCGTCGAACCTCAGCATGCGTGTGGCAATTCCACCGCGTGCCAAGGACCGATGGATCCTCGTCGCGCGCAGAGCGCGGCAGAGCGCTACTCCAGCACGCTATGGGTGAATCGCCCCGCAATCAACGTCGCTGATACCGGCATTGTGCGCAACGCCGCGGGAATGGCAGAGAGCGGGTCGATCTCCACGACGCACAGGTCCGCGACATCACCCCTCGCTACGCGGCGCCGGCCGTGGGCGGATGCAGCGATCGCCTCGGCCGTGCTGATCGCCTGTTCGGGATGCCACGCGGTCAGCCCGTCTCGTGCGCGGCCGACCGCGGCCGCGATCGTGATCCACGGGTCGAGCGGCGCGACCGGAGCATCCGAACCGAGCACTAGCGTCGCACCGGCATCGATCAGGCTGCGCAGCGGGAACGCGCGCGCAGTGCGGCCGGCCCAGTAGCGGTCAGCGACATCACGGTCATCCATCGCCTGCTCGGGCTGCAGGCTCGCGGTCACCCCGAGGGCGGCGAAGCGGGGCAGATCGGTGTCACGCACAAGCTGGGCGTGCTCGATTCGTCCGCGGCATCCGGCCGCTTCGAAGCAATCGAGGGCGATGCGGTTGGCGTCGTCCCCGATCGCATGCACTGCGGGCAGGATTCCCGCGGCGGACACCCGCCGCAGCATCGGTACGAGGACGTCCGGTGACACGGTGAGCATGCCGTGCGAGTGCGGATGCCCCTCAAGGCCCGGGTATTCGTCCACGCAGTAGGCGGTTCGGGTGTTCAGCGATCCATCGATGAGGATCTTGAATGGACCGACCGCCAGAAGGCCACCAGTATCGGCGATGACCGCCCCCGTTCGATGACCGGCAGCGATCGCTGCATCGAGATGCTCGGTGTAGATTCCGGCGGCAACACGCAGGGAGTCGAAGCCGGCGGCGATTCGCCGGGACCAGACGGTGAGATTGTCAGTCATCTCGAAGTCGACGACTCCGACAACTCCTCGGGTCGCTGCCGTCACCGCCGCCTCAGCCGCCCACCCGTCGAGCACACTGTCGGGCACGTCATGCAACGAATCGGTGACACGAAAGGCATCGTTTTCGCGGAGGACTCCGGTCGGGTGGAGCGCGAAGCCGTAACGATCGAGTGCCGCGGTGTTGAGCCAGCAGCAGTGCAGGTCGCCACTGATGAGCACCGCCGGAAGGGCTCCCATGGCCGCATCGAGCACTGCGGCGGTCGGGGGATCCGGCCACAGACCGTCACGAAAGCCGAACCCCACGAGCGGAAGCCCGGGCGCAGCTGGTCGCACCACGGCCGCGGCCGCCATGATTGCCGCGGCTTCGGCGGCGGAACCGGCCGCCGACACGTCGACCCGGCGGTGAGCGAGGGCATGCTGGCTGAGATGCACGTGGTCGTCCCAGAGCCCGGGGACGACGTGCCTGCCTTCGAGGTCGATCGAGCGAGGCGCGGTGAGCCCGACGCCGATCTGTTGAATTGTGCCATTCTCGATCAGCAGGTCGATCGGCTCTCCCCCGTCGATACGACCGTTGCGGAGAGCCAGTGTCGTCATGGGGCGACCGAATTTGCGCGTCGTATCTCTGTGGCGAAAGCTTCGCTCGAATATGCTCCCTCGCCCTCGAGGTGCCGCACGATGAGCTCGACGACGGCGGGCTCCCTGTTCTGGCTCAACTTGAGCTTGGTATCGGATCGGGTGACGCGCAGCCGGAGTCCGACGGTGCCGGTGGCGAGGTATCGGGCGGCTGGCGCGTCGATCTGCAGCGTCATCGGCTGCGCCATCCACTTCTCGAAATGGTCGCCGCGCCGCTCGAGTACGGAGTAGTTCTCCACGTCTGACAGCAGTTCAGGGGTGCGGGGAGCGCACCGGTCAGGTGTTTCCCGATGGGCACTAAATCGTTATTGTGCCGCTTCCCCCGTTGCTGCACCGGCTCATCGGGGCGCCGAATATGATTCGCGATTCTGCAGCTCCCATCGAGGTCGTCGGTCACGAAGTGCGGCGTGTATCTCATTCGACCATTGTGCTGCTGCCGGTCTCAGACGCCGGCCGGCCGCGCGCTCACATAAAACTCGAGGGCGATGTTGTCGGGATCCTTGACGCTCAGCGCAGTGCCGTAATCGGTGTCGACGATCTCGCTGTGGGCGATTCCGACAGCATCGAGGTGCTCCGCCCACTCGACGATCGCCTCCCGATCGACGCAGGCGAATCCCACGTGATCGAGACCAAGCCGGGTCGGATCGAACGGCCCGGAGGGCTGAGTCTCGTGCTGGGTGAGACCGACGGTGAGTCCGGGTATCGGCCGAAAGATGCGTCGTACGAAAGATTCGCCGGTGAGGGTGGCCACCGACGCGCTCCCCCACAGTGTCTCGTAGAACGGCACGCTCACCTCGAGGTCGCTGACGGTGAGAGCAATGTGATGGATGCTGGAGAACACGGGCATTTCGGTGTCTTTCTCCGAATCAGGCCTGGTCGATCGGGCACCAGTAGAGCTTTCGCCCACCGAGCTCCTCTAGCACAATGTTGGTTCCGCAGACCCGGCACGGTAGGCCGGCGCGGTGATAGGTCCAGTGTCGGTCCTTGCGGTGGGAGAGTGCCTTGCGATGGGCGGCGGGAGTCAGCCCGTCCATGGTGAGCATCTGGCCGGTCCTCACGCCGATGGCGAGAAGGGAGCACCAGTCGCGCCACAGGGCGCGCAGGGCCTCCTCCGGCACGAGTTTGCCTGGCGTGTGCGGGTTGAGTCTCGCGCGAAAGAGCAGCTCGGCTCGGTAGACGTTGCCGATGCCGCTGACGACCGACTGGTCCATCAGCAGCAGTCCGATCGGCGTCGGTTTCTTGCGGATGACGCTCACGAAACGTTCCTCGCCGAGCGCCTGGTCGTCCACCAGCGGATCAGGACCGAGCTTCGCGACCGAAGCGTCCACCTGCTCGGGGGTCTGCACCTCGCAGGCTGTGGGGCCGCGCAGGTCAGCAACGGTGTCACGGGTGAGCAGTCGCACGCGAACGGCGCCGACGGGCGCGGCTGGGAAGCTGAACTCCGTGTCCCTGAGCTCTTCCTGCTCCGACATTCGTAGCCGGCGCCGTCGGGGGGCACCGATGCTCGACAGGGAGTCCTCGGCGGCATCCTGATCAAGGATCGTGCCACGCTCTGCAGTCTGCCCCGGGCGTCCCCTCGCAGAGGTGAGGGAGGCATCCGCCGTGAAGTCGCCAGCGAAATCCCAGGCTCCGTAGAGACCGAGATGCACCCGAAGCCACAGGTGATTGTCGAATTCGAGGAACATCTGTTTGCCGACGGCGCAGGCATCGATCATCGTGTGCCCGTCGAGGAGGGTCGCCCCCTCGGCGAAACGGCCCTGCGGAGACGAGACGGCCGTCTGTTTTCCCACGAAATGCCGGGCGAATTGGCGAGCGATGCGGTGGACGGAATGGCCCTCTGGCACGGTTAGTCGATCTCGCGGCTGGCGATCAGCCCGGTTGCTTCGTACTCTGCGAGCTGCGCGATGCGGCGGGCGTGACGCTCTTCGCCCGAGAACGGCTCCGCGATAAAGGTGTCGATGAAGAGCTTCGCCTCCTCGACGCTGTGCTGCCGTGCGCCGATCGCGATGAGATTCGCATCGTTGTGCTGGCGGGCAAGCAGGGCCGTGGACACGTTCCAGACCAGTGCCGCACGGGCACCGAGTACCTTGTTGGCGGCCATCTGCTCGCCGTTGCCTGAGCCTCCGAAGACGACTCCGAGGGCTTGAATCCCGGCGTTCTGGTCCGCGACGGTGCCGCGTGCCGCGTTGATGCAGAAGCTCGGGTAGTCGTCCACCGCGTCATAGACCTTCGGGCCATGATCCACGACCTCGTGACCAGCGGTGCGCAGGTGCTGTTGGAGATCCTCGCTGAATTCGAGCCCGGCGTGGTCGGTGGCGATGTGGATGCGCATGCTCTCCAATTTAGGCGATACGAATCTAGGCGATAGACATCTCGGCGATTTGCGTCTCGGCTAGGTAGACCTTGCGAATCGTCTCGGTCACTGTCCACACCGTTTGCTCGCCAGCGGCCAGGCGCGCCACCGATCCCGGGGACAGATTCATCACCCGATCATCGGCGTCGAAAGTGACCGTGGCGCGTCCGGCGATCACGACGAAAACCTCGTCACTCTCGACATCCCGCATCGCGCCGACGGTCATCTCCCACACCCCGACCTCGAGCTCGCCGAAAGTCGTCACCGTGGTGGAGCCCGTAGTCGGAGTTCCATCGACCACCTGGTCGGCTTCGACCGGCTCGTGCAGGATGGTCAGGTCGAGCGCAGCGATCGCGGTAGAGGCTTGGGGCGTCACGGAACCCAGTATCCGACCCGCGCGAGCAGTCGCGTTTCGGCGTCAGCATCCTCGGCAACCGTGATCTCTGGGGGAAAGACACCCATCGCCCGAAAGCTGTCGATCTGCGGGCCGAGGACCTCCCACAGGCCATCGACGAGCGGATCCGGAAGTGAGTAATCGAGGCCGATGAACCTCGCGATCGACCATGCCTGAAAAGCGCGGTACGTGCTCGTGTGCACGAGGTAGTCGCCGATCGAGAAGTCGCCGTAGCTCAGATGCACGACGCGGTCGAGGTCGAGATCGCCGGTGACGGCCTCGGTAGCCGCATCGTTGATGTCGTCATACTTGCCGATCGGGTCGTCGCTGAGAAGGTCGCCGTCGTGACGGGTACCGACCTCCTCGACGGTGCGGCCAGCGAGCACGTCCGGCACCCATGCTTCATCGAACGCGTGATAAGCGAGGATGTCGCGAAGGGTGGGGTCGGGCTTGCGCGACCAGTCCGCCGGAGCGGCAAGGGAGAGCTGGTCGATGTCGACCATGTCGATGACTTCTCGTAGGGCGGCATCAGACATGAGGAAGAGGTCCTGTTGGTTCATGCCCATACACTACTGCGGAGGGCCGACAGTCAGCGGCGACAGTCAGCGGCTCAGGAATCGAAGCCGAGCCCCGCCGCATCCAGCGTCTTCAGGAGCAGGTTGCGACGCCCGTCGTTATGGTCGGCCCGGTCGAGCGCCCACTTGGTGGCCTGTACCCCGGCGAAGGTGGCCGGCTCTGGCGGAAAGGGCAGCGGCGTCGAGCGAACCATCTCGAGCTCGGTACGCTCAGTTGGCTCACCCGAGAGATGGTCGAGCATCACGTTGGCGGCGAACCGGCTCGCGCCGACCCCAAGCCCGGTGAAGCCGGCGGCGTAGGCGACCCGGCCCCGGCGAGCGAGTCCGAAGAACGCACAGAACCGGGTGCTGGTGTCGATGACACCGGCCCAGCGATGGCTGAACTTCACGCCTTCGAGTTGCGGGAAGGTCGTGAAGAAGTGGCTCGCGAGCCTCTGAAAAGACTGCGGCCGGTCATCGTACGACGGACGGATGCGTCCGCCGTAGTGATAGATCGCGTCGTAGCCACCCCACAGGATGCGGTTGTCGGCGCTGAGGCGATAGTAGTGAAACTGGTTGGCCAGGTCGGCGACGCCCTGCCGACCTTCCCAGCCGATGGCGGCGAGTTGGGCATCCGTCAATGGCTCTGTCATGAGCACGTAGTCATAGACCGGCACGGTGTGAAGGCGGTAACGCTTGAGCAGGGAAGGGAACACGTTGGTGGCAAGGGCAACCTTCTCGGCGCTGACGAAGCCGCCATCGGTGGTGAGAGTCACCGCACCCGTCGGCAGCTCGCTGTCGATGCCCGTCACCGGTGAGTTCTCGCGGATATCGACGCCGGCCTCCATACACGCCCGCGCGAGTTCTGCGGCGAGCTTCGCCGGGTGGATAAGGGCCGTCGCGTGCTTGCTCCACAAGCCGCCCTGGTAGGTGGGCGAATTGACCAGCGAGCGGATGCCCTCGGCGTCGTAATACAGCTCGCCTTCGCCGTCGTGAGCGGCGCCGAGCTCAGGCAGCTGGTAACGCTCGGTCGCCACCGCGAGTGACCCGGTGCGCTCGAAGTCGCAGTCCAGCCCGAGCCGGTCGACGGTCGCCGCTATCTCGTCGAGGTTTTCCGCACCGAGCCGGTCGAGCTGTTCGAGCTCCCGGGGAAAGCGGGCGAGCCCGTTGGCCTCGCCATGGGTGAGGGATGCCTCGCAGAATCCGCCGTTGCGCCCGGACGCCGCCCAGCCGATCGTCTTCGCCTCGAGCACGATCACTCGCGTGCCGGGATCACGCTCGATCGCCTGCAGCGCTGTCCAGAGCCCGGTGTAGCCGGCTCCCACTACTGCGAGGTCGTAGTGCGCGGTACCGGAGTGCCGTGGGTGGCGTAGTTGAGGGCCGATGTCGTCGAGCCAGAACGGCGCGAGCCGGGCATCCGCCAGGGCCTCGGTAATGATGCGGGCGTCGGGTGCGGAGCGTTCGAAAACCGTGCTGGCCATAGGGCAACACTACGGTTGCCGCCTCCTCCGCGCCCATGAGTGCCACGCGCGCCCGCACCTTCGGGCGCGCGTGTCACTTACGGGCGCGGAGATGAGTGCGGATACGCCGGCACGGAGTGCAGGGCTGCTAGTCGAAAATGGGGCCTCGGGTGCGCGATCGCTTGATCTCGAAGAAGCCGTCATAACTCGCCAGCGCGACGACGCCGTCCCAGAGAGCAGCCGCCTGTTCGCCTTTCGGTGCGGGCGAGATGACCGGGCCGAAGAAGGCGTAGTTGCCGATCGCGATCACCGGGGTGCCGACATCCTGCCCGACTCGCTCGATTCCGTCGAAGTGCGACGCGCGCATCTGCGGGTCGTATTCGTCAGAGTCCGCGAAGGCCGCGAGTGAAACGGGGAGTCCGACCTCGGCGAGGGACTCGGCGATGATCGCATCGACGTCCGCGCGCTCACCGGGATGAATGCGCGTACCGAGCGCGTCGTACAGCGGTTTCACCGAGGTCTGGCCGTGCATTTCAGCGACTGCCGCGACCAGCCGCGTGTATCGGAGCGCCCGCGGGAGGAATTCGCGGTAGGCCTCCGAAAGATCCGTTGCATTCTCGTTGAGCACGGCGAGGCTCATCACGTGCCAGCTCACCTCGAGATCGCGCAGCGTGGCCACTTGGTCGAGCCAGCGGCTGGACATCCAAGCCCACGGACAGGAGGGGTCGAACCAGAAGTCGACGGCGATCGGAGTCACGCGGGTTTCGGTCATGTTTCGCGTAACCGAGTAATGAGTGAGGGTATTCCAATCTGGGTCTGGATTCACCGGCCGGTAGGGCGCACACTGAAATGACAGGGCGCGCCGACACGGGGTGCGCCGGTCGTCGGAGGCCCTTATGCGCACAACACCAGTCCTGCTTCCGATCCTGTCTCGGGGCAAGCACCGCACGCCGCGGCGCGGTGCCTGCTTCATGGAGTATGCGTCGTATCTCGCGGGGGAGAAATGGAGCGACCACCCCTCCTGCACTGATCCGTCGCTCGCCTCCCTGGCCCGGATGGTGAACGACTGCACCTCGGATGCCGCGCGGGGCCAGCTGGTCACGATGATCCCGTCGGTCATCGGCCTGACCGGCGATGGCACGATCACCGCCATCCGACTGGCGGTTCGTGCTGCGAGCGCCGCCCTGCCAATCGCGAGCGAGGGACGCCAGCGAGCTCTCGCCGCAGGCCTGCTTCGCTGCGACGAATTGCTCGCCGGCTGGGGCGAGAGCGGATCGAGCGGCAGTCGCACACTGATCCGTAGCGCGCTCGAAGACACTCCCGGCGCGAGTTCTTGGGCCGGCGAGTTTCTGCAGTCAATGGGCTCGGTCTCCGTTAGTTCGATTCCCTTCATGAGCGAGGCGATCATCCGCACCGCAGTCGTGGGCATCGCGGATGCCTGCGTGCAGGACTCGAACCAGCGGCTCCGCGAACTGCTCGCCCTCGCTATCGCGGACTGCACCGCCGAGAGCTCACCAGTGCCGTCGATCCGAGAACTCCAGCCGACGCCCTGACCAGTCCAACTAGACTCTTTTTTTGGACACGATCCATTGAGCGAAGGAGCCGCAGTTGCCTGGAGAGAACCTCACCCGCGTCGAAGCCCAGGAGCGCAAGTCGCTCGTTTCGGTTGGCCATTACGATGTGACCCTCGACCTGACAACCGGGCCGGAGATCTTCCGCAGCACAACGGTCGTCACATTCGACGCGACACCGGGATCGTCCACCTTTATCGACGCACTCACGCGCACGGTTCATTCCGTGACGCTCAATGCAGCGGAGCTCGATGTCGCCGCGGTGAACGATGGCATCCGTATCCAGTTGGACGGCCTTGGGGCACACAACGTGCTCACCGTCGTTGCCGACGCCGAGTACACCAACACCGGAGAAGGCCTACACCGCTTCGTTGACCCGGTCGACGATGAGGTCTACCTTTACACGCAGTTTGAGGTCCCGGATTCCCGCCGTGTATTCGCGGTGTTCGAGCAACCCGACCTCAAGGCCACGTTCGGATTCACGGTCACCGCCCCCGCGGCATGGCAGCTAATCAGTAACTCGCCCACTCCGGATCCCGTAATTACCGGCGAGTCCGCCACCTGGACGTTTGAGCCAACCCCGATCCTGTCCTCCTATGTAACCGCGCTCGTAGCCGGTCCTTACGCGGTCGTGCGGTCGGCGCTGACCAGCCGTAGCGGCCGTGTCATCCCGCTTGGACTGTTCTCCCGCAAGTCGCTCAGCCAGTACCTCGACGCGGAATACATCTTCGAGAAGACTCGCCAGGGTTTCGCCTACTACGAGGAGAAGTTCCAGTACCCCTACCCATTCGCAAAGTACGACCAGCTGTTCGTGCCGGAGTTCAACGCGGGCGCGATGGAGAACGCTGGCGCTGTGACGTTCACCGAGTCGTATGTGTTCCGGTCAAAAGTGACCGACGCGATCAAAGAGCGCCGCGTCGTGACGATCCTGCACGAACTCGCCCACATGTGGTTCGGCGACCTCGTGACCATGAAATGGTGGAACGACCTCTGGCTAAACGAGTCATTCGCCGAGTGGGCCTCCACGATAGCCACCGCAGAAGCTACGGAATGGACCGAAGCCTGGACCACGTTCCAGGCAATGGAGAAGAGCTGGGCCTACCGCCAGGACCAGCTGCCGTCGACCCATCCCGTAGTCGCGACCATCGATGATCTCGAGGCCGTGCAGGTGAACTTCGACGGCATCACCTACGCCAAGGGCGGATCGGTGCTGAAGCAACTCGTGGCGTGGGTGGGAATCGACGCCTTTTTCGCCGGCGTCGCCGCCTATTTTGCAAAGCACGAATACGGTAACACCGAGCTCAGCGACCTGCTTGCCGAGCTCCAGGTCACAAGCGGCCGAGACCTCAGCGGATGGTCAGCGCTCTGGCTCGAAACAGCTGGTGTCAATACCCTGACACCCGAGATCGAAACGAGTGCAACGGGTGTCATCACCGCGTTCGCCATCGTGCAGACGGCGGCAGCCGACTACCCGACCATCCGCCCGCACCGCCTAGCGGTCGGCCTGTATGACCTGTTCGACGGCGCGCTCGTGCGCACCCACCAGGTGGAGCTCGACGTGGATAGCGTGCGCACCGAAGTCGCCGAGCTCGTCGGCACGACCAAGCCAGCGCTGGTGCTGCTCAACGACGATGACCTCGCCTACGCGAAGATCCGTCTTGACCCCGACTCGCTCGCCGTGGCGATCGATCACCTCGCGCACATCGAGAACCCGCTTGCTCGCGCAATCGTTTGGGGCGCGGCGTGGGATGCTACCCGCGACGGCGAAAGCCCCGCGAGCGACTACGTGCGCCTGGTGCTCGGCAACATCGCGAGCGAGACCGAGTCCACCACCATCCGCACCACACTCGGCCAGCTTGGCCTAGCAGCGAAGCAGTACGTGGCCCCCGAGCACCGCACCGAGACACTCACGCACATCGGCGACAGCCTCTGGACGCTCGCGACGGGGGCCGCCCCCGGCTCGGACGCCCAGTTCCAGTTCGTCAAGTTCTTCGCGGCCTACGCGTCGACGACCGAGCATGCGGCGGCGCTCACCGGACTTCGTGACGGCTCGGCCCCGCTTGAGGGGCTGGAGATCGACACCGACCTCGGCTGGGAAATCCTGGAGGGACTCGTGCTCACCGGCGTGGTCGGCCAGCCCGAGATCGACGCCGCCCTCGCGGCCGACAACACTTCCAACGGCCAACAGGCGGCGGCGCGGGTATCGGCCTCCATCCCCACCGCCGAGGGCAAGCGCAGAGCATTTGATTCGCTCGTGGACAGCGATGCCCTGCCGAACTCGATCGTGCACAACGTGACCGTCGGCTACCTGCACGTGAACGACCCGAGCGTTCTCGAGTCCCTGGTCGCGCCATATTTCGCGGCCCTTGGCGACATCTGGGCTACCCGGTCGTACAAGATCGCGGAGTACATCATCCTCGGCCTGTACCCCTCGCCACTGGCATCCGAAGCGC
Source organism: Frigoribacterium sp. (assembly GCA_025408445.1). Classification (GTDB taxonomy): domain Bacteria; phylum Actinomycetota; class Actinomycetes; order Actinomycetales; family Microbacteriaceae; genus Lacisediminihabitans. The sequence goes on along the minus strand of JANYIZ010000041.1, from coordinate 10,881 downwards.
TCGTCACCGCGACGAAGTCCTGGCTCGCTACCAACCCCGACATCCCGGCACTTCGCCGTCTCGTCACCGAGAATCTTGCGGGAGTCGAGCGCGCACTGGCCGTGCAATCGAAAGACGCTTAGCCGCGCACGACAATCCGAATGAGTGTGGTCATTCCGGGCGGATACGCCGTCCCGGAATGACCATTGCGGCGATGACTCATGGGCGCGCACCGGAATATCCCCCGGACGGATGATTCCCTCGAGGGATGCCATCGCTCGGCTCGAACACATGAGGATGATTTTGTGATCGAAGCGACCGGCCTGACCAAACACTATGGCGCGAAGACCGCCGTCGACAGCGTGACCTTCTCAGTGAAACCGGGAATGGTAACCGGCTTCCTCGGTCCGAATGGGGCGGGAAAGTCGACGACGATGCGGCTCGTGGTCGCGCTCGACCGACCGTCGAGTGGGGCGGTGACGGTCAACGGCAAGCGGTACGCCGACCTCAAAGCACCGCTGCGCGAAGTCGGTGTGCTGCTCGACGCCAAAGCGGTTCACACCGGTCGCTCGGCGATCAACCACCTGCGGGCACTTGCTGCCACCCACAGCATCGGCCGAGCCCGCGTCGATGAGGTGATCGGACTCACCAGCCTCGATTCCGTGGCCCGAAAGCGCGTCGGCGGCTTCTCGCTTGGAATGGGGCAGCGGCTCGGAATCGCCGCAGCCCTTCTCGGGGACCCGGCCACGCTGATCCTCGATGAGCCGGTCAACGGGCTCGACCCCGAGGGTGTGATCTGGGTGCGTAATCTCACGCGCTTCCTCGCCTCAGAGGGCCGCACGATCTTTCTCTCCTCACACCTTATGAGCGAAATGGCGCAGACCGCCGATCACATCATCGTGCTCGGGCGGGGTCGGATCATTGCGGATGCACCGGTCCGCGACATCGTGGCTCTCGCGACCGGTAACGCCGTGCAGGTTCGCACACCGGATGCCGAGCGATTCGCCGCGCTGCTCGCCGCCCCGGACGTCGTAGTTGCCCATGACCAGCCCCACCTTCTGCAGGTGACGGGACTGACCGCGCCGCAGATCGGTGAGCTCGCAGCGCGCAACGGTGTGGTGCTCCACGAGCTCGCTCCACAGGCCGGTTCGCTCGAAGACGCCTACCTCGCCCTGACCAAGGACGAAGTCGAATATCACGCCGGAGGGATTGCCCGATGACCACCACGACAACGTACATAGCCCACGGCTCAGGGCTCAGCTTCCGGGGGCTGCTGCTCTCGGAGTGGATCAAGCTCACCTCGCTGCGCTCCACGGTGTGGTGCTACGGCATCATTCTGATCATTAACCTCGGGCTCGCCTTCCTGCTGTCCTCCGTGGTCCCGGCCCCGAAAGACGGGACGCCAGTCCTCAATCAGGAATTCTGGGCGCAGTAAGCAACGATCGGAACCGCTTTCAGCCAGCTCGTCATCGCTGTGCTCGGTGCTCTCGTCATCACCGGCGAGTACGGTACTGGCATGATCCGCTCCACTTTTGCGGCGGTTCCGAAGCGGTTGCCAGCGTTGCTCGCCAAGGCCGTCGTGTTCGGTGTTTCGACCTTCGTCATTTCCCTCGTCACACTTGCAGGTAGCGCTCTGATCGCTGCTCCGCTCCTGAATGCCAAGGGCATGAATCTCGATTTTGGAGACGGTCGCGTGTCGCTCGCTGTCCTCGGCGCCGCCGGTTTCATGACGCTGGTCGGCCTGATGGCGCTCTTCCTCAGCACCATCATCCGCAACAGCGCAGGCGGGATCTCCGCGGCGATCGGCCTGCCCTTCGTCGCGCCGATCATCATACAGATCTTCGTCAGCATCACCCGGTCGCCGTGGGCTCAGAACATCCTCGAGTTCCTTCCCAGCACCGCGGGACAGCGGATGTCGACCTACGCGATCGGCCCCCTCCCTCAGATCAAGGACGTCGTCATTCTCGACGCTGGCCTGGGCTTACTCGTGCTCGCGGCCTGGGTGTCGCTCTTCGGGATCATCGCGGGCGTGCTCCTCAAGCGCCGGGACGCCTGACAGTCCCCCGACGGGAGCGCACAAACGCCCGCGGTAAACTCGGGCACCATGATGACTGCGGTAGCGATCGATGGATGGACCGCCTTCTGGGCGGCCGTCAGCCACATCTACGAGATGACATTCGTGCAGGTGATCCTGATCATCGTTGTCGCCGTCGCGTTGCGCATCGCACTGCGAATCGTGATCGATCGGGTGGTCAATCGCATTGTGACCGGGGTGAAGAAGCGCCAGCACGTGCAGGACACGCAGGCCCTGATTACGTCTCCACTCAGCGCCGTGCGGGTAGTGCAGCGCACTCGCACCCTCGGCAGCGTGCTCAACAACATCGTGGCCGTCGTGCTCGTGGTCGTGGCCGTGCTCTCGATCATCACCACCATCAACGACAAAATCCTCGGATCCTTTGCCCTCATCACCGCAGCGCTCGGTGCCGGCCTGGGTTTCGGTGCCCAAAACATCGTAAAAGACGTGCTCAACGGTCTTTTTATGGTCGCGGAGGACCAGCTCGGGGTCGGCGACGTCGTTGACCTCGGGCCCGCCACCGGTGTCGTCGAGGCGGTCGGCATCCGCATCACGCAGATCCGCGACGTGAACGGCACCGTCTGGTTCGTGCGCAACGGCGAGATCATCCGGGTCGGCAACATGTCGCAGGGCTGGTCGCGAGTCATCATCGACCTCGCCGTTCCCTACGACGCGGACGTCGCAGCGGTTCAGGAGCGGATGCTCACGATCGGCACGGAGATGGCCGCCGACCCCAAGTGGCGCAGCCGCATCCTCGAGAAGCCCGAGATCTGGGGCATCGAGTCGATTTCCGCCGAGGCGATTGTGATACGCCTGGTCATGAAGACCAGGGCGGGCGTGAAGGATGACGTGGCACGGGATCTGCGGGCACGGCTCAAGACCGCTCTCGATGCCATGGGCATCAGGCTTCCGGCTCTCAACAGCATCGTGCTGAGCGGCTTCGAGGGAGCGGAGAGCATCAAGGGAGCACGTCCCCCACGCACGGAGCCAAACCCGATTGCCACGACCGCGGATCCGAAACCACCGAGAAAGTCACGGCTGTGAGCGGCGAGCTCCCCGGCGGACAGGTGAACCCGGTAACGCTCCGCGTGAGTGAGCACGGCGAGGCCGCCCTCGGCAGCTTCTACGAGAAGATCGGCGGGCGTCCCACGTTTGAGAGGCTCGTGCGGGCGTTCTACGACGGCATCCGCACCGATGAGGTGCTGCTGCCGATGTACCCGGAGCAGCCGGATCTTGAGGGGGCAATCCAGCGGCTCACGGGCTTTCTTGAGCAATATTGGGGCGGCCCTGGCACCTATTCGGAGCAGCGCGGTCACCCTCGGCTGCGCGCGCGCCACCTGCCGTTCTCAGTGAATCCGGATGCCCGCGACCGTTGGCTGCTCCACATGCGTGCCGCGGTCGACAGCCTCGAACTATCCGCACTCGACGATGCAACGCTCTGGGACTACCTCGACCGGGCCGCGCACGCGATGGTAAACACGTTCGACGCGTGACGACGCGATCCTGAGATTGCTCTGCGAGTAGGCCCGGAGCATCCCGTCCGAACGGCTCTCGGCACCGAAGAACCACATACCGTGGAGGCAGGTTGCCTGCGCCCCGGTCTCCCACTCCACCGGTTCTTTACAGCAAGGCTACTCATGTCCATCATCACGCCTCCCGTCGTCACTTTCACCAAGACGAAACCACGAGGCGACCGGTCGAACCCCACGACCGAATACTCAGCACTCCTCCGCACCGTTCGCGATGCTGGTCTGCTTCGACGCAGCCGCGGCTTCTACTACGGCATGTTCGCCGCGTTGCTCGGCGTACTCGGCGCAACGGTCGCTGGCATGGTGCTGCTCGGAGATTCCTGGTTTCAACTGCTTCTCGCCGCCGTTCTCGGGGTGACCTTTACCCAATTCGCCTTCCTCGCCCATGAGGCATCCCACCGCCAGGTCTTCGAGTCGGGCCGGGCCAACGACCTTGCCGGTCGTACAATCGCGAACCTCTTCGTGGGGATCAGCTATTCCTGGTGGATGACGAAGCACAGTCGGCACCACGCGAACCCTAACGTCACCGGTAAAGACCCGGACATCGAGCGGGACTTCGTCTCGTTCGTGCCCGAGGATGCGGCCAAGGCGGGCGGCCTCTATGCCTGGTTCACCAAGCGGCAGGGCTACCTGTTCTTCCCGATCCTCATTTTCGAAGGTCTTAACCTGCACATCGCGGGATTCCGCACCGTGTTCGGACGGGCAAAGGTTGATCGGCGCTGGCTCGAGATCGCGATGCTTGTACCCCGAATCGTGCTCTATGTGGTCGCGATCTTCCTCCTGATGTCTCCCGGCCTGGCGTGCGCGTTCATCGGTGTGCAGCTCGCCGTCTTCGGCGTCTACATGGGCGCCTCGTTTGCCCCGAACCACAAGGGAATGCCCGTGCTCCCGCATGATTCGAAGGTCGACTTCCTGCGACGCCAGGTGCTGACGTCGCGAAACATCCGCGGCAATTGGATGATGGACACCTTCATGGGCGGACTCAACCATCAGGTCGAGCACCACCTTTTCCCCAACATGCCCCGGCCGCACCTGAAGAAGGCACGAGAGATCGCCCGCGAGTATTGCGACGCGCACGGGATCGTGTACACGGAGACCTCCCTGCGAGCGTCGTACGCGATCGTGGTGCGCTACCTCAATCGGGTTGGTCTGTCAGCCGGCGGCGATCCCTTCGATTGCCCGGCAGCCGGCTCCTTCGGCCGCTGACTTCAGGCGGCGACCGTGCTGCGGTTTGTCAGCCCTGCGGCCGGATGAATTGGCGCACGGCTGACCATTTGCTGCATGGTCAACCGCGTTCCGCCCACCGCAGGATCGAGCGCGCGTGCCGGAGGACTGGCTCGTCCACCATTCGCCCCTCGAAGCGGAACACCCCGCGCTCCCCCTCCGCGGCCGCGAGCAGCGCGGTCGCGAAGGCAACCTCCTCCTGCGTCGGGCGATAGGCATCCCGGATCACCCCCACCTGAGTCGGGTGAATGCATGCGGTCGCCGCAAATCCGCTGGCCCGGGCATCCCTCGCCTCGAGCGCGAGTCCGTTGAGGTCCGGGATGTTGAGATACACCGAATCGATCGCGGCTTTCCCCGCCGTACCCGCCGCGAGAAGCATGCTCGAGCGGGCATACGATGCGATCGCGCGATAGCTGCCGTCTTCCTGCCGGCTCGAGGTGCCGCCGAGGGACGCGACCAGGTCCTCGGCCCCCCACATCACCGCGACCACTGACGACTCGGCTGCGATCGATGCCACTTCTGCGATTCCTGCCGCCGTCTCGCAGAGTGCGATCACGTCCCATCCGTCGAGGAGGGAAACCTGCTCGGCGCTTTCGGTCTTCGCGAGCATGACCCGGCGATAGTCGGTGCGCGCGAGCGCCGCGAGATCGTCGGCGAACCATCCCGAGTGCACCGCGTTCACGCGCACAATCGTGGAGGCCGGGTCGAGACGGCTGGCGACCAGCGCTTCGCGGGCAGCGGCTTTCTCGTGCGGCGCTACGGCATCCTCGAGATCGAGGATGACGGCATCCGCTCGCTCCGCTACTTTAGCGAAGCGATCGGGACGGTCTGCGGGGCAGAACAACAGGGCCGGGCCGAGGTCGAATCTCACCGATCGGCCTTCTCGCACCAGACGAGCGTCGAGCGCAGAGCGGTCGCGACGATCACGTCATCCTGGTTGCGGCCGACGTGACGAAGCACCACAATTCCCTGGCCCGGTCGCGATAGCGATAGCCGCATCTCTTCGACGATGCTCGACGAGTAAAGGGTGTCGCCGAGGAAGAGCGGCGCCGGGAAGGTGATCTCGCTGAACCCGAGATTCGCCACCAGCGTTCCCTGGGTGAGTTGTGCGACGGAGCTTCCCACCAGGGTCGAGAGTGTGAACATCGAGTTGACGAGCCGCTGTCCGAACGGCTGGGTGGCGGCAAACGCCGCGTCGAGATGCAGCGCCTGTGTGTTCATCGTGAGGGTCGTGAATAACACGTTGTCCGCCTCAGTGACGGTGCGGCCCGGCCGATGAAGATAGCGCACACCGACTTCGAACTCCTCGAACCAGAGACCGCGCTGCAGGATGTCCCGCTGCATCCCGTCCATCTTTACGCCGTCCATCAGTCCGAGAATCCCTGGTTCCACAAATCCACCATGAGCTGCACTTGGTCGCCCGTTCGCCGTCGGTCGTCCGTGAGGTAACAATCCATAATGTCTCCGTCGACGGCTCGGTGAATGATCGCTCACCCATTGACGTTAGTCACGGCTAACTGGATTGTCTACAGTAGGGTGTGAATCGACACGATCGGAGGGGTCGGATGTCACTAGCCATCGATCCTCGAGAGACTCCACGGGCACGCGCCAAGGCCGACCGCCGCCGGGCACTGCTCGATGCCGCGGCCCGTCTCTTCGCCGAACGCGGCTTCGACCGGGTCTCCATGGAAGATCTCGGCTCCGCCGCCGGCGTCAGCGGACCGGCCGTTTACCGGCATTTCCCGGGCAAGCAGTCCGTGCTTGCGGCCCTCCTCATCGACGTGAGCCAAGGACTCTTCGACGGGGGTGCACGCGTGATCGACGAAGCAGAGGACGCCCCGGCCACCCTCCGCGCCCTCATCTCCTTCCATGTCGCCTTCGCCCTCGCGAACGCCGATGTCATCCGAGTGCAGGATCGCGACCTGGAGAGTCTCGGCTTCCCCGATCAGCACCGGGTGCGCACCCTGCAACGCAGCTATGTCAGCCTCTGGGTCAGCGTGCTCGCTCGACTCGACCCCGGCGCCGAGGCCGCTGGGCTGCATGTGAAGGCGCACGCCACCTTCGGGCTGATCAACTCGACGCCGCACAGCGGTCATTCCGCAGCTACCGGCCAAATTCTTGAAGCGATGGCCTGGGCGGGGCTCCGCCCATAAGCGTGGCGCCGGCCTCGGCAATTCCCTCCCTCGGGCTCGGGGCATCGTCGTCGCGACAGTCGCCACCGGGGTGGACTACTCGGCGGTCAGCACGGCGAGCGCCAGCATCCACTCGGGGTCGTCGCCACGCCCGCGACTTTCCCAGGGTTCATACGCCCCCGGTGATCGAGTGGCGTGGGCGAGCCGTTCTCCACCTCTGGGTGGACGCGGTCACCTCCGCCTGGGAGCTGCACACTTCGTGATGCCCCACACGGGGTAGCGTGACATCACCGCCTACCGTGACGAAGGAGCCACCGGATGCTCGACTCGACCGCCACTGACGTGCTGATCGTGGGAGCCGGACTCGCCGGGCTCGTGGCTGCTGCCGAGCTCGTGGATGCCGGCAAGGAGGTCACGATCCTCGAGCAGGAGCCGAAGGCGAGCTTCGGAGGCCAGGCCTGGTGGTCCTTCGGCGGTATCTTCCTGATCGATTCTCCCGAGCAACGACGCCTCGGCGTGCACGACTCGGTCGAGCTCGCGCGTCAAGACTGGTTCGCTTCGGCCGGATTTGACCGCGGCGAAGACGCCTGGCCGAAGAAGTGGGCCGAGGCCTACCTCGACTTCGCCGCCGGAGAGAAACGATCCTGGCTGCACGACCAGGGCGTGCGATTCTTCCCCGTGGTCGGCTGGGCGGAGCGCGGGGGCTACACCGCCCTCGAGCACGGCAATTCCGTGCCCCGATTCCATATCGCCTGGGGCACCGGCCCCGGAGTGCTCGCTCCGTTCGTGCGCCGGGTACGCCGGGGAGTCGAGAGCGGCCTCGTGACACTGAAGTTCCGTCACCGGGTCGACGAGCTCATCGTCCAGGGCGGCGCTGTGGTTGGCGCGCGCGGCGCCATTCTCACCCCGGATGCCGCCGAACGCGGTGCTCCCTCCAGCCGCGATACCGTCGGCGAATTCGAGCTCCACGCCAGCGCCGTGATCGTGACAAGCGGCGGCATCGGCGGCAATCACGACCTCGTGCGCGAGCAGTGGCCAGCCCGCCTGGGAACGCCGCCGAAGACGATGCTCTCGGGGGTACCGGCCCACGTCGACGGCCGCATGCTCGGCATCAGCGAGCGGGCCGGCGCGCACCTCATCAACGGAGACCGCATGTGGCATTACGTCGAGGGCATCGAAAACTACGCGCAAGTGTGGGCGCGGCACGGCATCCGCATCCTTCCCGGACCATCGTCAATCTGGCTGGATGCCATGGGCCACCGTCTGCCGGTGCCACTGTTCCCCGGGTTTGACACCCTCGGAACGCTCGAGCACATCGTCGCGACCGGGTACGACCACAGCTGGTTCGTGCTCACGCAGAAGATCATCGAGAAGGAGTTCGCCCTCTCCGGCAGCGAGCAGAACCCCGACCTGACGAACAAGGACTATCGCCTGCTCGCCAAGCGACTTCAGCCTGGGGCACCGGGTCCGGTCGAGGCGTTCACACAGAAGGGCGCCGACTTCGTGGTGGCGAATACCCTGGATGAGCTGCTCGCGGGCATGCAGAAGCTGAGTCCGGACATCCCGATCGACACCGCCCGGGTGCGTCAGGAGATCGAGGGTCGCGACCGTGAGCTCGCCAACGACTTCTCGAAGGATGCCCAGGTCAATGCCATCCGGCAGGCACGCGGGTATCGCGGCGACAAGCTCATCCGCGTGGCGAGGCCCCACCGCATCCTGGACCCGAAGGCGGGGCCGCTGATCGCCGTGAAACTGCACATCCTCACCCGAAAGAGCCTCGGCGGCATTGAAACTGATCTTCAGGGCCGCGCCCTCTCAGCGACCGGCAAGCCGATCCCCGGCCTGTACGCGGCCGGAGAGGTGAGCGGATTCGGCGGTGGGGGCATGCACGGCTACCGGTCGCTTGAGGGTACTTTCCTCGGCGGGTGCCTCTTCTCGGGGCGGGTCGCCGGGCGCGCTGTGGCGCAGTTGGTTTGATCGGCAGAGAATTGGTGCAGGACAGATTTGAAGGACCGGATCCGCGCCGAGTTCCGCACTAAAACAGCGCGAGTTTCGCCGTGCCAGCCGAGCGGGCCGAGGTGGTCGAGGTACGAGGTACGAGATTGACCCCTCGCGGAGACGCAACGGGGTAACGGACTAGCGCTGCAGGCTCCACGCGCGGCGCTTCACCAACACGTGACCGCGCTCGGAGGTCAGGCGTGTCCACGGTCCGGTCTCATAGATGCGCACCGGATCAGGGCCACCGAAGAATCCGAGTGAGAGCCCGGCAAAGGCGGCTCCGGCGGGCACGTATTCGAGCCCGGAAATCGGATGCCCCCACACCTCCGAGCGTACTCGCTGAACAATCTGCTCGCCGGTACCGGTCGGCACCGCGGCGGCCACCTCATCGATGCCCGCCTTCGCCACCGATTCGAGCATGGATGCCTCCACCGACTCGAGCTCCTTCCAGCCGCCCCGTGGCGGCGAGATCGCGGCCCAGGTGACGGTGTTGACCTGCATCGGCAAGCTCACGGAGACCGCAGCTGCGGCGTCAACAACCTCGCCCTGCAGCCGATTGAGGCGCTCGAGCAACGAACGCACCGGCACCACAACGTCGAAGGTGTCGACATCGGTCAGGGCGAAGGTACGCAGCCCGAGCACTGTCGCGCTCTCGTCCAACAGGCCAGCCGGCACGAGCACTGCAACATAGACCGCGAGCACCCCTGAACCAGAAATCAGGCGCACAGAACCGTCCTCCACACGCTGGGCACGGCTGAGGAAGACCTGCAGGTCGCCAAGGGAGTGGGAGTCAACAAGGGAAAATGTCTGGCTCATCTGGTCTCTAAACTATAGGAGCTCCGGGGTTCTCGCTGCCCCATGACCGCCGGACCCCGGGAGAACACCATGACCGACCCGCTCATTGACCTCCTCTCGGCACTCGATCTCACGGATACTCATGCCCGCACGAGTGAGGAGATCTTCATCGGCACGAGCCAGTGGTCGGCTCTTGGCCGGGTATTTGGCGGGCAGGTGCTCGCGCAGTCACTCGTCGCCGCCCAGCGCACCATCGCGGAAGAACGTGTGATTCACTCACTGCACGGTTATTTTCTGCGGCCAGGCAATATCGACCTGCCGATCACCTTCTCGGTCGATCGCATCCACGACGGGCGATCGTTCTCCACCCGGCGCATCCAGGCCTACCAATCGGGCCTGCCGATCCTGTCGATGATCGCGTCGTTCCAGGACTCCGACGACGGCCTCGAACACCAGGTCGAGATGCCGACCGGCCTGCCACAGCCAGAGGATCTACCCACCGCCGCGGAGGTGCTTGCGGACGTCGGGCATCCGATCGCTAAGCAGTGGGCGATCGGCCGTCCGTTCGACATGCGTCATGTGCCCTCCCCTGTGTTCCTTTCCGTGGACGGACCGCGTGTCGCCCATCAGGCCGTGTGGCTGAAGGCGACTGGGCGGCTGCCGGATGACCCCAACCTGCATCGTGCCGCTCTCGCCTACGCGAGCGACTATTCGATTCTCGAGCCGATATTCCGCCGTCATGGCGTGGCCTGGTCCACGCCCGGGCTCAAGGCGGCGAGCCTCGACCACGCGATGTGGTTCCACCGCTTCGGCCGGGTGGACGAGTGGATGCTCTATGCGCAAGAGTCCCCGAACGCCACCGGCGGTCGTGGTCTCTCGCTTGGGCGCATCTTCAGCCGTGACGGCGCACTGCTCGCGAGCGTGGCCCAGGAGGGCATGGTCCGGCTGCCCCGGCGGGACTAGGACGTCAGTCCCCGGTCCGGCAGTCCCCGGTCCCGGCCCCGTCCCCGTCCCCGTCCCCGTCCCCGTCCCCGTCCCCGTCCCCGTCCCCGTCCCCGTCCCCGTCCCCGTCGAGCATGCTCGTGGTTCACGTCGTGGCGGGGGATACGACCGCTCGCGGAGGCGCAAACGCATCCCGGCGGGAGTTGTA
>JANYIZ010000040.1 GCA_025408445.1 Frigoribacterium sp. | reverse complement strand
CTCGCGCACCGGGCAACCCACAACGATCCGACGCCGCCTCTGAGTGAACGCGATTTCTGGCGCCAAAAACACCGCGACGACGAGGCCAGCCCCCGGTCGCGCTGCTGCTGACGCTGTTCTCGCGCGCTGCGGCACTGAGACAATCGGGTCGGGAGTTGTTGCGGGTGTGATTGACTACAGCCCACAACAACTCCCGACTCGATCCGTATCACGTCGCGCGCGTATCTGGACCTGAAGTGCTGCGCGCGTTGGTTCCGATCCGATGGAATACCTGTCCATAGTTACGACCGCATCCGTATCCGTCGCTCGCGACAACGGCAGGTTAGAGTGGAGGGCTGCGGGCAGATTGCCTGTGCGCAATCAAATCAGGAGCGAATCGTGCCGAAGGAACGTGGCCAGAAGGTTGTGGCCACCAATCGCAAAGCGCGCCACGACTACACGATCGAAGACACCTATGAAGCGGGGCTGGTTCTCACCGGCACCGAGGTGAAGTCTTTGCGTGAGGGCCGGGCCTCCCTTGTCGACGGTTACGCCTTCGTCGAGTACGGCGAAGCCTGGTTGGATGCGGTGCACATTCCCGAATACAACCAGGGCACCTGGACCAATCATCCGCCCCGCCGCAAGCGCAAACTGCTGCTGCACAAGGCGCAGATCCTCAAGATTCTCAACAAGACCAAAGAGGGTGGATACACCATCGTGCCGCTGAAGATCTATTTCAGTGACGGACGGGCGAAGGTCGAAATCGCCGTAGCCAAGGGCAAGCGCGAGTACGACAAGCGCCAGGCGCTGCGCGAGCGCCAAGACAATCGTGAAGCGGATCGGGCCATGTCGGCCCGGCGTAACCTCGGCGACTGACGGCTCAGCTGGCCTGTCTTCCCGGGGATCGTACCCGGTGACGACCGTGCTGCCATTCGTCAGCCATGCGGCCGAACGTTTGACCGCGAGGCTGACAAATAGCAGCACGGTGCGGCCGGATGCCCGACCACGAGCCCGACCACGAGCCGGACCACGCGCCCGACCACGCGCCCGCGTGAGGTTCAGCTGGCGACGAACCGCGCGTCGACCACCGCGTCGACCTCGATGTCTTCCGGGGTGAGTGACAGGTCCGGCGCGGCGCCGGTGGCCATCAGCCGCGACATCGAGTGGACGCCTCCGTCATCGGATGCCCCAACCCGGTCACCGAGCATACCTGGATCGGCGAGAGCCACCGCCCGAACCGAGCCGAGTCCGATGCTCTGGGCATAGACGCTCGCTTTCGCCACGGCATCCTTCACCGCCCGAGATCGCACCTCGGCGATGACCGCGGTCTTTCGCCCCTCGGTGAGTGCCCAGGCGATATCGCCGACGGTGACGCCGTCGAGCACGGCGACCCGTTCGATCCACTCGGCCATCGCCGCGAAGTCCCTGAACTTGACGCTGAATCCCACACGCGAGTGGAAGACCGGAGGCAGTTGTACGCCGTCCTGGCTCCACGGCCGGAAGCTCCAGACCTGGATGCTGTCGCTCGACCACCACGTGACCGGGCCGGCGGCGGGGGAGTGAAGCGCGGAGACGAGCGAACGCACCGTGGATGACGCTGCCACTGTTTCGGAGAACACCGGCGCTCGGTCCGCCCCTTCGAATCCGACCGAGAGCCGCACCGTTGCGCGTTCCGGAGGGGAGAAGGACGAGAATCTGCCCTGCACGGTGATGATGGTGTCGGTCACGCTGTCTCCCCATTATCGAAACTGTGGTCGAAGTCGTTATCGAAACTGCTGTCGAAGCTGTCCCCGTATCCTGCCATGCCGTGGGCGGTGGCGGAAGCCGCGCTTCCGACGTATGCTAGAGGGCTGCCGAGAGGCAGCAGGGCCCGCGTGTTGGGCCGTGACAATTCAACAGCGCGCGATAGCTGCTCACACTTCTTGATAGACGAGAAGGTGCACCTGGGGATGATCGGTTTCGACATTGCCTGCGTGAGTGTGAGAAGCGGGTCGAGGATGCAGGGTTATCTCGTAAACATCCGGTGCGCACCTGGCATGCTTGCAGATCGTGACCGCAGTCGGCGCCGACGTGGCGCATGTCGCCTACCGCAGTTCGGCCCCGGCGCTGCAGGACATGATTGCCGGCAACCTCGACTTCTATTGCCCGCTGGCGGCCGCCGCGATCCCGTTGATCGAGAGCAAATCCGTCAACGCCCTGGCAATCTTGACCCGCGCCCGCTCACCCCTGTTGCCCGACCTGCCGTCCGCTAGCGAGCAAGGTGTCAGCGCCGTCGACGGCTACTACTGGCTCGGCTTCTTTCTGC
>JANYIZ010000039.1 GCA_025408445.1 Frigoribacterium sp. | reverse complement strand
CGGGCTGTCGCTGTTCGCCCCGTACACCGCCGAGGAGATGTGGGAGCAGCTCGGCTACCCGCCCCCCGTCGCGCTGTACGGGTGGCGGAAGGCCGACAAGACCCTGCTGGTGGAAACCTCGATCACCGCAGTTTTTCAGGTGGACGGCAAGGTGCGCGACAAGGCAGAAGTCAGCCCCAAGATCGACCCGGCAGACCTGGAGAAGCTTGCGCTGGCATCTGCCGGTGTGGTGCGTGCCCTCGGCGATCGTTCGATCGTCACGGTGATCGTGCGAGCCCCTCGGATCGTGAATATCGCCACGAAGCCGTAGCGCAGCCGTCCAGTCCTCTGCCGGGATAGCGCTGGCTGGATTGTCCCCAGCAGTGACCGTCGCGGTGATTTCGGCGGCGGAGAGTTCTTAGTCTTCTGGCATGGATCCGCCCGCCCTGCTTCTTGCGCGCCGACCGGTGCGTGCGAGGGTCGGGGTGGGAGCGGCCATCGTGCTCGTGCTGGCGGGGCTGGCCATCGCGGTGCTGGTGAGTGCGTTCGGAGCTCACGGGTCGAGCGAATCGATCGCCCCTCCCGCGGCTTCGGCGACGAATGGCGCGACCGGGGGAGCTCGATCGAGCCCGGGCGGGGCGACAATCTACATTCACATTCTCGGCGCCGTCGCGCGGCCGGGGCTCTACCTCCTCACCGACGGTGAGCGAGTTCTTGATGCCGTCGGCGCGGCCGGCGGATTCACCTCGACAGCCGACCAGTCGGGCGTCAACCTCGCCCGCCTCCTCGTCGATGGCGAGCAGATCCTCGTGCCGGAGATCGGCGAAGTGCCCGCTACCGGAAGCGCTCCGGGCGCGCAAACGCCAGGAGGCAAGGTCAACATCAACACGGCCGACGAAACCGCTCTGGAGACCTTGCCCCGCGTGGGGCCAGCCATGGCGAAGCGCATTATCGACTGGCGCACTAAGAACGGTCATTTCACGGCGGTTGAAGACCTGATGAGCGTCACCGGCGTGGGGGAGAAAACCTTCGACCAGCTCAAGGACCTCGTGACCCTGTGAGCATCGATATCCGACTGGCTGCGCCTGTCGTCGTCGCGTGGGTGACGGTGGGAATCCTGCTTTCGATGCCCCGGCTGTTGCCGGGTGCTTCCGTCGTCCTGTGGGTTGTTGCGGTGCTCTTCCTGAGTGTGGTGATCGCAGTGCGCCGGCGTGGTCGCACCGTGCTCGCCGGCGTGGTGGTCGCTCTCGTCGCGACTGCACTTCTCGTGAGCGTCGCGGTGGCGCGGGCACCGCACCGCCAGCCGATTGCGATGCTCGAGGCGGCCAACTCTGGTCGCTTCGTGACAGCGACCGCAATGGTCACACAGACCGTTCACAAGGCCGCTCACGAGACAGCTCTGGCAATGGGCACAACTGCGCGCCAGGCGATCTTCTCCGCGACGCTCAGCTCGGTGAGGATGGGGGGCAGCACGACAGCGGTCGACATCCCGGTGACCGTCTTTGCCGATCGCCCCGCAGTGACGATCGGCATCGGGGCGACCGTGTCACTCGCGGGCACACTGTCCGCAACCGATCCCTCGGATGCTGTCGCGTTCCGCATGTTCGCGGATCACGGAGCACGGGTAGAGTCCGTTGCACCGTGGTACCTCGACTGGGCGAACGGTCTGCGCAGCCGATTCCGGGATGCTGCGGGCGAGCTTCCGGGAGACGGCGGCGACCTGCTCCCCGGGCTCGCCATCGGTGACACCAGTGACGTCGGCCTTCCACTTGACGCCGCGATGAAGGCGACGTCACTCAGTCATCTCACGGCGGTGTCCGGGGCGAACTGCGCGGTCGTGATTGCCCTCGTCATGCTGGTCGGCGCAGCCCTCGGCCTGCCGCGAGCCTGGCGGATCGCCCTGTCGGTTGCTGTCCTCCTCGGGTTCGTCGTGCTCGTGACGCCCGAGCCGAGCGTGCTCCGGGCGGCGGTGATGGCGACGCTCGTGCTCGCGGCCATAGCCGGAGGTCGACCGGTGCGCGGCGTCCCCGTCCTGGCACTGGCGAGTCTCGTGCTGCTCACGAACGATCCGTGGCTCTCGCGCAGCTATGGCTTCATCCTCTCCGTGCTGGCCACCGGTGGCCTTCTCGTGCTTTCGGGTCCGCTCACTCGCGTCCTATCCCGGTCGATGCCGCTCTGGCTCGCCGCCGTACTCTCCATCCCGCTCGCCGCTCAGCTCGCCTGCCAGCCGGTGCTCATCCTGCTCAACCCGAGCATCCCGACTTACGGTGTTTTCGCGAATGTGCTGGCGGAGCCCGCGGCCCCGATCGCCACCGTGCTTGGGCTCATCGCCTGCGTGGTCCTGCCGATTCTGCCCGCCGTTGGCCAGGTCATCGCTGGCCTCGCCTGGCTGCCGGCCGCATGGATCGCCGCCGTGGCTACCTTCTTCGCCGGGCTCCCGGGCGCTGCCATCCCGTGGACGCAGGGAGCGGTCGGCGTCACCTCTGTCGCCGTCATCACCACACTGCTTCTGATGGTGCTCCTCGTGCAACGGGGTCGCAGCGTGCGTCGGTTTGCGTCGCTCGCGCTCGCTCTCGCGCTGGTCGCGGCGGGCGGAATCACCGCGGGGAACGCGCTGGGGCAGCAACTCTCCCGACCGGGCGATTGGCAGATCGCGGCGTGTGACGTCGGCCAGGGCGACGCGGTGCTGGTGCGGAGCCTTGGCCGAATCGCGATGATCGACACGGGTCGCGACCCGAAACTTCTGCGCCGCTGTCTCAATGAGCTTGGCATCAATCGTGTCGACCTGCTCGTTCTCACCCACTGGGACATGGATCATGTCGGCGGCACCTCCGCAATCCTTGGACGCGTCACCCGGGCGATGATCGGACCGACCGACGGCTCTCCGGCGGCGGCAATCGGCGGGGAGCTCGCCGCTAGTGGGGCTGCGGTCAGCCAGGTCAGCCAGGGGCTCACCGGCCAGCTGGGCGAGCTCGGTTGGGAGGTATTGTGGCCGCGCACGCGGCTCGGATCGGTCGAGCCCGGCAATGACGCGAGCGTCACGCTGCGGTTCACCGGGATCGGCGCGTGTGTTTCGGGGTGCCTGTCGTCGCTGTTCCTCGGCGACCTCGGCGATCGGCCGCAGGCTCTCATGATGGCCGCAAATCGCATCGGTCCGGTGGATGTCGTCAAGGTCGCGCACCACGGCTCGGCCGACCAGGACCCGAAGCTGTATGCAGCGGTGCGAGCCAGCGTCGGAGTGATCGGGGTGGGTCTCGACAACGGCTACGGGCATCCGACCGACAAGCTGCTCGGCTTCCTTGCCGCCAACGGAACACTCCCGACCCGCACCGATCTTGAGGGGATGGTGCTACTGTCGCCGACACCGGGCGGCGGCGTGGCCGTCTGGACGGAGCATCCGCTGCCCAAAGGGAAGGCGTTCTCGCACTAGGGACTGGTCGAGACCGGTCCGATTGAGTCGGTGGTGGCGCAATAAACTGGAGCATTAGCACTTCGGGTTGAGCACTTCAAGGAGTCCAGTGGCAGGCAGGGCAATACCGAAAGCCGCACCCAAGACGGGAAAAGTCGTCGTGTCGATCCCGCAACTCGGCTGGGATCGCGTGCGGCCGGCCAACATCGTGCTCATCTCCGGGACCGAAGACCTCCTGGCTGAGCGAGCCATCCGCATGCTGCGGGAGATTCTCAAAGCCGAAGACCCGAGTCTCGAAATCAGCGACCTTGAAGCGGATGCCTACGGCCCGGGTGAGCTCATCACCCTCGCGAGCCCGTCACTGTTCGGAGAGCCGCGGATGATCCGAGTGAGCGGGGTAGAAAAAAGCACCGACGCCTTCATTGCCGAGACTCTGGAGTATCTCGAATCACCGGCTGACGACACGTACGTCGTGCTCCGCCATGCCGGGGGAGTGCGCGGCAAGAAACTCCTCGACGCGATCCGAGGCGGACTCGGCAACGGCATTGAGATTGCCTGCACCGAGCTCAAGAAGGACTCCGAGAAGCTCGACTTTGCAGCGGCGGAGTTCGCGATCGAGAATCGGCGAATTACGAGCGGCGCCCTCCGCGCCCTCACCGGGGCCTTCTCCGACGACCTCGCCGAACTCGCCGGCGCCTGCCAGCAGCTCATGGCGGACGCGAGCGAGGAGATCACCGAGGTCACGGTCGAGAAGTACTACTCGGGTCGGGTCGAGACCAATGCCTTCCGGGTTGCCGATGTGGCGATCGCGGGCCGCCGGGGGGACGCCCTGATCCTGCTCCGGCATGCGCTTGCCTCCGGGGCGGACCCCGTGCCGATCGTGGCCGCATTCGCCAGCAAAATACGCACAATGGCCAAGATCTCCGGTGCGCGCGGGGGATCCGGCCAGCTCGCCCAGCAGTTCGGCCTAGCGCCCTGGCAGGTGGATCGCGCTCGCCGTGACCTGCAGGGCTGGGACGATCGCGGCCTCGGTCGGTGCATCGAACTGCTTGCCGAGACGGATGCCGCCATCAAGGGTGCCGGACGCGATCCGGTCTTCGTGCTCGAGCGCTTAGTCGGAGTGATCAGCACCCGCGGCACCTCCTAGCCGCGGGCTCGCGGCTCGCGGCATCCGCCTTCCCCCTGCGTTTCCGAAAACCCCCTGCACTTCCGAAAACGCAGGAGATTCGCCACCATGATGCCCCTTCGGCGATGTTTCACCACGGTTGATGGCGGATCTCCTGCGTTTTCGGCGGGGCAGCACGCCTGAGAAACGCAAAAAGTCCGCCACCGCGGACGGTGACGGACCAGTGACGAGTGGCGGCTAGAGTGCGGCGACCTGCTTGGCGATGGCCGACTTGCGGTTCGCGGCCTGGTTCTTGTGGATGACGCCCTTGCTTGCGGCCTTGTCGAGTTTCTTCGACGCAAGCGCGAGAGCCGCAGCGGCCTTGGCCGTGTCGCCGGCGACAATGGCCTCCCGAGCAGAGCGCACCGCGGTACGGACCTCGCTCTTGACGGCCTTGTTGCGGTCCTGGGACTTCTTGTTGGTGCCGATGCGCTTGATCTGCGACTTGATGTTTGCCAATGTCTAACTTTCTCTGTGGTCCGAACGGTTGGGGGCAGCCGCGAACCGGTTCCAGTACTGGGGATCCGGGCTGCGATTCACGAAGTCATTCGGATACCAAATGCCTCGCGCAAGCCAACCAGCAACGATACCAGTGCGTCAGCGATCCGGCAATGTGAGCCGGGAGCGTGTCGGGTACCGTCCGCCGAGAATTCCGAGGAGCAACCGCACGGTGTCGGCCGGTCGGCGGAATCGAGCGGCAAGCCGTACCCCGGGTTGGCGTACGAGCCTGAACTGGCGAGCGGCGCCGAGAAACGCGTTCTCCTGCATCCGGAACCGGTCAAGCTGACCATTGAGGAGCCAGACCGGCACCTGCAGCCGGGAGAGCGCTGCCCTGGTATCGAGTTCGTCGAGTTGCCGAAGTGTGTCAGCGAAATACTCGGACGGGGCGACACCTCCCGAAGACCCCGCCCGCACAAAGGTGGACGAGGCGGCGCTGCTCATCGTCGCGCCGCGGTCGGGCAGCAGGTGATGGGTGCTCATCGATGCGATGCGATAGCTATCCAGCACCCAGTTAAGGGCTTGTGTTCCGCAGCCCACCGCCACGACGCCGCTCACGGTTTCGATGAGCGATCCGCATTCCACTGCGAGATGACCGCCAAGGCCGC
This sequence comes from Frigoribacterium sp., assembly GCA_025408445.1. GTDB lineage: Bacteria > Actinomycetota > Actinomycetes > Actinomycetales > Microbacteriaceae > Lacisediminihabitans. The sequence goes on along the minus strand of JANYIZ010000039.1, from coordinate 8,648 downwards.
GACCGACGATGAACACCGGTGCGGTGCCGAACGAACGCGCGGCATCCGCCACCGTTACCAGCGATTCACCGATGGAGAATGGCTCGTCGATGCGGGAACCATGGCCGGGAAGCTCGACGACGACGACGGGATGTCCGTGAGCCTCTAGCGCGTTGCGCTGCGTCTCCCACTCGGCACTTGAGCCGCGGAGGCCGTGCACGAGAACGACGCAGGTAGTCACAGTTGGATGCTAACCGCTCGGCCTGTCGTAATAGCCTGACAGTATGCCGTCTCTCTCCCCGCACATCGCGTCGGTGCCACCGTCTGGCATTCGACGCATCTTCGAGATTGCCCTCGAGCTCGACGACGTGATCTCCCTCGCGGTGGGGGAGCCCGATCGGCCGGTTGCTGAGCACATCCTCGCGGCGGGTGCGCAGGCGTGGCGTGACGACCTGACGAATTACTCCGCCAACGGAGGCATCCCGCCGCTCCGGTCGGCCATCGTGGAGAAGCTCGCCAGGGAGAACGGCATTCAGGTGGATGCAGAGCAGGTCTGGGTAACCCTTGGTGCAACGCAGGGACTCTTCCAGGCGATGCGTCTGCTGCTCTCCACCGGCGATGAGGTGCTTGTGCCCGACCCTGGTTACACCACGTTCACGATGAATGCCCGTCTGCTCGAGGCGGTACCGGTGCCCTATTCATTACGACCCGAGCACGGTTTCGCCCCCGACCTCGACGAACTCGAGCGGCTGGTCACGGATCGCACCCGCGTCATCATCGTCAATTCACCGTCGAACCCGCTCGGCGTCGTCTTCGACGAGCAGCAGTTGCGCGTTCTGCTCGACTTTGCCCGGCGTCATGATCTCTGGGTGCTCAGCGACGAGGTCTACGAGTACTTCACCTACGGCGCCGCGCATGTGAGCATCTCGAGTCTCGACAGCGACGATCGCGTATTCAGCGTTTTCTCCCTGTCGAAGACCTACGCCATGACCGGGGCGCGCATCGGGTACCTGGTGACGCCGCCCGGGCTGGCCGCGATTATGCGAACGGTGCAGGAGGCCTCGATCAGTTGCGTCGGCATGCCGGACCAGTACGCCGCCGTCGCCGCGATCACCGGCGACCACCAGCACGTGGCCGACTCTCGTGAGCATTATCGCGCCAACCTCGAGGCGGCCTGTGCGCTGCTCGAGAGGCGAGGCATCCGATACCAGAGACCGGGCGGCGCGTTCTACCTGTGGGTGGATGTCGCCCATGCAAGTGGCGGGGACGTCGCGGCCTGGGCGGAGCACTTCCTGCTGCATGATCGAGTAGCGGTGGCGCCCGGAAGTGCGTTTGGGCGATCGGGTGAGGGCTGGATCCGCGTTTCGCTCGCTGCCGACCAGTCGGTGCTGCTCCAGGGCCTCGGGCGGCTGCCGGCGCCTTCGTGATTTTTTGCGGGCAAGGCAGGGGTGATCGTGATCGCGCTCGTCTTCGGCCTTGCCTTCCTCGCTCCCGTGGGAGAATTAACCGTCCCCACTGCACCGATACGAAGGATTTGCGTGAGCCCCAGAGCATTGAAGGCCCTCGAGCCGGCTTCGACCGACCCCGCCTTCATCCGCAATTTCTGCATCATCGCCCACATCGATCATGGCAAGTCGACGCTGGCGGACCGGATGCTGCAGATCACCGGCGTCGTGAGCGATCGCGACATGCGGGCCCAGTATCTCGACCGGATGGACATCGAGCGCGAGCGCGGCATCACCATTAAGAGCCAGGCCGTGCGGATGCCGTGGGAGTTCGATGGGCAGACCTATGCCCTGAATATGATCGATACGCCAGGCCACGTGGACTTCACCTACGAGGTCTCTCGTTCGCTTGCCGCCTGCGAGGGCGCGATCCTGCTGGTGGATGCCGCCCAGGGTATCGAGGCCCAGACGCTCGCGAACCTGTACCTCGCTCTTGACAATGACCTGACAATCATCCCGGTGCTCAACAAAATCGATCTGCCTGCCGCGGATCCCGAGAAGTACATCAAGGAGATCGTCGGCCTGCTGGGCTGCAAGCCGGAGGACATTCTGCTCGTGTCCGGCAAGACCGGGGTGGGCGTGCCGGAGCTGCTCGACCTGGCGACCCGTCTCATCCCGCCGCCGGTCGGAGACCCCAAGGCGCCGGCGCGCGCCATGATCTTCGACTCCGTGTACGACCCTTACCGCGGCGTCATCACTTACGTGCGCATGATCGACGGGTCGCTGAAGCCGCGCGAGAAGATCATGATGATGAGCACGAAGAGTGCCCATGAGGTGCTGGAGATCGGCGTGAGCGCCCCCGAGCCCACTCTCACGAAGGGCCTCGGGGTTGGCGAGGTCGGCTATCTGATCACCGGTGTCAAGGATGTGCGGCTCAGCAAGGTCGGCGACACCGTTACGAGCTTTTTGAAGCCCGCCACTGTGGCCCTCAAGGGCTATTCCGAGCCAATGCCGATGGTCTTCTCCGGCGTCTACCCGATCGACGGATCGGACTACCCGGTGCTGCGCGAAGCCCTCGACAAACTCAAACTTTCGGATGCCGCACTCGTCTACGAACCCGAAACCTCCGTGGCCCTCGGATTCGGGTTTCGCTGCGGATTCCTCGGCCTCCTGCACCTCGAAATCGTCACTGAGCGGCTTGAGCGCGAATTCGGGCTCGACCTCATCGCAACGGCTCCCAGTGTGATCTACCAGGTGACCACGGACGACAAGAAGACCGTGACTGTCACCAACCCGAGCGAGTTCCCCGGCGGCAAAATCGCGTCGGTGAGTGAACCGGTGGTGAAGGCATCCATCCTCACCCCCAAGGACTTCGTCGGCACCGTGATGGAGCTCTGCCAGGGGCGCCGCGGCACCATGCAGGGCATGGAATACGTCGGCGAGGATCGAGTGGAACTGCATTACACGATGCCGCTCGGCGAAATAGTGTTCGACTTCTTTGATCAACTCAAGAGCCGTACGGCCGGCTACGCGAGCCTGGACTACGAGCCGACCGGTGACCAGGATGCGGACCTCGTGAAGGTCGACATCCTGCTACAGGGCGAGGCGGTGGATGCGTTCAGCGCTATCGTGCATCGCGACAAGGCATACGCCTATGGCGTTCTCATGACTGAGCGGCTCAAGAAGCTCATCCCGCGCCAGCAGTTCGAAGTGCCGATCCAGGCCGCAATCGGTGCCAGGATCATCGCCCGCGAGTCGATCAGTGCAATGCGAAAAGACGTGCTCGCCAAGTGCTATGGCGGTGACATCACCCGCAAGCGCAAACTCCTCGAGAAGCAGAAGGAGGGCAAGAAGCGCATGAAGATGGTGGGCCGCGTGGAGGTTCCACAGGAGGCGTTCATCGCGGCGCTGAGTGGCGACACGGAGACCAAAAAAGAGAAGTAAGGCTGGTCCGTCGCCGTTTTGGGAAGCTCTCTCGCCCCATTAGGTATGAGGTATCACCTCTGTATGACTTTGCGTATCGGCTCGCCGCACCAGCAGCCGGCTACCCTCCTTCCGCGATGCGTTCGCGTTCGTTGTCCAGGAGGCGGTTTTTCAGCTTGCCGCATTCGAAGTGAATGTGACTGTGTAGCTGGATGACAAAAAGGAGCGTGATGCACTCGAAGCACCAGTGAGTGATCCGCCGGTTGATCCGCCAGTGGGGATGCTCGTATCCGGCGGAAGGCGGTCTGCGTGTGGTGCGCGCGATCCAGACGAAAAGGTAGTTCAGATCGGGTCGGACTGCACCCCTGACGGACCGATGTCAGCAATATATGTGGGCACGTGCCAGCGACTCTGTACTGGTGTCACTGACGCGGAGAACAAAGTCAAGAAATGGTGCCCCCGACTATCAAGAATTGCCTCTCCAGAGATACCCGCTGGGGCCGTGGAATGTCGGTGGTCGCGGGCAGAATCAGGTACATGAACAGCATTCCCGTGTTCGAAGAAACACCCGTCGAGGTTTCCTCGCCGGGCGTTTTCGGAGGCTCTGGAATCGCTGGAGGAATGCCCGAGCCCTGGGCTGAGCATGGGGCTCGGCTGGTAGGGGAATATACCGACAAGTTGCTCACCCGGTTGGAGGAAAACCGTCGCCAGGCTGCCGCGATCGAGGCGCAGCAGCTCACAATCCTGGATGCTTTGCGGCGCCACTCCGAACAGTCAGAAGCTCTACATCCCGACCAGGCCACCACCCACCGGTGGAGCGATTCAGCGGTCGCCCGCCGCACCCTGGTCACCGAGGTCGCGGCATCACTTCGGCTGCCGGAACGCACCGCCGAGCGGTTGATCGAAGAAGCCCGGATGTTGGTCCACCTCCTGCCGGGCACGTTCGCCGCCCTGCAGGTGGGAGAGATCTCCCGCCGGCATGCGACAGTCCTGGTCGATCACGCCCAATCGCTGCCCGCTGAGGCGTTGCCCGCGTTCGAAACTGCAGCCCTGCCCTACGCCCGCACCCTCACTCCCACGAAGTTCGACCGTAAAGCCCGCATCCTGCGCGAACGCACCCACCCCGACAGCATCCACGCCCGCACGGTGCAGGCGACCGAGAACCGATGTGTGACCCTCGACCCGGCATGCGACGCAATGGCGTAACTCGTCGCCTACCTGCCAGCCGAGCAAGGGATGGCGATCATCAACCGGCTCACCGACATCGCCCGCACCGAACACGGCCCCCATGGCGACGGCAGCGAAGAGCCCCGCACCATCACCCAGTTGAAGGCGGACATTCTCGTCGGGCTGCTCACCGATGGGGTCGTCGACCACAGCTACGTCGATGACACGATGGTCGACGAGCGCGGAATGCTCGTCACCCCATGGTTCCGCATGGGATACGGTCACGGCATCACCGCGAAGGTCATGATCACCGTTCCCGTGCTCACCCTCCTTGGCCACGAAAACGAACCGGTCATGCTCGAAGGCTGCGGACCCATCGACGTGGAGACCGCGAAACAACTCACCGCACACGCACCCTCGATGATCCGCCTGCTCACCGACCCGCACACCGGAATCGTGCTCGGAGTCGGTAAGTCCCGACAGATTCCGAAAGAACTCCGACGATGGCTGCACGTCAGAGACGAAACCTGCCGATTCGTCGGCTGCAACCAACCCGCAAGGGTATGCGACCTCGACCACACGATCGACGTCCAATACGGCGGGCTGAGCGAAGAATCGAACCTCGCCGCACTGTGCCCCAAACACCACGACGGCAAACATCACACAAACTGGACCATGGCCCAACACCCCGGCGGGAACATCACCTGGACCTCCCCATCCGGACGGGAATACACCACCCCACCCGCGATGCGACTCGCAGCAAGCCCCAGGGTACCCCTCTGACTCGGTACCTCTGACTCGGTTCCTCTGACTCGGTACATCTGATTCTGCGCGGCGAGCGGCGAGCGGCGAGATCGCGTCGGGGGTCGGCGGGCATCCCTCGCGGGCGGCCAACACGGAGACCAAGGACAACAAACTCGAGTGCCCGCCCACCGTCCTTTGTGAGTCGGCACAACGTTCGTGAGCTTGCGGCCGCAGCGCATTAGGGTCACGAACATGAGCGATTACCGTCCCCCCGTTTCCGACCTCGCCTTCGTCCTCGAGCACGTGGTGGGGTATCCGCAGGTCGCCGCACTTCCCGGCTATGAGCACGCCGATCTCGACACCGTCGTCGGGCTCCTCGAGGATTGTGGCGACTTCATGGTGAAGGTCGTGGCTCCGACCAACCAGCCCGGGGATGTTGAGGGTGCGCAGCGCGACGCTGACGGCACCGTGCGCACACCGGCGGCCTTCAAGTCTGCCTATCGGCAATACGTCGACGCCGGCTGGGGCAGCGTGCCGTTCCCGGAAGAGTTTGACGGTGGCGGATTCCCGTGGTCAGTTGGGCTCGCCATCCAAGAGATGCTTGGTTCGTCCAACATGGCGTTTGCGCTCTGCCCGCTGCTCACCCAGGGCGCGATCGACGCCCTCCTCCACTACGGCGACGACGCCCAGAAAAAGACCTACCTGCCGAAGATGATCAGCGGCGAGTGGACCGGCACGATGAACCTCACCGAACCCCAGGCGGGTTCGGACGTTGGGGCCTTGACCACCCGCGCCGTCCCCAAAGGTGACGGCACGTACGCCATCACCGGGCAGAAGATCTACATCACCTATGGTGAGCACGACCTCACCGAGCAGATCGTTCACCTCGTGCTGGCGCGCACTCCGGGAGCCCCGGCCGGCACCCGCGGCATCTCCTGTTTCATCGTGCCCAAGTTCCCCGTGCGCGAAGACGGCTCGCTTGGCGAACACAACGGTGTCTCCTGCCTATCGATCGAGCACAAGCTCGGTATCCACGGTGCTCCCACCTGCGTGCTCTCCTACGAAGGCGCCACCGGCTACCTCATCGGCGAGGAGAACCTCGGCATGCGCATCATGTTCGTCATGATGAATAGCGCGCGACTCTCGGTCGGCACTCAGGGGCTCTCGATCGGGGAGCGCGCCTATCAAGGCTCCCTCACCTACGCCACGGAGCGCAAACAGGGTAAGGCGATCGGTGCAACCGTTGACTCGCCCATCATCGACTTCCCCGACGTTCGTCGCATGCTCTTGACGCAGAAGGCCTATCTCTCTGCCCTGCGTCGTCTCGTGCTCTTCAACGCGGTTCAGATCGACCTCAGCACCCACAGCATCGACGAAGCGGCGCGCGTGCGGGCTGCCGAGATCGTCGGACTGCTCACCCCGATCAGCAAGTCGTTCGGCACCGACCTCGGGGTCGAGCTCACCTCACTCGCCGTGCAGGTCTACGGCGGCATGGGCTACATCGAAGAGACGGGTGCGGCCCAGCACTTCCGCGACGTCCGGATCACGCCGATCTACGAAGGCACTAACGGCATCCAGGCCGCCGACCTTGTGGGCCGCAAGCTCGCTGTGCGCCACGGCGCATCCTTCCTTGAGTTCATCGCGACGATGCGCGAGATCGATACGGAGCTTGCCGCAGCTGGAGATGACTTCGCCAGCATCCGCGTGCAGTTGCGCACCCAGCTTGACTCGCTCGAGGCAGCAACCGGATGGATGCTTCGCACCGGCCAGTCCGACCCGAACGCCGTGCTCGCCGGCTCGTCACCGTACCTGCGCATGTGGGGACTCACCGTGGGTGGCTGGCTGATGGCACGCTCGGCTCTCGCGGGCGTGTCAACGGGTGATGCCGACCTGGCGGACACCCAGCTGGTGCTCGCGAGGTTTTATGCCGAGCAGCTTCTTCCCCAGTCCGCCGGCCTATTTGGCGCTGCCACCGGGGGAGCGCGCGACCTCTTCGCCCTCGACGCCGACCAGCTCGCGGGTTCGGGTCGGATGCCGAGCCGTTCTCTCGGCTAGCAGTCAGCCCTGATCGAAGCGGAAAGGCGGACGTGGCGCCGGTAGAATTGGGCCATGCCCGCGCCATCCGTTCCGATGATCAGTCGTTCCTAGATGTCCGCGAAGTTGCCGCTCTGGGAGCGGGCAGTCACCTACGCGACCGTGGGTGCGACCCAGGCGTCCGATCTCCTAGCCAAGCCTCCCGCCGGGTATCGTCCGTTCCGACAGCGCACCCGGATCGGGCACGGCGATGCACGGTGGGACTATGCCTGGAACGAGGTGATGTCGTGGGGCATCCAGCGCAATAGCGGATTCCACATCGACGTCGCGGATGTCCCCGCCGCAGTCAGCGACCAGACCTACGTCCCGGTCGCCTTCGACGAAGCGGGCGCTCCGGTTGCCACGGCGCTCGCTACCGATGAGATCGTCTTCGGGCCGGACGGCGACCCCTTCATCGTGCCGGGGGACTCGGTCCTGCTCGGGATCCCCTTCGGCCCATTCCACGTCACCGCGCCGGCGCGCGTCGTCTATGTCGTGGACGACCTGAATCGCAAGGGTTTCGCCTACGGTACCCTTCCCGGGCATCCCGAGAGCGGCGAAGAATCGTTCATCGTCGAGCAAACGGAAGACGGCTCGGTCTGGCTGGAGATCAGCGCCTTCTCCCGCCCCGCGAACGCCCTCTGGTGGATTGTCTACCCGGTGCTCCGGCTCTCCCAGCTGTATTACACGCGTCGGTATTTTGAGTCGCTCTCCGGTGTACTTCCGCCAGCCTCCGGAGCCTGATGCCGAGCGCCCTCCCGCTCGCTGATCCCGCACCCCTGGACGGCGCGCTGCCGTCATCCGTCACCATCGGTGCGGCCGAACGCAACTTTGGGGTCTACCTCCACGTGCCGTTCTGCCGGGTTCGCTGCGGATACTGCGACTTCAACACCTACACCTCAGACGAGTTGCGCGGAGCGAAGCGCACGGATTTCGCCGGCCAGGCGATCGAGGAGCTCGCTTTTGCCCGTCAGGTGATGAGTCGTGCCGAGTTGCCGGACCGGCACGCATCCACGGTTTTCTTCGGCGGCGGAACTCCCACGATGCTCCCTGTCAGCGATCTTGCGGCGATGCTCGCGGCGGTAATAGACACCTGGGGACTGGTGGACGGGGCCGAGATCACGACCGAGGCTAACCCCGACTCAGTGGATGCCGACTACCTCCGTTCGCTCGCCCGCGCGGGTTTCACTCGCGTGTCGTTCGGCATGCAGTCGGCCGTGCCGCACGTGCTTGCGACTCTCGAGCGCACTCACGATCCCCAGCGCGTGCCGCTCGTGGTGCAGTGGGCTCGGGACGCCGGCCTCGGCGTGAGTCTCG
>JANYIZ010000038.1 GCA_025408445.1 Frigoribacterium sp. | reverse complement strand
GGTGAAGTCCGAGAGGTCGTCGGGCAGCAGCGGACTGGACGGATGCGTCGCGAACAGCCGATCGCGCTCGCGCCGCCAGAGGTCGTGTGCGGCGAAGAGGTCCGTCGCCGCGCGCACCTCCGCGTAGAGGGCGAAGATCTGCCGCCGCCAATCGGCAACCTGCAGGGCGGTGATCATCGCACCCAGCCCGACCACGTGCTGGTGATGAAAGTGCGCCTCACGAGGGGCCGGCCTTCCAGGTGGGGGCGAGAGAGCGGATGCGGACGCTGCGCCACTGCCAGAATGCCCAGTAACCCACCCAGAGCAGCGGGGCAATCGTGCCAGCCTCAAAGACGAGCTGATCGCGGTACAGCGTGCGACCACCGGGCGCGGATGCGATCGCGATGGAGTGCTGCCATTTCGTCACGAGGGCAAGCGGGCCGCTGAGTCCCCGGCCGGTATCCACCTGTACGCGCACGTCGTCGCTTCTTTCGGGGTAGGAGATGCCGATCACCTGTTCCCCAATGGGCACCATCCCGAAGCTCGAGATTTTCACCGGGTGCTCACCGGCCGACCAGCGGGCAGGAAATCCTCCGGGCTCGAGAGATTCAAAGGTCGAGAATGGCGCTGAGACCTGCTGCATACCGCGCGGCGAGCGCACGGCGTCCCAGGCGGCATCCGGGGTGCAGTCCAGCACGAGCTTGAGGAGGATTCGCATCACTCAAGTGTGCCATCGGCGCCTGAAGGAATTCAGGTTGCGCGCGTAGCGTTGCGCCTAACGTCTATCGCGTGTAAAAACCCACACCGCTTCCAGGAGGAATCATGACCCAGGCACTACTCAACGGCGTCGTTATCGCCGACGCTCCCCAGGACGACCTCATCAAGATCGAGGGCAACTGGTACTTCCCACCGTCGAGCGTGAACAGCGAATTTCTCGTCGATAGTAAGACCCCGTACACCTGCCCATGGAAGGGCGAATGCCAATACTTCAGCGTTAAGGATGGGGACGCCCTTTTGCAGGATCGTGCCTGGAGCTACCCGCGCCCCTACGAGACCGCCTTTGCCCGCACCGATGGCAAGGACTTCAGTAACTACGTCGCGTTCTGGAAGGAAGTCAAGGTCGGCTAGAGCCCCGCGCCGGTACCAAAAACGCAGGAGATGAGCCACGAAAGAGCGTGATCGGTGCCACGAACTGCGTCTCGCTGGCGAATCTCCTGCGTTTTGGGGAGTGGTCGACGCTGCATGGCGGACCAACGAACAGGGTGGTCAGCGGGGCGGTACAGAAGAGTTGCGCTCCCGGTGGGCCCGCACCTTTGCCCGGTTGCCGCAGCGCTGCATGGAACACCACCGGCGATTGTTGGAGCGCGACTCGTCGTAAAACACCAGCGTGCAGTCCGCTGCCGCGCACTCCCGGATGCGGTCGGTCGGGTTCGCCGCGAACAATTCGACGGCCTCCCTCGCCAGCACGGACAGCGCCTGGCTTGCCTTGGCGCGGGAACGTCCTGCCTGCCGGGTGCCCCCGATCAGTGACGGCGCAATGTCGGGGGTCGCGGCGAACAGGTTGATCACGTCCACGTCATCCGAGAGGATTTCGTCGCCGCGACTGCGCGCGGTGGCGGCTCGCGCGAGGGAACCGCGCAGGGCACGCGCATCGATCAGGTCGCGGTCGGTGGCCCCATCGATGACCTCGGGAAACCGCCCGATCAACCAGTCTGTGAGATCGGATGCCGCGTGCATCGTCTCGCAGCCCGAACCATCCATCGAGCCCGTATAGGCGAAGTCGATCGAAAGCGACCCGGAATCGAACCACCAGGTGTGGCCGTCACTCACGGTCATCTTCTGGCCGGTGGGGCGGCCTTCCGTCGCATACATGTAACCAATATAGTCAGTTACTTCGTGTCCACTTCCCTGCCACAGAAGTGCACTCCACGCACCGCTCATGGCAGAGTCGAGAGCATCACCAGGAGAGAGAGCCACATGACCGACACCACGGGAAAGACCAAGGATGCCGGCTGGGAGGTCGGAGTTCGCCAGACCGTTGCCGCCTCGAGCGAGGTCGTCTGGCAATTCTTGCTGGGTGAAGGGCTCCCGCTGTGGTTGGGAGAAACCACCCTCCCGCATGCGAAAGGCGAGGTTTACCGCACGGCGGATGGCGTGGCCGGCGAGGTGCGTTCTTACACCGACAACACGAAAGTGCGGCTCACCTGGCACCCGGACGACTGGCCGCATGACTCTACGCTTCAGGTCTCGGTGAAGGAGGTGGTCGGCGGTACGACCATCGGCATCCATCATGAACGCCTCGCTGATCGTGAGGAACGGCGCATGATGCTGGGTCACTGGAAGAACGTTGCAGCCCACCTGGCGGCCGCTTTCGACCCGAACCGCTGACGCCGGAGAGCCACGCAGAGCGGTGCGGGAGAACGAGCACAGCTGACCGGTTAGTGCTGCCGGGCCACCACACGCCGAGTCCAGGCGATCGTGTGGGCCGCGTTGAACCGTCGCGAACATTTCCCGCACGCGAGGGTGCGGCTCGGGCGCCGATATCGGTAGTGCAGGTGGCCAGCCGGGCAGGCTCCCACCCAGGGAGCGAGTTCGCTGGCGATGGCTCCATCGTGCAGGCGCTTACCTTCGTACCCCAGATCCACCGCGACGGCCTTCCAGCGCGGACCGTGCCCGGCGCGGGTGCCGGCGATCGCATGGGCCACCTCATGCAGCAGCACCTGGTGGATCTCGTCGTCCTCGTAGCGGGAGGCGAGATAGCGCGAGACGCTGATCGTCTTCGACGTGAAATTGCAGAGTCCCGCGCGGGTCTTTGCGGTGTCGAACGTGAATGTCCAGCTGGGGTCGAGGTGCAGGGCGATCAGGGCATCCGCCCATCGGCTCACCCGCAGGAGCTCAGCCATTTGTCGCTGCCAATCGGGTAGCTGTCTCGAGGGCGAATCGCACCGATTCGACCTCGTCCGCCGGGGCCCCGGACCCGGAGCGGATGTCGAGAGCGGCAGTGAATGCCACCTGCGCCTCCGCGAAACGCCCGAGGTCGAAGAGAACCGTGCCCCCGGAGTAGGCGGCGGACCCTTCGAGCGAGGCCCACTCCTCGAGTGCGGCTGTTGCGCGCACCGCGATCATCTCGGCGAGCGCCCGATCGAGTTCACCCTGGTACTGGAACACGCGCGCCCGCCGCAGTCGCGCCGTAGTGAGCTGCTCCCGATCTCCGCCGAAGTGGGCTAGCCGGAAAGCCTGCTCAGCGGCGACGAGTGCCTCCCCGTTACGCCCGAGCAGTCGAAGCAGCTCGGCCTTCTCACCGAGCGCCGCGGTGCTTCGCCCGTTGCCGAGTTCCTGCAGCCGCAATTCCGCCGCAGCGCGGTCTACCACCTCACGCAGGGTCTCGGGGTCATAGCCGGTAATCATCCCCTTGAGATTAACCCGCGCGGGAGACATCCAGTCGCACTTCGACGAGTTTGTCATCCCCAACCCTGGGCGATCCGCGCCCATCGGTGTTATTGGTGAGGAGCCAGAGCGAGCCGTCCGGGCCCGGCACGGCGTCCCGCAGCCGGCCGAGAGATCCGAGAAGAAAGGGATGTGCTGTCGTCGCCGTCCCCGTGAACGCAGATCCCGGCGAGATCGCCCAGAGCCGCTCGCCGCGTAGGGCCGCGAGAAAGAAGGTGCCGCCGACGAAAGCGAGTCCGCTCGGGCTGGCGTCGGAAGTCGGCCTCTGGTACTCCGGATCGACGGAGCCGTCCTTCGAGCCGATGCCCTCGACGATTGGCCAGCCGTAGTTGCCGCCCGGTTCGATGCGGTTGAACTCGTCCCAGGTATTCTGGCCGAACTCGGCGGCTCAGAGTTGACCATCTGCGTCCCAGGCGATTCCCTGCGGATTGCGATGTCCGAGCGAATAGACCAGCGATCCGGCGATTGGATTGTCACGCGGTACGGCGCCGGTGGCCGTCATCCGCAAGATCTTCCCGTTGGCTGAGCCGGGGTCCTGTGCCAGGGACGGCTGCCCGGCATCTCCGACTGTGCCATAAAGCCTGCCATCTGGTCCGAAGGCGATCCGGCCACCATCGTGATTGCGGGCTCTGGCCAGCCCGGTGAGGATGGGCGTAGCGGCGCCGAGCCGATAGGAGCCGGATGCCCCGGCCAGAGGCATCCGCACGATGCGGTTATCCGTGGCGGTCGTGAGGTAGGCGTAGAGCCAGCGCTTCGACCCTGTCGACTGCGGAGGGAGCACCGCCAGGCCGAGCAACCCGCCCTCGCCCGCGTGCACGACGCCGGGCACGACGCCGATATTGCGCCTGCTGCCCGACGGCATCAGTTCCACTCACGGTGCCGGAATCGCGCTCGCCGATCAGGGTCGAATCCGCCGCGCCAAGGCGGAGGACTGACCACGGCGCTTGCAGGCCCGTCGCGAGCACTCTCGGTTCGCCGACCGGCTGGAGAGCGCCGACGACGGATGGCGATGCCGATGGCGCCGTGCTCGACCCGGGCGCTGGACTCGCCGTGCAACCCGTAAGCAGCAGAACAAGCGCAGCGGCACCTGCCAGGGAACCTCGCACCATCTCTCGAGTGTGATTCAGTGTGCTGGCAATCCCGGGTGAGTTTGTCCCGCTCAGTCGCGATTGCCCACCTGGAAGATGTTCTTCGACGGGGGAGGGGATTGCACGGCCGTGTCGTCGGTGACGATCGAGGCGCCGGCGATCCAATTGCGGAGTTCGGCGCCCTCGACGATCTTGGACGGATGCGGTCCGCCGGCCAACAGCCGCGGCATCCACTCCATCGGAAGCGGTGCTCGGGAGCCGACCATCACGACATTGCCGAAGCGGCGACCCTTGAGGATCTGAGTCTCGGCGAGCGCCGCTACGTGCGCGGTAGCGGAGAGAATGGTTGCGGCCTGGCCGCGTGCGAAGGCAAGGCCAGGGCCATCGGCGACGTTTGCCACGATGATCCCGTCGGGTTTCAGCAGGGCCACAGCCTCACGGTAGAACTCGAGGCTCGTGACGTGGGCCGGTGTGCGGGCGCCGCTGAAGACGTCGACGACCAGGAGGTCGACCTCACCGCGCAGGCCGCCGGGCAGTTTGCCGAGCACCTCACGGGCATCCCCATGGCGCACCCGGATCGAGGCGTTGCGGGGGAGGGGGAGGTGCGCGCGCACGAGGTCCACGAGGTCGGTCTCTATCTCCACGACCTGTTGCCGGGAGCCGGGTCGGGTGGCCTCGATGTAGCGGGGCAGGGTGAATGCTCCGGCACCGAGGTGAACCGCGGTGAGGGGCTCACCCGGCACGCCGAGCTGGTCGATCACGTGACCGATGCGCTGGATGTATTCGAAGAAGAGTTGGCTCGGATCATCCAGGTTCACATGCGATTGGGGCGTGCCATCGACAATGAGGGTAAAACTGCCAGGCACCCATCGATCGGGCTCGATCACCGCGCGGTACCCGCTGAGCTTGAGGATCGCGGAAGGAGGTTCAGTCACCCCAATGACCTTGCCATACCTGCCGCCGGGCCGGAGGCGACCCTCGTCCGGGGAGCACCAGTTGTGGGGAATTGTCGAGATTGACCCTTATGCATGAGAATGACTCTGGAACAGAAATACGCGCAAGGGACCCCATGAGTTTGTATGACGAGATCGGCGGCGACGCCGCGATCGCTGCCGTTGTCACCGAATTCTGGCATCGAGTGAGCTCCGACGACTTCCTGTGGCCGTGGTTTTCCGCGATCGACAGTGATCAGCTCAGGTCTCACCTGCATGCGTATCTCACCGTTGCGTTCGATGGCCCGGAGCAATACGAGGGTCGCAGCATGCGTCGCTCCCACGCCGGACTGAATGTCACCGGGGCGGCCTTCGACCGCCTCCTGGCACGTTTGGGCGAGTCGCTCGTGGCGTTCGGCACTATCCCGGAGAACATCGCCCGGGTGGATGCTCGCCTCAAGCTGCTGCGTCCCGTGATTGTCGAACGGAACTTCTAACGCGATCAAATCGGTCGAAACCGGGTCGTTATACTCGCTTTTGCGAAAATGGTCAAGAATCGACTTGCACTCGTGACCAATTCGGGCCTATGCTTGTTCTTTGCGCTTCCAGGACATCTCTGCCTTCATATTGCGGTCGGCTGCGCTCGGTCACCTCCGAGCACACCCCCGGAGCGAAACCCATCACCGACTGAACTCCCTACTTAAGCAATGGGGCGCGTAACACCGCCCACCGGAGGTTATTTCCTTGGCTGCTGCTCGCAACGCATCCACCACGAACTCGTCGAAAAAGGGATCTCCCCAGAACGGACGCTCTGCTGAGCGCCTCTCGTTCGCGAAGATCACCGACACACTGACAGTTCCCGATCTTCTCGCATTACAAACCGAGAGCTTTGACTGGCTCGTCGGCAACGATCTCTGGAAGGAGCGCGCCGCCGAGGCTAAAGCTTCCGGTCGCCAAGATCTTCCCTCCCTCACCGGTCTCGAGGAGATCTTCGAAGAGATCTCTCCGATCGAGGACCTTGGCGAGACGATGCAGCTGTCGTTCACGAACCCCTTCCTCGAAGAGAAGAAGTACTCGATCGACGAGTGCAAGGAGAAGGGCAAGACATTCTCCGCGCCTCTCTACGTCGAGGCCGAGTTCATGAACCACCTCACGGGCGAGATCAAGACACAAACGGTCTTCATGGGTGACTTCCCGCTGATGACACCGAAGGGTACGTTCGTCATCAACGGCACCGAGCGCGTCGTCGTCTCGCAGCTCGTGCGTTCCCCCGGCGTGTATTTCGACCGCGCCCAGGAGAAGACCTCCGATAAGGACATCTACTCTGCTCGCATCATTCCGAGCCGTGGTGCCTGGCTCGAATTTGAGATCGACAAGCGCGACCAGGTCGGCGTGCGCATCGACCGCAAGCGCAAGCAGTCGGTCACCGTGTTCCTCAAGGCACTCGGACTCACCAGCGAAGAGATTCTCGAGGAGTTCAAGGGCTTCGCGTCCATCGAGCTGACGCTCGAGAAAGACAACATCCTGACAAAGGATGAAGCGCTCAAGGACATCTACCGCAAGCTTCGTCCGGGAGAGCAGGTCGCCGCCGAGGCAGCGCGCGCGCTCCTCGACAACTTCTACTTCAACTCCAAGCGCTACGACCTCGCGAAGGTCGGTCGCTACAAGATCAACCGAAAGCTTGGCATCGACGCACAGCTGGCGAATTCGGTGCTCAGCCAGCAGGACATCCTGGCGACGATCAAGTACCTGGTTGCCCTGCATGACGAGCAGAAGACGCTCCCGGGCATCCGCGATGGTAAGCCGGTTGATCTTCGCCTCGATGTGGACGATATCGACCACTTCGGTAACCGTCGTATCCGCGCGGTCGGCGAGCTCATCCAGAACCAGGTGCGCACCGGTCTCTCGCGCATGGAGCGTGTCGTTCGCGAGCGCATGACCACGCAGGACATCGAAGCGATCACCCCGCAGACCCTGATCAACGTGCGCCCCGTGGTCGCCGCTATCAAGGAGTTCTTCGGTACCTCCCAGCTGTCGCAGTTCATGGACCAGAACAACCCGCTCGCGGGTCTCACCCACAAGCGCCGCCTGTCGGCGCTTGGCCCGGGTGGCCTGTCCCGTGAGCGCGCCGGTGTCGAGGTGCGAGACGTTCACCCCTCGCACTACGGACGCATGTGTCCGATCGAGACCCCTGAGGGCCCGAACATCGGCCTGATTGGTTCGCTTGCCTCGTTCGCACGCATCAACTCCTTCGGTTTCATCGAGACACCGTACCGTCGCGTCATCAACGGTGTTGTCTCCGAGACCATCGATTACCTCACCGCCAGCGAGGAAGACGAGTACGTCGTCGCGCAGGCCAACGCGCCGCTGACACCGGATGCCCGCTTCGCCGAGCCCCGCGTCCTCGCGCGCAAGAAGGGGGGAGAGGTCGACCTCTTCCTCATCGACGAAATCGGCTACATGGATGTCTCGCCACGCCAGATGGTGTCGGTCGCGACCTCGCTTATCCCGTTCCTCGAACATGACGATGCAAACCGCGCACTCATGGGTGCCAACATGCAGCGCCAGGCTGTGCCGCTGCTGCGCAGCGAATCGCCTCTCGTCGGAACCGGGATGGAGGGCTACGCGGCGATCGACGCTGGCGACGTGGTCACCGCAACCGGTGCCGGAGTTGTGGCAGAGGTCTCGGCTGATGTCGTGACCATCCAGCTCGACGACGGGGGGACAAAGGACTATTACCTCCGCAAGTTCAACCGCTCTAACCAGGGAACCTCCTACAACAACCGCGTGATCGTTGCTGCGGGCGACCGCATCGAGGTCGGCCAGGTCCTTGCGGACGGTCCGGCGACGGAGAACGGCGAACTCGCCCTCGGAAAGAACCTTCTCGTGGCATTCATGCCGTGGGAGGGCTACAACTTCGAAGACGCGATGATCCTGAGCCAGAACCTGGTGAAGGACGACACGCTCTCCTCGATTCACATCGAGGAGTACGAGGTTGACGCACGCGACACCAAGCTCGGCAAGGAAGAGATCACCCGCGATCTTCCGAACGTGAGCCCGGAGCTGCTTGCCGACCTCGACGAGCGTGGAATCATCCGCATCGGAGCCGAGGTTCGCCCCGGTGACATCCTGGTCGGAAAGGTCACGCCGAAGGGCGAGACCGAGCTTTCCGCCGAGGAGCGCCTGCTGCGCGCGATCTTCAACGAGAAGAGCCGCGAAGTGCGAGACACCTCGCTCAAGGTTCCCCACGGTGAAGCCGGAACAATCATCGGCGTCAAGGTGTTCGACTCGCAGGACGGTGACGACGAACTCGGCTCTGGTGTCAACCAGCGCGTTGTCGTGTTCATCGCCCAGAAGCGCAAGATCACCGAGGGCGACAAGCTCGCCGGCCGCCACGGCAACAAGGGCGTCATCTCCAAGATCCTTCCGGTCGAAGACATGCCGTTCCTCGCCGATGGAACCCCGGTCGACATCATCCTGAACCCGCTCGGCATCCCCGGTCGAATGAACTTCGGCCAGGTGCTTGAGACCCATCTTGGATGGGTAGCCAAGCAGGGCTGGGACATCAAGGGCAACCCGAAGTGGGCAGCCAAGATCTCGGACGAGGCAAAGTCAGGCGCTCCGGGCACCAAGGTGGCGACACCCGTGTTCGACGGTGCGCTCGAGGCCGAGATCGAGGGTCTTCTCGACTCCACGACCCCGACCCGCGACGGCGACCGCCTCATCGGTTCATCCGGTAAGGCACAGCTGTTCGACGGCCGTAGTGGCGAGCCGTTCCCGCAGCCGGTTTCGGTCGGTTACATGTACATCCTCAAGCTCCACCACCTCGTCGACGACAAGATCCACGCCCGCTCGACGGGACCGTACTCGATGATCACGCAGCAGCCGTTGGGTGGTAAGGCGCAGTTCGGTGGACAGCGATTCGGTGAGATGGAGGTCTGGGCCCTCGAGGCCTACGGCGCCGCTTACGCACTGCAGGAACTTCTGACGATCAAGTCGGATGACATCCTCGGCCGAGTCAAGGTGTACGAAGCGATCGTCAAGGGCGAGAACATCCAGGAGCCCGGCATCCCGGAATCCTTCAAGGTGCTCATCAAGGAGATGCAGTCGCTGTGCCTCAACGTCGAAGTCCTTTCGGCAGACGGCACGGCAGTGAGCCTGCGCGACACGGATGACGAGGTCTTCCGTGCAGCGGAGGAGCTCGGAATCAACATCTCCACGCGCTTCGAGAACTCGTCGATTGACGACATCTAAGCCGTCATCGCCTCGACACCTTTTTCTAAAAGTTTTTCTAAAGTAGGAGAAAAATTGCTCGACGTAACAACGTTCGATGAGCTTCGTATCGGCCTCGCGACCGCTGACGACATCCGTCGCTGGTCGCATGGTGAAGTCAAGAAGCCCGAAACGATCAATTACCGCACGCTCAAGCCCGAGAAGGACGGCCTCTTCGGAGAGCAGATCTTCGGACCGAGCCGTGACTGGGAGTGCTCGTGCGGCAAATACAAGCGCGTGCGCTTCAAAGGCATCGTCTGTGAGCGCTGTGGCGTAGAGGTCACGAAGTCGTCGGTGCGCCGTGAGCGCATGGGCCACATCGAACTCGCCGCCCCGGTCACCCACATCTGGTACTTCAAGGGCGTTCCGTCGCGCTTGGGCTACCTGCTCGACATGGCGCCGAAAGACCTCGAAAAGGTCATCTACTTCGCCGCCTACATGGTCATCTCCGTCGACGAGGAGGGCCGTCACGACGACATGCCCGGACTCGAGAACGAGATCCGGCTCGAGATCAAGGAGTTGGAGAGCCAGCGCGATGCCCGCATCGCGGACCGCTTGCAGCGCCTCGAGACCGACCTTGCCGCCCTGGAGGAAGAGGGTGCAAAAGCCGATCAGAAGCGCCGGACCAAGGACGTCGCCGAGAAGGAGATGGGCCAGGCCCGTAAGTCCTTCGACGAGCAGATCGCTCAGCTCGAACGAGTGTGGGATGACTTCCGCAGCCTCAAGGTCGGCGACCTCAAGCCCGAGGATGCAGTATTCCACGACCTCCAGGACCGTTTCGGCGTGTACTTCGAGGCCTACATGGGCGCCGAGGCCATCCAGAAGCGCCTGCAGGCCTTCGACCTCGCCACCGAAAGTGACGACCTTCACGACCAGATCGCCAATGGCAAGGGCCAGAAGAAGATCCGCGCAATCAAGCGACTGCGCGTGGTCAACTCCTTCCTCCAGACGGGCAACTCGCCGGCAGCTATGGTGCTCGAAGTCGTTCCGGTCATCCCGCCGGAGCTGCGCCCGATGGTGCAGCTCGACGGTGGCCGCTTCGCGACCTCCGACCTCAACGACCTCTACCGTCGTGTGATCAACCGCAACAACCGTCTGCGGCGTCTACTGGACCTCGGTGCCCCCGAGATCATCGTCAACAACGAGAAGCGGATGCTGCAGGAGGCCGTCGACGCACTGTTCGACAACGGTCGCCGTGGTCGCCCGGTAACCGGTACCGGCAACCGTGCCCTCAAGTCCCTGAGCGACATGCTCAAGGGAAAGCAGGGTCGTTTCCGCCAGAACCTGCTCGGAAAGCGCGTCGACTACTCCGGCCGTTCGGTCATCATCGTCGGACCGCAGCTCAAGCTCCACCAGTGTGGCCTGCCCAAGCAGATGGCACTGGAGCTGTTCAAGCCCTTCGTGATCAAGCGCCTCATCGACCTCAGCCACGCTCAGAACATCAAGAGCGCCAAGCGCATGGTCGAGCGTTCGCGTCCGCAGGTGTGGGACGTGCTCGAGGAGATCATCCGCGAGCGCCCGGTGCTTCTGAACCGCGCGCCCACGCTGCACCGTTTGGGAATCCAGGCGTTCGAACCTCAGCTCGTTGAGGGTAAGGCCATCCAGCTTCATCCGCTCGTCTGCGCGGCGTTCAACGCCGACTTCGACGGTGACCAGATGGCAGTGCACCTTCCGCTGTCCGTCGAGGCCCAGGCCGAGGCGCGCATCCTGATGCTCGCATCGAACAACATCCTGAAGCCGTCGGATGGCCGCCCGGTCACCCTGCCGACCCAGGACATGATCATCGGCCTTCACCACCTCACCACGCTCAAGGAAGGCGTCGTCGGCGAAGGCCGCGCGTTCTCCTCGATCGCCGAGGCGATCCTCGCTCACGACCAGCACTCGGTCGACCTCAACGCGAAGGTGCGCATCCGCTTGTCGGATGTCGTCTTCGCCGAGGGGGAGGAGCCGGCTGGCTTTGAAATCGGTAAACCGGTGCTCGTGAACACGAGTCTCGGTCGGGCGCTCTTCAACGAGACGCTTCCGGAGGACTACCCGTACGTTGAGGCCGTGGCCGATAAGGGCCAACTCTCCGCGATCGTCAACGATCTCGCCGAGCGCTACCCCAAGGTGGAGGTCGCCGCAGCACTCGACCGCATCAAGGACGCCGGATTCCACTGGGCATCCCGTTCCGGAGTGACCGTCGCGCTCAGCGACGTGCTCACCCCGCCGAACAAGCGCCAGATCATCGAGGGCTACGAGAAGCAGGCCACGAAGGTTCAGACCCAGTTTGAGAAGGGCCTCACGACCGACGCCGAGCGTCGCCAGGAGCTCATCGAGATCTGGAACAAGGCAACCGCCGAAGTCGCCAAGGCGATGGAAGACAATATGCCTGCCGACAACACCATCAACCGCATGGTCACCTCCGGTGCCCGTGGTAACTGGATGCAGGTTCGCCAGATCGCCGGTATGCGTGGACTCGTGTCGAACCCGAAGGGTGAGATCATCCCCCGCCCGATCATCTCGAGCTACCGCGAAGGACTCTCGGTTGCCGAGTACTTCATCGCGACTCACGGTGCTCGCAAGGGACTGGCCGACACCGCGCTTCGTACGGCCGACTCCGGATACCTCACGCGTCGACTCGTCGACGTCTCGCAGGATGTCATCATTCGCGAGGATGACTGTGGCACCTCCAAGGGTCTCGACATGCCGATCGCCGTTCAGGATGCCGCGGGCAACTGGTC
>JANYIZ010000037.1 GCA_025408445.1 Frigoribacterium sp. | reverse complement strand
GTTTCCACACTCCGAATTCTGATGGAGTGTTGCGACGAGACCTAGAACCCGCCCGGCGATACTGGCCCTATTTTCAGTCGGCATTAACAAACTGGAGTGTATGACATTAGGCACGTTGGTTCCGCGGTTGGTTGGACTGTCGATAATGTCGCTCGGCGTAGCTGTATCCGCAGCAACCTATACGTTGTCGGTGCCGCCGCGTCGAAGTAGATTGACACGGCGCTTCCCTGCGCCGGGTGTCCCATACGGGTAGCGCTGTTCATACTGCGAACGCCGTCAACGATCCAGGCTCGATCTCAGTCCGCCCAGCGTCAACAATCACCGCGGTCGGGTTCAGCCGAGTTTGCAGTTCGAGGAACTCGTCGTGGGGGAGGATCTGGATGTCGCAGTCCACCTGAAAAGGTTTCACCGGCTGGAGCAGGAACCACAGGAACAGAGCATGGGCGGCTTGTGCAGCAGCTTTCCCGGTCGACATTCCCAACCCGGCGTCGAGCGCGACCAGTCGTACGTTTGCAATAGCTATGGCAGGTTCACCTTCGGGAAGCTGGGTTCCAGCGACCTGCAACTTGGCCAACATCTTCGGCAGACGATCGTTCAGCATCGGCCGGAACGCGATTGCTTCAGCAGCCCCGACCCGGATCAGCGTGTAGTCCGCTTGATCGAACGATGCCAAAATTCTGGTGAACGTTGGCCGGTCTGCTCGGCGAACAGATTTCGCGAACGGTCCTTCGAGCCAGAACTCCCACGGCGACGGCTGAAATATGATTCCGGCATCAAGAGCAGCCGAGTCTTCCGCGAGATCGGAAATGTATCGGGTGACGGAAGCGACAGCGACTGCACGGATGCCGTCAAGTTCCGCAGCAGGTTCGACACGGTCGACAAGGAGAACGATCGGTTGGACGTACTCGACTGTGTCATCCACAATCGACTCGATTCTGGTTGTTTGATGCTGCTCTGTTTGATGCTGGGGTGTTTGAATCTGCACTCTTTGAATCTGGAGAACGAAAAGGGTCGACTCGATTGTCTCCCGAAGTTTTGCTCAGGGCGGTGTTCCGAGGAACTCCTGAACCTGGGTAATGTGTTTCGGGGTCAGACCGACCAGGGTCCTCGGCATCAAACGCAGCACCGGGATTGAAGATTGAGCCGACCATTCACGGGCAGCGCGCATTCGCCCGAGATGATCGTCCATCCAGACAATCCGGTCAACGCGGTTACTAACGCGTTCCTGTTCGGCAAGATCCTCACGTAGCGCGGCTAGCTTGTTCTGCGCGTGGCTGATTGGCAGCACCGGCCAACCCTCACCATTTAACCCGGTGACGGGGGAGAGGCTGGTCGCGGCCGCGTCCTGCCAAGACGTCAACCACACCGGTTGCACGTCAGGTCGGGCCGTGATCTCGTTGAGTTCAACGATCAGCTGCTCAGCCCAGAAAACGGTGAACCCGAAAGCACGCCCGGATGCCCATTTATCCCAGCCAGAGTTCGCCGGCGGCTCGTTACCGATCGGACTGACAGTCCCATCGACATCAAGGTACAAACGAGTGATCACGGTCTTGAGAGTATTACTTCCAATCGATGGTCAGCGTCGGCCAACACCGTCAACTGAGCCGGTAACAAATATTGGCGTGACCAAAAGAACTCCATCAATTCACATAGTTAGGGGATCCCGACCGCGGGGAGCAGAGACGCGGCCGGAACCTATTTGGATAGGCACCGGCGGTCAGAGGAAGATGCGCTAAACCCGGGCCAGCGCCGCTGAAACGTTTTCGGTCGGAAGCTTTCGCTATGGATGATGGCGTTCAGAGCGGTCGCATTTTCCGCACGCCAAGCAACCGTCCGAATTGACGCCCGGAATTGCTGTCCTATGGCCCTGGCGAACACTCCACCAGATGCACTCGGTTTAACGAAGATCAGACCGATCCGAATCCCAGAAGTTTCGGCCGATAAAGCTCGATGAGAATGTCGGCGGCAGACGTCGCGATCGAGCGCGAGCGGGTGTCCAGCGCCCTTCGGGTAGCTGGCGTACGAGTTCGAGCAAAACCCGACGACTATGCGAAGTACGGCCTAGATGAAGGCCAACTTGAGACAACCCTTCAGGAGTACGTTCACTATCGAAACGATGGTGCACGACGATTTGACGTGGACAGCATCTCCGCGGTTCACCGACTGCGCGAAGGGCGGTCTCCAAACAAGCTGGAACAGTGCAGGTATGTCCTCGCGAGTGGGAACAGCGAAATTGTGCGTGCAGCGCAACGAATCCAAGGCGAGCATCACGAATGGCCCCTTGTGATGACAGAAACCGCACTCGCTGCCCTTCTCTGGGTTCGGAGTCCGACGGGCATCGACGATCTCCCACGGACTTTGCTGCTTGCCACTGCATACGCGGGAATGCAGCCCGATCCGAGACTTTGGGTGAAATACATCGAAGAAGTGGCGAACTTAGAGAAACGCGGTCACCTGAACCCTGAAGATGCCATGATTCTTCGTTCGACAGCCGTAGCACGGAGCGCTCTCATGGAAGAGACTCTTGGCGACGACCAAGAAATCACATCTGACGCGCCCCTCGTTGTACTCAAGCGGATCAAAGATGAACTTTCGAAGCCTCTCGTGGACGAGGTCGCCTCGATCACCGAACTAGAACGACTAGCCCGAGAAAAGGCCGATCGGGAAGTCGAGAACAATGTCGATCTCGCCTCCCAGGTGGAGGCGCTCGTCGCACGCCTCGGCTCGGCCGCGCTTCATATCGAAGTTACTGACAAGGCCCGAGATGCGAAGATTCGAGCATCTGCCGAACGACGAGCGATCATTTCTGTCAGGGCCTATGCCGCTGTTATCGCCATTGCACTCGCGATGTTCTCCAGTCTGTCAATTTGGTACCAGCCGTGGGCAGGAACCATCCCCGCTTGGGTAAAGATTGCGAGTGGAGGATCGGCCGTGGTCCTCGTGATCGTGGCAACCGTGCGCGCATTTCTGCCAGGAACAATCACAGACTGGTTTGCTCGCCCCCTTCACACAAAGTTGGCCGACAGGTACGAGCGGCGCGTCCGCGAATCCGCCCAACTCACACAGGGGCCCGCCCCGGAGTTGTAGTCCTCTCAGGCTGCTTCGCGATGACCTCTAGCGCTCCGGGGCGCGCATTGACGATGAGCGCGGCGGGGAGTGCGACGAATTTTGAATGCTCGGCCGCGCCGTCAACGAGATCAACCCACCCCGCTTGGCGATCGCCACCCGCGTCTCCAACACGGAAATGGCCGGCGCCGCGGCGATGTCCGAAGCCACTGATATGTTCTCAGTGTCCGCCGAGCCCGGACGTCGATCGCGAGGAGCCCTACTGTGAAACTGTTCCGCTACCGCAAGCCGTCGCTGAACACTCTCCTCGGGATTACCGCGGCGAAGAGGCGGATCAAACGCGAGCTCGGGATTTCCCAAGTGCAAGCTTGGACGAAACCATCCCGGGTGAAGCAACGGCTCAAACAGCGCGTCGGACTGTACTCGCCGGCGATGACGATCATCCGGCAGACCGCGAAGGGGAATCTGCCGAGCCTCCTCGGACTGTTCGGCCGGAAACGCTAGCGGCCCCGCCTCTCTACGGCCCGCCGAAAAGCCGCCTCTCCACGCGCCCCATGTCAGCTCCGCGTTTTCGGCCCGCTGACTGTTCCCGCAATGCTCGCGCAGTGCCTGCGCAGTGCTGCTGTCCCGTCTCGCGAAGCCGCCGGCGCGCGATACCCCGTCTGCCCCGCACAGAGTTGTCATGAAACGCCGCCCCACCACTGCTACCACCCACTACGTCTCAGGCGACCCGGGTACGACCTGGCGTATTTACCTCGCGGATGGCACCACCTACGAGGTCCAGTTCGACCACTTGTCAACTCTGATCGTCCGACGAGGCTCCGACGCGGACCACGACCGCCATCCACGGCGGCTGGTAGGTTTCGAAGCGGTGCTCGGGGAGCCACTTCGGTTCACCGTCGCGGGCCAGCGCGAGCGCTACGAAGCTGTCGTCACGACCATCACCCGGATTCGGCCGTTCTGTGCCAGATGCGGCGAGCGTCGGCTTTTGGGTGCCTGCGTGCGGTGCTTGGTCGACCCGAGTCACCACTACGCGGAGACGAAGTGGGTCGGGAAGCCGATGTCGCGGAGAGGACGAATGTTCTATCTGCTGGAGCCCGTGTTTCGACTGCTCGACGGGCGCTGAGGTCGTATGAGCACACACCCGCGTCCGCGCCTGTATCTCGATGTCGACGGTGTGCTGAACGCTGAGGCGCCGCGGTTCGACGATGTCCAGACGGTCGTCGTGACCGTGGATCACGGTGCCGGTTATCAGACCCAGTATCAGATCACCTGGTCCCCGACGGTAGTTCGCGGCCTGGAAGCCTTGCGTGAGGACTTCGACCTGGAACTGACCTGGCTGACGACTTGGCTGGGTTCGAAGACCATGATCGATGATCTGGTCGCTGCGGTCGGTGGGCTCACTGGCGGGCGCCGCTTGGTCATGCCACCACGCAAATTGAGCGGGTACATATCGGCGGACTGGAAGCGTGAGGCCATCCTGGCCGATTTGGCCCGAGATCCAGTGCCTTACATCTGGGCGGATGATGTGGAGCTGCCGTTGCACGGTGTGTTTGTGCGGGCTGCGTTCCCGTCCATGAAGTTCTTGCACATCGCGCCGTTGCCCGAAAACGGGCTAACCCGGGAGCACCTCGCCGAGATCCGTACCTTCCTCGAAGGGGTCTGAGGTGCCGCGGAGGGCTGGCGCAGCTAGAAGAGCGCGGCAGCTGTGAAGCCGCGAACATATCGGGGTGCCAGACATACGATCGAAAACGGAGGGCGTACATGATCGACAACACCGAGCGCAAACCGCGGCAGTACCTCATCAGCACCCGCGAAGTGACCGAGTTCGTCAGCGGCGCCCTGTTGGCTGGCAAGAAAGACTCCGCCGTCCGCTGGCTCACCGAGGCTGTAGCGCGGCTGATCGCGAGCCAGGGGCAGGACTTCCAGCCGATCTACTTGCTGAGCCCGAGATGACGGGTGACCACCAGTTCGACACTGTGCTGGCCACAGCGTTCCTGTACGCGGCGAACCTCTGCGGCGTCCCGGCGCGGGCTTGGATGCATGCAGAACGGCTGAACGAGGAGTGGCTCTACCGAGGTGATGGCCACGAATCGGAGGAGTACAGAGCGTTCGTTCGGGGCGAAACCCCCGCAGTGTTCCTCGATCGAGACATCCTCACGAGGCCCCGGGACTCGGTGAACATTTGAGCGAGTCAGAGGCGCTGGGCGCAGGGCTCACCGCGGCAGAACGTGCCGAGATTGCAGCGCAGTCGCTGCGCAGTGCGGAACTCGAAGGCGGTTCGGTAACGCCCGAGACCCGGACAGCTCAGGAATTACAGCGGGCCGTCCGCGATCGCTACGGTGTGCACCCCGAGGGCGACCCGGTGCCTGTCTTCGCCTCCGTCGACGCCGCAGCTCGGGCCTATGCCGCTGGCGTACTGAGCGACGGCGAATTTATTGCGGCGGTGGTCGGCTTGCAGTCTTGAAGCAAACTCCGATGCCGAGCACGCCCTCCTAGGACGACTGGCCGCGCGTAGACGGGCCGCCGTTTGACCTCAGCGAGGCCTTCACCCAGCACCTGATCAGCGCCGACCTGCACGATGCAGCAGTCCGGGC
Organism: Frigoribacterium sp.; assembly: GCA_025408445.1. Lineage (GTDB taxonomy): Bacteria > Actinomycetota > Actinomycetes > Actinomycetales > Microbacteriaceae > Lacisediminihabitans. Next base: position 9,089 of record JANYIZ010000037.1, on the reverse strand, counting down.
CTTCTGGAAGGGGGTGATTCTGCGTGAGTGACGCCCCGATTCGGGGACGCGCGTTGTGGCGAGACTGCCCGAGTCCAGCCGCTTGGTAGGTCCGCGCCGAGATTCGCCGAGGCGTGGTGGCGGTCGAGTTAAGGTGGTGTTCCGGGAGGCGTGCCGGCCAGCAAGTTCGAGCCTTTGGGCGGTTGATGACCTTGCCGGGGCGTGGCTACACGGCTTAAGGCACGGCGGCGCTGTTCAGCCCCGCCCGCCTAATGGCACGAAGCGCTGTTTCTCCCGTCCCGTAGGCTCGGTCTCGGGTAGGTATGAGGGGGAATCATGAAGCTGAAGTTGTCGTTGGTGTCGGTAAAAGGCACTGTTCGCGATGTGCAGGTGACAGCAGATGCGACGGCGACCGTCGGGGATATTGTGCGGTTCCTCGTGTCGGCTGATCCAGAGGAATCGATACCGCGTGCCGTATCACGGCGGGCCGCCGCAGACCTCACGCTGCGCCTGACCGTGCCGGGAACGCGGGTACCAGTTCTCCTCAATCCGCTGTTGTCGGTGCATGAATCCGAGTTGCGGTCCGGTAGCACCGTAGAGATCGTGTCGTTGCACGACCGTCGGGCGGGTGATCGGCTCAGCGGGCACCCGATGGCCATCATCAGGGTGGAGGGCGGCAAGGCCGCTGGTACCGAGTTCGTCATCGGCACAGGTGTCAACTATGTGGGGCGAGATGCGGCCGCCGTGGTGAGACTCGACGACGAGCTCGTCTCTCGCCGTCATGCAAGCATTACCATTGCCGATTCGATTACCATCGCCGACCTCAACTCGGCGAATGGTGTGAGTGTTGATGGGGCTTTGGTGGCGCGGGCGATCCTCACAACCCGGTCGCGTGTAGTGATCGGCGGCACTCAGCTCCGGTTGGTGTCTCTAGCCCACTCGGGGTCGCTCAGCGCAACTCCGCTTGATGCGATTGCGGCAGATTCACCGCGCGTACAGTCGAAGACGTTCTTCCGATCCCCGCGGGTTGAACCGGCCTATCGGGGTCGGGTGGTGCCGACACCGGAGTTGCCGTCGGTGACGGAGAAGACCCGGTTTCCGATGCTGGCGGTAATCGCGCCGGTGATTCTCGGTGCCATTCTGTTCGCGGTTACCCGTCAACCGATCACACTGATATTCATTGCTCTGTCGCCGGTAATCATGCTCGGTACCTGGCTGGATAACCGCACCCAGAACAAACGTAAGACGCGGGATGAGGCGGCAAGGTTCGGATCGTCCCTTGCGGCAACGCGGGAATCGCTCCTTGCCGAACGCGGGCGGGAGATTGCGGCGCGAACGTCGGAGTCACCATCGCTTCATCAGGTAGTAACAGCCATCCATGATCAGTCAGCCCTGCTCTGGACGCGTAAGCCGGAGCACACCACGTTCATGGAGTTGCGCTTCGGCACAGGCACCCAATCGAGTCGAAACACGGTGACTGCGCCGTCCAAGAACTCTTCCACGCCCGAGGATTGGGCGAACGTCGTGGCTTTGGTCGATGACTTCTCCACTGTGGATGGAGTTCCGGTGATCGAGAATTTGGAACGTGCTGGGGCGATCGGCATCGCGGGTTCGTCAACGCACGCGGCAGAGGCGGCACGGTCGATGGTTTTGCAGTTGGTGGGGTTGCACTCTCCGGCCGATCTGGTGGTCACGGCTTTTGCTGCGGGCGATTCGACGGCGAAGTGGTCTTGGCTCAAATGGTTGCCTCATGTGGATTCCGCCTATAGTCCGCTGCGGTCGAGTGGGCTGGCGGCAGATTTCGCCTCAGCGTCTGCGCTTGTGGCTGAGCTTGAGGAACTCGTCGCGGTGCGTACGGCGCGTGGTATCGGCAGGGGGCAGCAGATTCGGTCGCGGCTCAATGAGGCGAAGAGTCTCGATGCGGAGCATGGCGCTGCGGTGGAGCGGATGCCCGCAAGTCCGGTGGTGGTCGCGGTCATCACTGTCGACGCGCCTGTGGATCGGGCGCGGCTCGTTGCACTCGGTGAGAGCGGACCGGATGTCGGGGTGTTCCTCCTCTGGCTCGCGTCGACGGTTGAGGCTTTGCCTGTGATCTGCCGCACGTTCCTGGCGGTCGACGATGACACGGCGCAGTCGCGTGTCGGTTTTGTGCGAAGCGGGCAGACTGTCGAGCTGGACACGGTCGAGTTGGTGGATGAAGTCGCGGCCGAAGAATCCGCTCGCCTGCTCGCCCCGATCTCGGATTCTGGTGCGCAGGTGCTCGATGAATCTGACCTGCCGCACAGTGTAAATTTTCTGGAGTTGTTCGAGAATCCGATCGCTGACGAACCGACTGCTGTCGTGCAACGGTGGGCGAAAAACGACACCCTCACCGCCGATTGGGTGGCCGGCACACATCGGGAGGCGAGCGGCATACGTGCGCTCGTCGGGCAGGGTCCGGTCGATCCCTTCTACTTGGACCTTCGCGCTCATGGTCCGCACGCCCTCGTCGGTGGCACGACGGGTGCGGGTAAGAGCGAGTTTTTGCAAACCTGGATTATGGGTATCGCCACCGAGTACAGCCCCGACCGGGTCACCTTTCTGCTCATTGATTACAAAGGTGGGGCGGCCTTCGCGGAATGTGTGGGGTTGCCACATACGGTCGGTCTCGTCACCGACCTCAACACCCATCTGGTGCGTCGGGCTCTCACCTCGCTGCGGGCGGAGCTCAGGTTCCGGGAGCATCTACTGAACAGTGCTGGGGCCAAAGACCTTGAGGCTTTGGAGAAGCGTTCTGATGCGGATGCCCCTCCGGTGCTGATTATCGTGATCGACGAGTTCGCCGCGCTCGCTTCGGAGGTGCCGGAGTTCGTCGACGGTATCATCGACGTGGCGCAGCGCGGGCGCTCGCTCGGTCTGCATCTGGTGATGGCGACCCAACGCCCGGCTGGGGTCATCAAAGACAGTCTTCGCGCCAACACCAACCTGCGTATCGCTCTTCGGGTGGCGGATGAAGCGGACAGTCTCGACGTGCTTGGACTGAACTCTGCGGCGTTGTTCGATCCCGGCACGCCGGGCCGCGCTGCGGCGAAGCTCGGGCCGGGGAGGGTGCTCGATTTTCAGGCAGCATATCTGGGTGGGTGGACGACCGGAGCCAGCACAACAGCCGATATCGAGGTCGCTGAGCTGCAATTCGGGCCCGGCATCGAGTGGGTGCCGTCGCGCGTCACCGGTGATCGCATCGAAGGAACGCCGCGGGATATCGAACGTCTCGCCCGGTCGATCTCGATGGCAGCGACTGCGCGTCGCCTCACCATGCCTCGAAAACCGTGGCTCGATCCGCTGCCTGACTGCAGCGATCTACAGGCTCTCAGCCAGGTCACCGATGAGTCGCTCGCGGTCGGCATTCTTGACGAGCCGGAAAGTCAGCGGCAGCGTCCCTTCGCGCTCACCTTCGACACTGACGGTAATGTCGCGGTGTTCGGAACCGGGGGCAGCGGCAAAAGCACGGTGCTGCGCACAATCGCCATCGCGGCCTCTCGCACGGCGAAGACGCATCCGGTTCAGATCTACGGACTCGACTTCTCCGGCGGTGGCCTTGCGACCCTCGAAAGCCTGCCGACGGTTGGTTCGATTATCGGCGGTGCCGATACCGAGAGGGTCGCCCGCCTGATCGCCGAGCTCACTGTCCGGGCGGAAGAACGCACGGTGCGGTACTCGGCCGCCAGGGCGGCGAACCTCAGCGAGTATCGGGCCGGGGACGGTCGCCACAGCAACCACGAGGGGGAGCCTCGCATCCTGGTGTTGGTGGATGGGATGGCGGCTTTCCGCACGGACTATGAGTTCCAGAACGCGGGGCAGCTTTTCGATCGGTTTCTCAAATTGGTTGCGACCGGCCGTCAGGTGGGTATCCATTTTGTGCTGACCGGTGATCGGCTCGCTGCCTTTCCCTCGGCGTTGATGGCCAACATTCCGGTGAAGATCGTGCTCCGGCTTGCCGGGCAGACCGAGTACGCCGTTCTCGGTGCCGCCGACGATGTGCTCCTCGACGCCCCACCCGGGCGTGCGCTTGTGGGCGCGCATGAAGTGCAATTCTCAGTACTCGGGGCATCCGCAAACCTTGCCTCCCAATCGGATGCGACCCAAGCCCTCGCCACTCGACTTCTGAGCGAAGGGGTGGACCCGGCAGCGCAGGTCGAACGACTAGCGGAACTGATCCCGAGCGCGTCACTGCCCGCCGAGGTGGAGGGGCTGCCGACGATTGGGGTCAGCGACGATTCGTTGGAACCAGTCGGCATCCCACTCGACGGTCTGTTCGTGATTACCGGGCCGTTCGGATCGGGGCGGAGCACGGCGATGACCACCGCGATCCGCTCCATCCGACGCGCGCGGCCGGCGTTGCGGCCCCACCTCATCGTGGCCCGCCGCAGCGCTCTCCTCGGTGCCACCGACTGGGCAGCCGCATCTCAGGACAGCGACGATGCGGACCAGTTGGCTGTGCGCCTCGCCGAGCAGATGGAGGCGCCCGCGGCAATACGGGACACGGCGGTGCTGATCGTGATCGAGAATGTGGGAGATTTTGAGGGGCTGCCCGCCGAAGCATCCGTTGCCCGGTTGCTGAAAGCCGCCCGCCGGGCTGAGGTGACCGTGATCGTCGAAGCGGACACCGTGACGGCGGCATCGGCCTGGCAGATCTTCACCGAGCTGAAAACCGCGCGCGCAGGCTTGGTGTTGCAGCCGGAAGAAACCGACGGCATCAGCCTGTTCCGAGTGCAATTTCCGCGGGTCACACGAGCGGACTTCCCGCGAGGTCGCGGCATCTTGGTGACGGCCGGTCGACTGCAACGGGTGCAAGTCGCACAGTCTTCGTCCAATGATCACGCAAGGGAGTGACAGCACCCACCCGATCGTTATGAGAAGTGGTCACGATAGCGGCCGGTTGCGTCTAGTCTGTCTACCAGCAGGGTCGCGGCGAAGCTGTTCGCATGCGAGAAACCTTTTTGAAGGGAACCATCGTGGCGAACATCAACGTGTCCTACCAGGAACTCACCGGCAAGGCTGACATTCTCGTCGCCGGTCGGGAAGAGATCAACACCACTCTGGCAAAACTCCAGGGTCAAATCAACGCACTCGTCGCCCAGGGCTTCACTACTGATAAGTCCTCCGGAGCTTTCTCCGACGCGTACAACCGCTTCACCTCTGGTGCGCAGAACACCATCGGTGGTCTCAATGACCTGTCGGCGTTCCTGCGTTCCACCGCACAGACGCTTCAAGATGTCGACACGCAGATCGCCGCTCGCATCGGCCGCTAACCGTCCCGGGACTTCTTCTCATGCGTGATTTTGGTTGTGCATCCAGGCGTGCACATGTGAGGGCGGTGTGACAGGTGACTGACCTGCTGGTGTCCGTGTCAGTTGTTGACCAGGTCGCGACCACGGTACGTAGTGCTGCGACGGCACTCACCTTCGCCGGCCGCTACTCCATCCCAGACACCGCGGTGCTGCACAGCACATCGGTTGCGGCCGCCCTCCAGACATCGTCGAGCTTGCAGGCGGCCCGAGCCAGCCTGTCGGCGTCCCGTTTGGACGCGCTCAGCACGAATGCCACCAGCTCCGCCACTGAATTGCTTGCCGCCGATTCTCGGCTCGCCACGGCGGCCCACCAGAATTGATCCGGAGTTCACAGTGACAACACATCCGGAAGATCCTGGCGCAGGGGAGCCGTATGGCATCCGCCATCTGGCATCCGTGCGACGGGCGAAGGCTGAAGAGTTGCGCACGGTGACGGCAGCCGGGCTGCAGCGAGCGATCGGGGTAGCCGGCTCGGGGGAGTGGTCGGCGCGGTCGGCGACTGCGTTTGTCACGTCGGCGCAGGCGGTACTGCCGGAGGTGACCGTGCTGGTGGGGCAGTTGAATTCAGACGCTGCGGCGCTTGATCGGTACGCGGCGGCAGTGGAGCAGTTGAAAGCGCGGGCAGTTGCGGTGCGGGCGGCGCAGGCAACCCGGTCGCAGGAGTTGGCGCACTCGACGCGAGTGCTGTCCTGGATGCTCCCCGCGGAACTCCTTCCGATAAGCGGACATCCAGCGCCGAATCCCGCGACAGGGACCACCGACTTCGATAGAGCGCGCCTCGGCAGTGACATTGCGGACTCTAAGGCATCTTTGCGCCACTTGGATGCGCAATGGGCTGATCTGGTGTTGCAGCGGCGGCAGGCAGATGCAGCCTGTGTCGCATCCCTGTCGTCGACTGCGTCTCGTGGTGGATTCGCTGGGCTCCCCGCTGGCGGAACGACTGGCCTCACCCCGGAGCAGTTGTTACAGCGGATGGCCGGACTGTCCTCGACAGAGCTGACGATGTTGTTCAGCGCCGATACGGGGTTAGCGGCTCGGGTGGCGAAAGTGACGGACCCAACCGCGGTGGCGGCCTGGTGGAGGAGCTACAACACATCACCGGGTCAGGTCGATAAATCGGGACATCCGGTGCTGTCGGCGCAGCAACTCGCGTTGCTAGTGATCGTGCCTGGGGTATTGGGAAATCTGGGAGGCATCCCCTATACGGTGCGTGACAGTGCCAACCGGCAGGTGTTGGCAGCGCAGGGCAAGGAGCTTCGCGCCCTGATGGCAGACCGCGACAAGATGCTTGCCAACGGAGACGGTTCCGGCCCGTGGATCGCGCTGCTACAGGAGCACGGATATGACAGCGCCAGCTTCGGCGCAGAATGGAACACCGTCACGGCGCTTGAGAAATCACTCGGGGCCGCCGGTGGTCTGACCTACCAGCTAGTGCAGTTCCAGCCGGGAGTAGTTCCGTTCGCGGCGATCTCTGCGGGTGACATGGACACCGCAAGCCAGGTGACAGTCCTCGTCCCAGGAATGGCCACCACTGTTTCATCCTCCATGCAGGAACAGACCGGCGACGCTCGGAACCTTTTCCTTCAACAGCTTGCCCTCGACAAGGTAATTCACTCCGAGTCAGGCCTCGCTGTGGTGGCGTGGATTGGATACGACACTCCGCGGAGCGCGTCCGAGGGGCACATAGAAGTGGTGTCCTCCGCGCAGGCGAAAGTCGGTGCCGTTCACTTGCAGGGATTCCTGCAGGGCGTGACCGGGGCGCGCGGCTGGACGCCGGGCGAGAACCTTTCCGTAGTCGCGCATTCTTATGGCACGACGACGGCGTCGCTCGCGCTGGTGCACACCCCGGTTGAGAATCTGACCATGTTGGCATCAGCGGGCTTGGATCGAGCCATCCCGTCGGTGCATGACCTGCAGGTCCCGGCCGGGCATGTGTGGGCATCAGAGGCGAGCGGTGACAACGTGGCAGACCTGGGGCGTGGGGACTATTTGGGCAGCGACAAATTCTCGAAAGCCGTATGGGACAGCGCACGAATACCGATTTACGATCATCCGGTGGATCCGACCCAACCAGCCTTCGGAGCGCATGTTTTCTCGTCGGAAGGTGCGACCGTCGATGGGGTGAAGCTGCACGGCTCAGACTGGCACTCCGCCTCCCCTCAGGTCGAAGCGCAACTCGCGGGGAAGACTACGGACCAGTACGGGTATCTGGACCGGCTCACTACCCCGCTCTACAACACCGGACTTACCAGTCTCGGATTGGGGGACAGCGGCACGGTGGTGAGCCGGTGAAGTTCATGCGGTCAGGGATCGTTTCAATGGTGCTGGTACTCGCGTTAGTGTTGTCGGGGTGCAGCCCGGCAGTCCAGAGGGGGAAGAATCCGAAGATGGACTATCCGCAGGCCCAAGCAGAGTTAGCGAAGTTGTATGCGTTGGCTCAGGACACAGTGGGCGGCAGTTGGGAATTCACGGAGCTCGGCGCTGATGTGTGTGGTCTTCCCTCGGGCGCTAAGGGCGCGCAGACCGGTGGGGTGAGCTATGGCCCTGGTGTGCCGTTGGATCGGCAGCAGGCGATCATCGATCAGGTTGTCGCGGCGTGGACAGGGGCGGGATTCAAGCCCTTTGTTTCGGCGCGACCTCCGGTGAAGACCATTGTCTCGACGCAGGTGCGCTATCCAGCCTCAGGCTATGGGGTCGACGGGTTCACGTTGAGTTTCGAGGTCGCGACGACGGCATCGAGTTTGGATGGTCAGACGCGGTGTGTTCCGGGGGATGCTGATGCGATCAATGCGGAGTATCAGCGGCTTCACCCGCAACCAACTCTGTCACCTGCGCCGTGATAATCGCGGGCCTCCCGGTGCTAGGCCGAACACGCACCGAGATGATGCCTGACTCGTCCCGTCCGTTGACAAGCTGCTGCGCGGCTGCGCTGAGGAGCTCCTTGCTGACCCGCGAATAGCCCACATGTTCTCGGCCATGAGCTACGCGATCGGCGCCGCGCAAGCAGCACTGCCTGTGACGGACAAGCCGCGGGCTCCGTACGGCTCGGGAGTGTGGATCCCTGCGAAGGCCAAGTTCTCGCGTTCTGGCAGAGCTGAAGCCCGAGAATCTTGCGCCTCCGAAACGGGCGCGCGCTGTGAGCAGGGCGAGAGCGGCGCCTGCCCGCCGCGCATAGCTGATCCATGAGCGGACAATTTGGAATCCTCTACTCGTCCGCATCGACCGCTGTCTCGGATGACCTAGTCACTGGCAACTACACGACGCTGAAAGAGGCCTTGGCCGAGATGAGAAGGGTACTGGCTGTCCAGCCTGGACTCGCAGCGGGCATAGTCGTGCGTAACTTCGCAGAGGCGCAGTGGCTGGGACTCGACGGCAGCACTGTGCACGACATCATCCGGCGGCACTGGATCTGAGGTCCGTCGTCAGGTAGCGCCAGATCGTAGTCACCATCGCGCCAGTTCGGCAAACGCCATGAGACCGCAACGAGCTCCGATCCGCGGGCAAAGAGCCTGCGCGATCACGCTGCGTCGCCACCAGCGCGCTCAGCGAGGGCCCTCTCCGCGCCTCCGCCGCTGTTCCCACAGCGACTCCTATTGCACTGCCACCGCGATCGCGCGGCTGCGCGGGATGAGGCGAGGTGGAAGATGCAACGGGAGCGTGGTCGGGCCAGCGCGTGTGGATCCTGGGGACGTCCATCTGTCCATCTGTCCATCTGTCCATCTGTCCATCTGTCCATCTGTCCATCTGTCCATCTGTCCATCTGTCCATCTGTCCATCTGT